>JBDNJN010000224.1:0-3435 GCA_041687725.1 Pseudanabaena sp.
TTGCTTTTGCTTTAATCAGACCATTTTTCCTGATCTTTGCTCCTTAGTTCAATCTTATTTTCTCTCCCAATATTTATCTCTTGCCTTTTTCTACAATCTTTACCCTCTAACCCTTTCCGAAAATGAAACCACCCTGCCTCAGGGCTAGGGGCTAGGGGTGAGGGTCTTAGCATACTTCCGCGTAACATCAGTTATAGTTAGGTTTGGACTGAGCCTGTAAATACTAAGGTTGCAGGTCCCGTCATCAAAATGCGATCGCTTTCGGCTGACCAATGGATTTTTAAGTCGCCCCCGGGGAGATTCACTGTACAGATGCGATCGCATAAATCATTTAAAACACCAGCCACTACGGTCGCACAAGCACCTGTTCCACATGCCAGAGTTGCCCCTGCGCCACGTTCCCATACGCGCATTTTTACATAGCCGCGATTCACAACTTCCACAAACTCGGTATTAGTACGTTTTGGGAATACTGGATGATGTTCAAAGAGAATGCCGATTTCTGCTAAGGGAATGCGATCAACATCATCGACAAAAATCATACAATGAGGATTTCCCATGCTCACGGTGGTGACATGCCAAGTTTTACCGCCAACTTCGAGAGGGAAGTTAACGACTTTGCGATCGCTTTCTCCCAAAGTTGTCGGAATCTCGGCGGCAGTCAAAAATGGCTTGCCCATATCCACCGTTATTTGTCCATCAGCATCCATTTGCGGCACGATCAATCCCGCGCCAGTCTGGATTTTATATTTACTACCCTCAATAGTAGGAATATCTAAATCTTGCATAAACTTAGCTAAACAACGAATTCCATTCCCACACATCTCTGGTTCAGAACCATCAGAATTAAAAATCCGCATCTGATGTTCGTCTTTAGGAGCATTCAACAAAAAGATTACACCATCAGCACCAATGCCAAAATTGCGATCGCACAATTTAGCAGCTTGCTCAGGCGTGAGAATTGGTTCACCACTTTGGCGGTTATCAATTAGAATAAAGTCGTTACCTAATCCGTGATATTTACGAAACGCGATCGACATGGGTTGATTTAATATATTTTTGACCATTATACCAACAGGAGCAGTCGAGATGAAAAGACTAATTGTTTGCTGCGATGGAACTTGGCAAAAGCTGGAAAATGCTGGCGCGAGCAATGTCTTAAAGATTACCCAAACAATTCAGGCGACAGATGATCGAGGAACGCAACAAATTGTTTTTTACGATCAAGGGATTGGCACTGAAGGCGATTTTATCGATCAATTAGGTGGCGGTGCTTTTGGCTGGGGCATCGATCAAAAGATTAAATCTGCCTATCGATTTTTGAGTCTAAACTATCAAGAAGGTGATGAAATCTATCTGTTTGGATTTAGCCGTGGTGCTTATACTGTACGATGTTTGGCAGGATTTATTTATTGTTCTGGATTGCTGAAACGGCAATATATTCATAAAGCTCCTGAAGCCTATGAACTCTATCGCGATCGCAATGATGCGACAAAACCGAGTGGTGTTCAGGCGGTTCAATTTCGCGAAGATTACGGCGACCATGTGCCAATTCATGCCCTATGCTGCTGGGACACTGTTGGCTCTTTGGGTGTTCCCGATCTGATTCCCCACTTTCCTGTAGATAACTGGCTCAACAAACAATATGAATTTTTTGACACGAAAATTAATCGTTTGATCCAAAATGCTTTTCATGCGATCGCGATCGATGAAATCCGTAAGTCATTTCCAGTCACGCCGATGGACAAGAGCGATGGCGCAACAACCCAAATCCATCAGTTATGGTTTGTGGGAGAGCATGGTTGTATCGGCGGTGGAACTGAAGCTACCTATGGCTTGTCGGATATCACGTTAAATTGGGTAATGGAGCAGGTTGAAAATCTAGGGCTAGCGATCGACCGCGATCGCCTCGAGCATAAAATCAATCCTCGTTTTGACACTCCTTTTCACAATGAACCGACTGGCTTATTTAAATTGGATGGAAAAGTTTGGCGCAAAATGGAAGGAGATATTACCTGTCTACATAGAACTGTAAAACAGCGTTGGCAGCATGATCCTAATTACCGCCCCAAAAATCTAGCTCATCTAAAGGACGCATCTAAGTAAGGTGATTTCTTGAAAAGAATATACCCGTGTAGCTGATTGACTGACAAATCTCACCGAAAAGCGGGCAGGATGCCCGCACCACAAGCATTTTTGGTTTGTGGGTCAGGCATCTTGCCTGATATGGTTTTCAGGTGCTTTTGTCAGTCAATCAGCCCGTGTAGCGCAAGCGTCTCGCTTGCATTATGCTCACGCAGGCAGGATGCCTGCGCTACAGCAGGTGATTTTATTTCAAGAAATCACCTGCTGTAGCGGTTTTCAGTTGAGTGTGGGACAAAAATGTAGGGGCAATTCATGAATTGCCCCTACATTTTTGTCATGGATTTTTTGTTAAGACTATATAAAGCTTTGCTAAGTACAGGATTTAGTCACTTATCCTATACCATAGGAAATTTAATGGATGATCGTTAAATTTTAGTATTTTTAATTAAGGTTAAGGTATGGTCTTGAAATACAGTAAAGAGACAATGTTGTCCTTCTCAGAAGTTTTTCAGGCTATTCGCAATGCCCGTAACTTGCAGCAAGCTTGTACAGTCGTTGTTGATAAACTAATTGAATATTTTCATGCAGCCGATAGGCCTGTCGCTGTGTCAATTCATGAATTCAAAATACTAGAAGATACTAAATCTCAAGATTTGCCATCGATTAATGTTAAAAGTCATGTGGTTGCTGAGGCGATCGCCTCAGAGCATGAGTCTTATTCACAACTGAATATTGAAGATATTTTTAGAGAAGAATATCAACGGGGAGAAAGTGCGACAAATAAAATCATCGAACTGTATGCATTAGGACTAAATCGATGTGAAATTGATTTAGCTGAAAGGTTTGCAGGGAAAGATTACTTGCTTGTGCCGATAGTATTGACTGAATCAGCAGAGCCATTGTGGGGATTTTTGATGGTTCATCGATGCAAGGCGCTAGACAATGAATCCTTGATCGAGCAATGGAATCAGGATGACGGGTTGCTCTTGCATCAAGTCGCCATGCAGATCGAGATTATCTTGCAACAAGAAAATACGCAAGCTATCTTGCAACAAAGACTTACAGATGCCGATCAAGCGAACAACGATCTCAAACATTGGAATGACCAGTACCGATCGCTGATCGAGCAAGTTCCTAATATTTCCTACATATCTCCAATCTCAAACACTCCAGAATTTGCTTATATCAGCCCCCAAATCAAACAACTGTTAGCAGGGTGGTTTCATTTTCGGAAAGGGTTAGAGGGTAAAGATTGTAGAAAAAGGCAAGAGATAAATATTGGGAGAGAAAATAAGATTGAACTAAGGAGCAAAGATCAGGAAAAATGGTCTGATTAAAGCAAAAGCAAAA
>JBDNJN010000225.1:0-24004 GCA_041687725.1 Pseudanabaena sp.
AGATGCGTAGTTCGGTCAAACGACCTGATTGCCTACGAAGACTTGCAAGTGCGGAATATGGTTAAGAATCATAAATTAGCCAAGTCAATCAGTGATGCAAGCTGGTCAATGTTTCGGCAATGGGTTGAATATTTTGGCAAGGCATTTGGCAAGGTCACTGTTGCAGTACCGCCTCACTATACGAGCCAAAATTGTTCAACTTGTGGAACATTGGTTAAGAAAACTCTGAGTACCAGAACGCATCAATGCAGTCATTGTGGAACGGTATTGGATAGAGATCACAATGCTGCTCTGAACATCTTGGCTCTTGGTTTAAGTAGGGTAGGGCCTACCCAAACTCAGTACGCCTGTGGAGAGTTCGACCTCTGCCAAGTAGATGCAAGTCTATCTGGTAAGTTGTCTCGCTGAATCAGGAATCCCCGTCGCTTTACTCGCGGGTAATGTCAAAGCTGTATGCCAGACAATGGGCTTAAGCCCATTGTTTTTGATTACCCCCCCCAAAAGCTGTGGCGCACGCTGCGTGTGCGCCACAGCTTTTGGGGGTTTATGCCTATTTACTTATTAGCGGTTCGGTGAGGTCGATTAATTTCTCAAATTGGAAATTAACGGCTAGTTGAGTTAACGATCGCACTAAGAAAATCTCTGTGTCTGGAATTTCCCCAATTAACTCCATAACAATACTTTTTTCAGCTTCAAGAGAAGATGCATATAACTCCATTATCCAACTATCTGGCATAACTTTTAGATTCTCAGAAGTTAATAATATTTCTCTAGATCTATTAGTTTTATCTGCGTGAGGAATATTTTCAGATATGTATTTCACACCAAGATGCTTAGCTATGGTATCAAAAATTACTTGTTCTTCAAAGGGTTTGCGAATGAAGTCATCACATCCTGCGGAAAGTACGATCGCTTTTTGTTCTTCTAAAACACTAGCAGTTAGGGCAATCACGGCTGTGGCATTGCCTTTGGTGGTGGACTTAATGTATTTGGTTGCTTCATAGCCATCCATGACAGGCATTCGCATATCCATCCAGATCAAATGCGGTTGCCATTCTTCCCAAATCGCGATCGCCTCTTGCCCGTTGCTAGCTGATTTGAGGTCAAAACCCATAGGGCGAAGCAATTTGATTAGTAATTGGCAATTTGCTTCTTTGTCATCGGCGACTAATATTCTATAGGTGGGCTGATCTGGGGCAAGTGCCAATACCCGTGTTTTTTCGGGGCGATCGCTAATCGATTCTTGGCTTATTTTGGCTTGGATCTGAAACTCAAAAGTTGTGCCTTTCCCAAGTTCACTAGTGACAGTAATATCACCACCCATCAACTGCACAAATTTGCGACTAATTGCTAGCCCTAATCCCGTACCTTCTTGCTTGTCTTTTCCTGCCTGAGCTTGCGAGAAGGAAGCAAATATATCTGCCAAGTCCTCAGGCGCAATACCTACTCCAGTATCACTGACAATAAAATTTAAGGTGCAATCTTGGGCAGATGTATCGATGCTATTTGTCTTTAAATGCACTGTACCGACTTTCGTAAATTTGATCGCATTACCGATCAAATTAATTAATACTTGACGGAGTTTGATTGGATCGGTGAAAATATAGCGAGGAAGGCGATCATCGCGCTCGAAGATTAATTCTATCCCATCTTCATTCGCTCGTAAGTAGAGCATGTCTTCTATATCATCTAATAGAGAATATAAATCAAAAGCCTGAAGATTTAAAGTAGTCTTTCCTGCTTCGATTTTTGATAGATCGAGAACGTTATTAATCAGCGTTAATAAATAGCTGCCACTATTATTAATAATACTGAGATTTTCATAATGTTCAGTCGGTAGGTTTTTGGTACGCATCATTAATTGCGAAAAGCCAAGCACTGCATTTAGGGGCGATCGCAGTTCGTGGCTCATGTTGGCGATGAAAGTACTTTTAGCTGTGTTCGCCGCCTCGGCTTTTGCCGCTAATTCTAAAGCATTGGCTTCACTCTGACGTAGAGCATCAGTGCGATCTAGGACTCTTTGTTCTAATTCGGCATTAGCTCTCTGCAAACGCAAATTTGCTTTGCGATTTTCGGTAACGATCGCCAAAACTGCCATCGTTGTCAGTGAGATCACACCCATAAAAATTTGCAGCAATAGTAGCGAATCACGTTGATCTATGGCTTTATAAAAAATCCCAAATTTATAAGCAGTCGCCAATGAAGCCGTCATCGCGACAAGCATCACTAGCCAAGTAGTTAGCCTTGCTCCAAAGCGAAAAGCCGACCAGAGCAATGGTGGTAATAGCAGATATTCGAGTGGTTCACTTTTGTAGAATGAGAAATAAGCAACAATGAGCAGACTGATTGAAACTGCTAATACTTCCCAATCAAACCAAGATTTGATTGCGGCATCCCGTGGCGATCGAAACCACGTCAACACTAGAGGCGCAAACACTAAAACTCCAACAGAATCGCCAATCCACCAAGGCAAGAAAAATTCTAGAAAAGCTCGACCACTAGCCATTTTAGGTAAGCAACACGACAAAGATCCAGTTAGTGATTGCAGAATAGTTCCACTAAATAGGGAGCAGAGTGAAAACCTCACTACATGCCGAACTTGATTTAAAGGATATTTTGTGCGCGTAAATTGTAAAATCAGAGAAACTGTGATTAATACGCCAATAGTGGAACCAGTGGCGGCGATGATCGCCGCAATTGATAAGCCACTCGCGTGAGATTGAACGTTGAAGCATATTGCACCTAAAAAGACTCCTACCCAACGCGATCGCCCCCAAGCCAAAAGCAACCCCACATTCGTTCCTGCGCCTGGCCAAACGGGAGAAGGAACATCACCTTTGTAGATAACGCGAGATGTCACCCAAGACACGGCGAAATAAGCAATAGCTACACAGATTACCTCAATCCACCAACGCGGATTTTTGAAGTCTAGCCCAAATTGCGAGACATTCCACTTTGAGTTAGAAGATGTTTGAGTAGTTGACATTACAGCCTTTTTTTGAAAAGAGTAACTGATAGTTAAGTGGAACTTGCCCTCATCCCCTTCTCCCGCAGGAGAAGGGGAGAATGAGTTTTTTCTAGTTCCCCTCTCCTGCGGGAGAAGAACTAGGGGGTGAGGGTCTTAGAATACGTAATGACTAAACTCGCTCGGCTAATACTAACCAACGTTCGGTAGATTTTTCGATCGCCTGATTTAGTTCGGCTAGACGAGCAGCTAGCTTCTGTAATTCTGCGTGACCACTGGGCGCATTGTGATAGAGCTTCTTCTCGGTCTGGGTTTTTTCTTCCTCCAGTTTGGGGATTTTTGCTTCTAGCTCCTCATACTCGCGCTTCTCTTTGTAAGAAAGCTGTGAAGGTTTCTTGGCTTCGACTTTGGGAATGTCAGGAACAAAGGGGGCGGAATTACTAGACTTCTGCTCTTTTGCGCCTTTATTAGATTGCGCCTTGGCACCACTCGATTCTTGCTCAGCTTCATCCTTTTTATATTCCAAATAAATAGAATAATTACCAGGATACAAGCGAATCTCACCTTCAGGCTCGAAGGAAAAGACCATTTCGACCGTGCGATCGAGGAAGTAGCGATCGTGGGAAACCACAATTACGCAGCCATTAAAGTCTTCGAGATATTCTTCTAAAACTGCAAGAGTCTGCACATCAAGATCGTTTGTCGGTTCATCCAAAATCAAAACATTCGGAGCTGCCATTAATACTTTCAGCAGGAATAAGCGCCGCTTTTCACCACCTGAGAGTTTATTGATCGGTGAATATTGTTGATTGGGAGGGAATAGGAATCGCTCTAACATTTGCGAAGCTGTAATCACACTTCCATCGGATGTTTTGACCAGTTCCGATACATTTTTGAGGTACTCGATCACGCGCAGATCGCCATACTGGGCAAGATCATCAGAATGTTGATCAAAGTAACCAAAATGGATCGTTGTGCCAATTTCCACAGTTCCTTCATCGGGCTGCAAACGTCCGATCACCATGTTCATCAGCGTGGATTTACCCGCGCCATTGCTGCCGATGATGCCGATGCGGTCTTCGGGCGTGAAGTTGTAGGAAAAATCTTTGATCAACGTCCGATCGCCATAGGATTTAGAAATGCGATCGAGTTCGACCACTTTTTTACCAATGCGCCGCCCGACGGTGGTGATATCGACTTTGGCATTAGCTTGTTTAAATTCTGTAGCTTGCAAATCATGGGCGCGATCAATACGAGCTTTTTGCTTGGTACTCCGCGCCTTCGGACCTTTTTTCAACCATTCCAATTCACGACGTAATAGTCCAGCATGTTTGCGTTGAGTATTAGTTACCGATTCTTCGGCCTCGGCTTTTTTCTCTAAATAATAGGAATAGTTGCCCGAATAGTTATACAAATCGCCGCGATCGATTTCGATGATCCGATTAGTGACTTTATCGAGAAAATAGCGATCGTGGGTAATTAGCAATAATGCACCGCGATAACGGTTGAGATAGCTCTGTAACCATTCCACCGAGAGCGCGTCAAGATGGTTAGTCGGCTCATCCATCAGCAAAACATCAGGCGCAGAAAGTAAGGCTGAGGCGATCGCGATCCGTTTACGATATCCGCCTGACAGAGTACCAATTTTCGCTTCTAAATCATCAATACCTAATTTAGTTAAAATAATTTTAGCGGTAGTTTCTAAATCCCAAGCGCCAATCTGGTCCATACGCTCAGATACTCGCGACAAATCTTCTAACAAACGATCTAGATCGCCATGTCCATGAGTTAACTTATCAGAGATTTCTTCGTATTCCTTGACTAGCGTCATCTGTTCGCCACTGTCAGCAAATACTTGTTCTAAAACCGTATTTTCTTCGTTCAGTTCGGGCTGCTGTGGCAAATAGATAATTTTGGCGCTGGAATTTACCCACAGGTCGCCGCCATCATGATGTTCTAGCCCCGCAATCATTTTCAGTAATGTGGATTTTCCCGATCCATTTGTACCGATCAGCCCAACCTTATCGCCTTCATTGAGGCTAAAACTCGCATCCTTAAGGATTTCTTTGATGCCAAAATCTTTGCGGAGCGATCGTAGTGTAAAAAGTGCCATGCTATGTCATTTAATTATCTAATAGAGATTGTTTTTTGCTTTTCGCGTAATCACAATCCATAAACTAGTTTAACGTTATTGTTTGAACCTATGCGAAAGCTCTACTTTTTGCTACCCGGAACTACAAATAAATTTGCCTGTGGTGGTTTGTGGGCGGAGCTAAAAACTCTGGAATTAGTCAAAAAAGTTTGTCCTGCCGAGATCGTCACCTACCGCCAGCGTGAAAAGGGACATTTATGGCTCGATGATTTATTGCGATCTGATGATATATTCAGAGTCTTAGACGATGCAATTTTTGTGATAAGTTGGGGTTTTGACGTGGCGATGCTTGCGCCAAAGCTAAAAAAATTCAATGCGATTTATCATGCCCATAGCGCAGGCTATGGCTTTAACTTACCCGCTAGCGTGCCAATTATTACCGTCAGTCGCAATACTCTTGGTTATTGGGGACAGCGATCGCCCCATTCGTTAATTTATTATTTGCCAAACGAAATTTCCGATAAATTTCATGACCAGCAAGGCGATCGCGATATTGATGTATTAGTCCAAGCTCGAAAATCTTCTAGTTATTTGCTAAACCAATTAATTCCTGCTTTACAAAAACAATGCCGAGTCGAAGTGGTCGATCGCTATGTCGAAGATTTAGAAGGGCTATTTAATCGCGCTAAAGTTTATTTATACGATTCCGCAGAATATTGGGCGGTGCAAGGGGTCAGCGAAGGATTTGGGCTGCAACCGATGGAGGCTCTAGCCTGTGGTTGCCAAGTTTTTTCCAGTGTCAATCATGGCTTGTCAGACTATTTAGATCCTGCCTTTAACTGTTATAAAATAGCAGGATATTCGCAAGAATTTGATCGACAAAGAATTATGAAAATTGTTCAGAGCAACCAGAAATTATCTTTGTCACCAAAGATATTAGATGAATATCGCGCTGAAAACATTATCTATCGTTTACAAGTGATTTTAGAAGAGATAAATGAATTTTTCGACCATAAGCAAATATGCCAAGGTAATATTCCTGACTTGGGTTATTGGCAAGTGATGAAACTGCGATCTCAAAGAATATTTGCAAAAATCAAACAAAAAATGATTAGCCAAGTCTCATGAACGAACTAGAAATTTTGCAGTTAAAGATTACTCAACTAGAATCTGAAAATCAATCTTTACGAGGAGAATTAGATGCACTTTTTGCAGCTTCCGCTTCGAGCTTAACTTGCGATCTGGCGGAAAATTTAATTGCAAATTTAGCCCAAAATCTAGTTGACAATATTGAAATAGGGATTATTGTTCATGATGCTAATACTGAGATTTTATTTGCAAATGCTCCTGCGGCAGACATTTTAGGCATAATGCAATCGGAGCTTGCAGGCAAGGACATTAGCGATCCAAATTGGCATTTCTACCATGGTGATGGTCGCTTGATGGATTTAGAGGACTTTCCTGTTAATAAGATATTACGAGAAAAGCAAGTTCTGAAAAACTATGAGATGGGGCTATATCGTCCTGATACAGATGACATGGTGTGGGGCATGGTTAATGCCTATCCTGAACTTGATTGCCAAAATGAAATCATCCGCATAGTCGTCACATTTACAGATATTAGCGATCTCAAGCAAGCGGAAACAGACCTAGAAAAAACTCGCACTTTTTTGCGAACTATGATCGACCATTTACCTGTAGCTGTCTTTGTCAAAGATGGGAGAAAAGATCATTTTGGTGAAATGTTGCTCTGGAATCGTACCAGTGAGTTAATGTTTGGGGTGACAATGAAGGATGCGATCGGCAAGACTGTATACGATCACTTTCCTAAAGAACAAGCTGATTTTTTCTGTCAAAAGGATCAAGAATCTTTTTTAAATAATACTCCCGAAGATATTTCCGAAGAACCAATTGATAGCCTTAGTTTAGGGCGAAGATTGCTACATACTGTAAAAATCCCGCTATTTGATCGCGATCAAAATCCTCAATATCTGCTCTGTTACTCTGAAGATATCACTGAACGAAAAGCAACAGAAAAAGCTCTTATAGAGAGCGAAGAAAGATTTCGCCAAATGGCAGAAAATATTCAAGAAATATTCTGGATGATTGATGCCGACTCTGCACGATTTGTTTATATCAATCCCGCCTACAAGAAAATTTCAGGGCGAACCTGTGCCAGTCTCTACGAAAATCCTCAATCCTTTGTTGATTCAATCCATGAAGACGACCGCAAAAAAGTGATCGAGATCTCAAAGCAGAACTTCCAAACTGGATGGAGTATGGAATATCGCATCGTCAAACCTAGTGGAGAAGTTCGATGGTTATCTGAACGCGCTGTACCTATTCGGAATGAATTAGGAGAACTTCAAAGCATTGTTGGGGTTGGGCAAGATATTACTGCTCGCAAATTTAGTGAAGCTCAACTTATTCATCAAGCTTTTCACGATAGTTTAACAGGGCTGTCCAATCGCACTTTATTTATTGATCGCGTAGAGATGGCGCTCAAAAAATCAAAACGGATTCCCAAACATCTCTTTGCAATTCTGTTTATCGATTTAGATAAATTTAAAACGATAAATGATAGCCTCGGTCATCTAATCGGCGATCGCTTACTTGTCGAGACCGCCAAAATTCTCGAAAAATCTGTACGCTCTTTTGATACAGTGGCACGGCTAGGCGGCGATGAATTTGCCATTCTCTTGAATGATATTGACAACACTCAAAAAGCGATCGAAGTGTCTGAACGGATTCATGATCATCTGCAAACTGAAATTGCGATCGAGGGTCACAAAATCTTAACCAGTACCAGTATTGGCATAGTGATTGGTTCGGGTGACTATGCAGATGCTAATGAGTTAGTTAGAGATGCAAATATTGCTTTATATCGCGCCAAAGAAAAAGGTCGAGCTTCTCATGAAATTTTTAATCGGGCGATGTATGAGTCTGTAATCAGCCGATTGCAACTTGAGAATGAATTGCGACAGGCGATCGATCGGGAAGAATTTTTGGTTTATTACGAGCCGATTGTTTGTTTGAAAACCGCCATTTTAAAAGGATTTGAAGCATTAGTGCGCTGGCAACATCCCACCAGAGGTTTACTTACAGCAGGAGAATTTGTTCCCCTCTGTGAAGAAATGGGGCTAATTGTGCCACTTGGTAGATGGGTAATGCAAACTGCTTGCCGCCAAACCAAATTATGGCAAAATCAGTTTCCATCGTTAAATCTCACAATCAATGTAAATTTATCGGGAAAGCAGTTAAAAGAATTCAACATTGTTCAGACCATAAATCATATTTTGCAAGAAACTGGACTTGCCCCAACTAGTTTAAATCTAGAAATCACGGAAACTTTGCTAATTGAGAACACAGAAATTGCTATCAAAGTTTTTCAACAATTGCGAGAAAAAAATATTCATTTAAGTCTTGATGACTTTGGTACGGGTTATTCATCACTGAGTTACCTTCAGCAATTTCCCGTGAATACCATCAAGATTGATCGCTCGTTCATTAATCAGATTAATTTAGGAGAATATAGGAATGACCATAGCGATCGCAATCTTGCGATTGTCAAAGCGATTATTGCTCTTGCCCATGCCATGAATATCCGAGTAATTGCGGAAGGCATCGAGACAGAAGCTCAAATGACCAAACTGCAAACTTGGGATTGTGATTTTGCTCAGGGTTACTTTTTTGCGCGATCGTTACCTGCTCAAGCCGCCGAAAATATGTTAGAGAAAGCTGTGCATGGTGAATTTCAGGATTGTTAAGTATTGATTCAAAAGATTGCGCTTCGTATCTAGGCAGAGCTTACAAGAGCGTCTATATGTTATGTTCTATATCGAAAGTCATAGAAACGACTTATCTAATCTATACAGAAGTATAGATTAGCCTTAAAAAATTCGTATTCAGTTTACATCCACATATCAAATGAGAGGTAACGCGGTGATTGGCAATAACTCTGTAGCATTCAAACAAATCGGTGTCCAAGGCGATCTGAGTGAATATGTCGCACATTTACAGTTACACATGGCTTTGCAAGCGCGTAACCTCGTCCCAAATTTGAGTGGCGATCGCACTCCAGACAGCCGCAGCAGAATGCTATCGAGTACCCAAGCTGATTTCGAGAGATTAGCTTCCCGCCTATAATATTTTCTAGTAAAAAAAGAAGGGACGAATTTCGTCTCTTCTTTTTTTGATGGGTACATAGAAATTTTTAAAAGTGCTGCAAAGCGGCACTTTTAAAAATTTCTGTGGGTTTTATAGCAAGAAATAATTTAAGAAAATTGAATTAAACCACAAACGCGAAGATCCCCGACTTTTTTGTAAACGTCGCAAGTAGCTTGCGACGTTTACAAAAAAAGTCGAGGATCTCAAATCTCTCAAGTTTTAGTTTTTATTTTTCTGCTGCAATCGCTTACGCAATAACCAAGCACCACCCAAAACCGCTAAACCACCGCTAGCCTCAAACTCAAAGGGTACGGGAGTAGCATCAATCTGAAAAGAGTTGAATCGGGTGGAATTGCCATAATTTGCGCCGCTGTCGGAGCTGACAGCATAATTGTTAAAAGTAACACCAACGGTTGATGTGGGAGTAACCGCAGGATTGCTACCACGCCAACTAAAGTCTCCCGCAGTTGCGCTTACATCAAGCCAGTAAAGAGTATCTGGCAAAAAAGTAAAGGTGCTTGTCGGAGTAAATACAAAGTTTGCTGTTACTCCTGCTCCACTATTTGAGGCTGGATTGGTGAATGAAAGAGTTTGTAAGATTGATCCAACGTCAATTGGGGATGCGCTATTCTTTGTCGCGTCAGCAAAGATCCTCAATAAAGCCACATCTCCACCACCCATAGTGTTGTAATTTCTCAATCTTAAAGTGATTGTATCGAGTGTATATGGGATGCCAACGGGTAATGTAAAACCAATTGCTTTTCGCCTAGCGGTGTTAATGCTATCAGCGCTAACATCATCTGTCTGAGGAAAATTACCAATTAAATTGATCGCCTCAACAGGGCTACAAATAGTGAGAGCGCTCACTATGAGAGCAGCTACCCCTCCCATTTTCGTTAAATTATCATTTTTAGAAATCATTCAATTCACACCTAAATATCGAAGTAGTTATTGGGTTGGCAAAGTTGTGTAAATTTACTTTTCATGAATTGAAACTCAAAAAATGGCTTTTAGGAATGCCAAATTTTAATAACTATCCTGAATTAGAAAATTTCAAATAATTCTAACATTCGGATCGAACTAATCGTGAAGTTTAGGGATGGATTGCTAAATGCCCAGTCAACCAAGAACTCAAGTTCTTGGCTCAAAGCTAAAACCCGTTGAAACGGGTTAAAGACAATTTCAATAAATCTTTCAGTCAGTTTTAACTGACTTAAGCTTTGAGCCAAGAACTTTAGTTCTTGGTTAGCTAAGTTTTTAGGGCAAATAAGCAAGTCATCCCTATCTATTTTTTGGCACAATAGAAAAGTATGCTCAAAACAAGTCAGCACTGCTGACTTGTTTTGATTTAAAAAGCTATTTTGAGGTGTCATGCAAGCTGAGACGTTAGATTTGTTGGAATGGAATCGTTTATGTCAGCACTTATCAACATTTACAACGACGAAGCTGGGCGCGATCGCATCGGCGCATTTGCCAATACCCGATCGCTATGAAGAAACATTAGAGTTACTGACCCAAACTAAAGAAGCTTACGCACTTGAAGAGAAAAATGCAGGTGTATCTTTAGATGGGATTCAAAATATTACCAATTCGGTGCTGCGGGCGGAAAAACAGGGGATTTTGTCAGCGCTAGAACTATGGGCGATCGCGACAACTTTGGCAGGAGCGCGAAATCTGCGCCGCCAGTTAGACAATGCTGATTATTGTCCGAATTTGCAGATCCTCGCCAGTGAGTTGCGGACTTATCCTGATGTTGAGCAGGAAATTTATCGCTGTGTTGACGAAAGCGGTAAGGTTCTTGACCGCGCCTCCGTGCGTTTAGGTGAGATTCGCCATGAGTTAACCTCAGTGCGCGATCAAATTATTGCGAAGCTGCAAAATATTATGCAGCGCAATGCTAGCTCGTTACAAGAGCAGATTATTACCCAACGTAGCGATCGCTATGTGCTGTCGGTAAAGTCACCACAACGCGATCGCGTACCAGGAGTGATTCACGATACTTCTAGTACGGGCATGACGTTATTTGTCGAACCGAACTCGATCGTGCAGTCCAATAATCGCTTGCGCCAACTCCTGAAAATGGAACAAGCCCAAATCGAGATTATTCTGGCAGAACTCAGTGCCAAAATTACGGCGATCGCTGAAGATTTGCAAAGATTGCTGATTATTGTTACTAAGATCGATCTTGCAGTTGCGCGTGCGCGTTATGGCTATTGGTTAGGTGCAAATCCGCCGCATTTTCTAAATAATGATGCAATCGTTTTGCGTCAGTTGCGTCACCCTTTATTGGTATGGCAACAGAAAAATGAAGAAGGTCGCGAAGTTGTCCCTGTCGATGTCTTAGTTGCACCGCATATTTCCGTCGTTGTAATTACGGGGCCAAATACTGGCGGCAAAACTGCAACTTTAAAAACTTTCGGACTAGCCGCCCTGATGGCAAAAGCGGGAATGTTTATTCCTGCCAAAGAACCTGTGGAAATGCCTTGGTTCGATCTCGTGCTTGCTGATATTGGCGATGAGCAATCCTTACAGCAAAATCTATCGACTTTCTCAGGACATATTCGCCGTATTGGCAGAATTCTGGATTCGCTTTCGCCCCAATCTCTAGTTCTGTTAGATGAAGTGGGCGCGGGTACTGACCCATCCGAAGGCAGTGCGATCGCTACAGCTTTATTAGAATATCTTGGCGAACACACAAAACTGGCGATCGCCACCACCCACTTCGGCGAACTCAAAGCTCTGAAATATCAGAATCCAAAATTTGAAAATGCTTCGGTTGAGTTTGATGATGCTTCGCTTGCGCCGACTTATCGATTGTTATGGGGAATTCCTGGCCGATCCAATGCTCTAGCGATCGCGGGTCGATTAGGTTTACCCCAAGATATTATTGACGCAGCGCAAGTGCGGGTGGGTATCGGTTCCACGGAAATGAATGATGTAATTGCCGAGCTAGAAGCACAACGCCGCGAACATACTCAAAAAACGGAAGCCGCCGCCAATTTACTGATCGATACCGAACGTTTGCATAGTGAAATTTTGGATCGTGCTGAAAAAATGCGATCGCAGGCTAAAGAACTCCGCGAACGGCAAGAAAAAGAGGTAAGTGCGGCGATCGCTCAAGCTCAAAAAGAAGTGGGGCGCGTGATCCGCAAATTGCAAAAAGGTGAACAAATGGGTGAACAGGTGGCGGCGGATGTGCAGCGCACCGAACAAAGGCTCGAAGAACTCACGAAGCGCCATATCCCGATCGTCCCTGAGCCAAAAGTCGAGGTGCAATTAAAAATCGGCGATCGGGTTCGGATTCCTAAATTTGGCAAGATTGCTCAAGTGATGACTGTTCCTAATAGTTCTGGCGAATTTTCAGTGCGTCTTGGACATATGAAGCTTTCAGTTAGCCTCAGCGATATCGAAATTATCAAGTAGAGAAAATCATGACAAATTTTGACTACGACTTATTTGTAATTGGTGCAGGTAGTGGCGGACTCGCGGCCTCAAAACGAGCCGCCGTCTTTGGTGCAAAAGTAGCGATCGCTGAAGGCGACTTGGTTGGTGGTACTTGTGTGATTCGTGGCTGTGTTCCTAAAAAATTGATGGTTTATGCCTCCCATTTCTCGCATTTTCTCCAAGAATCGGCTGGCTATGGCTGGGATATTCCTGAAGGTAAATTTAATTGGGACAAACTCCGCGATGCAATTCAAACCGAAGTATCACGCTTAAATAAACTGCACATTAGTTTTTTAGAAAAAAGTAATGTCGAGCTAATTTCGGGATTTGCTAAATTTGTGGACGCGCATACTGTGGCAGTAGGCGATCGCCTATTCACTGCCGAACGCATCCTGATCGCTGTCGGCGGTGAAGCTGCTAAACCAAACTTAGCAGGCATGGAATATGCAGTCACCTCCAAAGAAATGTTTCTGCTACCCAAATTCCCACAACGCTTTGGTGTGATTGGTGGTGGTTATATCGGCACAGAATTTGCAGGAATCATGCATGGGTTAGGGGCAGATGTGACGCAAATAATTCGCGATCGCTATGTTTTGCGTGGCTTTGATGATGATGTGCGAACCAATATCCAAGAAGGGATGATTAATCGCGGGATTAATTTTCATACCTGCATTGACAGCGACTCATTCACGATTACAAAACGCGATCGCGGACTCGCGGTTAATTTTAATGATGCTAATGGCAATAAGCAAACCTTAGAATTCGATGTCGTTCTAGCCGCGACAGGTCGCAAACCCAATCTCGCGCCCTTAAGTTTGGAGCAAGCAGGAATCGAAGTTGTGAATAATGCGATCGCGGTTAAAGAAGATAGCTGTACCAATCAACCGCATATTTATGCGATCGGTGACTGCACCGACCGCGTGAATTTAACACCTGTAGCGATCGCTGAGGGTCGCGCCTTTGCCGATACCATTTACGGACATACGCCCAGATTGATCAGCCATACCAATATCCCCTCCGCTGTATTCTCCCAACCCGAAGCCGCCACTGTGGGCTTATCTGAAGCAAAAGCAAGAGCGTTATATGGCGATCGGGTAAAAGTCTATAAAACCAAATTTCGCCCGATGTATTACGCGATCGCAGGTGGCGAGGCAAAAACGATGATGAAACTAATCGTCGTTGGGGCTGAAGAGCGCGTTTTAGGTTTGCACATGGTGGGCAAAGATGCTGCGGAGATCATTCAAGGCATGTCCCTAGTCGTAACGATGGGCGGCTGCAAAAAAGATCTCGATAATACGATGGCAATACATCCCACCGCCGCCGAAGAATTTGTCACAATGCAGTAGTTAGGTGATTTCTTGAAAAGAATATACCCGTGTGAATCTGGTAGCGCAAGCGTCTCGCTTGCATTATGGTCATGCAGGCAGGATGCCTGCGCTACAGCAGGTAATTTTATTTTTAGCTTATAGCTGTCGCCACTTGTATTAAGACAAAACAAACCCCAAGAAAGTGGGAGGCGGTGCTTCGCACCGCCTCCCACTTTCGGGTCTTATGTCCTGATACACTTGGCGACAGCTATATTTCAACTTTCAGAAAGAATACATAAAAATCAATTTTTCTTTAAAAATATTAATATCGTTTTAATCATAAAACTTTTGTAAAGATTTATATAGATTTCATGTTAAATATCAATCTTTAATTATTTTTTAATCATTAATCAAGTCCTTACAGCTAAACAGGATTTAGTAATTAATTCTTGTCATTTTCAAGATGGGGATCGCTCACATAGCAATGATCCCTATCTTTTATAGTTATAATCGTTGCATATTTAAAATTGATTTCAAAAGTTTATCTCACACACACTTATCTGAAACTAAATTCCAAAAATATATAATTTTTTATAACTATTTCTTTAGAAATACTTTCAGCAAGCCACATCGAATCTTCAGACAACAAAAGATTTAAACCTATTTTGTGATGAATTCATAACAAATACTGAATAATCGAGAAATATGATGTACTAGTTCTAAGTCCATCAAATATCTTAAATAAATCAGTTTTCTTGATTTCTTTTATCAACACTTATTTTAAATCTATCTATATATCAAGGATTTACCAAAATGATTGAAGCCATACGTTGCCCCAATTGTGGTGAGATCGGTGAGCGCCATCACCTTTCATATCTTGCTCAAGTCAAGACCCAATGCGAAGAATGCGACTACCTATTGGTAACTTGTACGCGCAGTGGACATGTATTAGAGTCCTACGCGCCTGGTTTGCCCTCAGAGCCGCGAAAAATAAAACCGATCGCTGTTCGCCTCACTCCGTTTGCTCAGCCGAGCAGCAATAATTTTCGTCAAGATATTGAGGCTTTAAGGCGTTAATTTGAAGTAGAGGCAATTTAGATGCAAACACTTACAATCGAAATTACGGCTCTTTTAGGTCTGATTCACGAGTTAATCAAATCTGAGAGAGCCAAAAATTTGCTTTATTTTTGCTTTATTTGAGTTTCTATACGAGCCTCCTACCGATAAACTGGATCAACAAGCGATAACTAAGAACTTTAAACATGGCTCCAATCGCCAAATTACTCATTGCCAATCGTGGTGAAATTGCCCTCCGTATTATTCGGACTTGCGAAGAATTAGGCATCCCCACCGTTGCGGTTTATTCTGATATTGATCGCAACTCATTGCATGTGCAACTAGCCCACGAAGCCGTCTGCATCGGCGATTCACCTAGCAGCAAAAGCTATCTGAATATTCCCAATATCATTTCGGCGGCGATTACCCACAACGCCACCGCCATTCATCCTGGCTATGGATTTTTATCAGAAAATGCTAGATTTGCCGAAATCTGCGCCGATCATAAACTCTTATTTGTGGGGCCTAGTCCTAGCTCGATTCGTTCGATGGGAGACAAGTCCACTGCCAAAAAGACGATGCAAAAGGCAGGTGTACCGACTATTCCCGGTAGTGAAGGATTAATCGAGTCAGAGGATCAAGCAGTTAAAATTGCGAATGATATTGGCTATCCTGTCATGGTCAAAGCAACCGCAGGTGGCGGCGGTCGGGGAATGCGCCTAGTTACCGATCCTAATGATTTATTGCGTTTACTCCGAGCCGCACAAGGTGAGGCCGAAGCCGCCTTTGGCAATGGTGGGGTTTACTTAGAAAAAGTGATCGAAGAGCCGCGCCATATTGAAGTTCAAATTTTGGCGGACGCACATGGCAATGTGATTCATTTAGGCGAGCGTGACTGTTCAATCCAGCGTCGTCATCAAAAACTGCTCGAAGAAGCGCCTAGTAGTGCGGTAAGTCCCAAATTGCGCGAAAAAATGGGTGAAGCAGCCGTAAAAGCGGCTAAGACGATTAATTATCTCGGTGTCGGCACGGTCGAATTTTTGCTGGACAAGTTTGGCAAGTTTTATTTCATGGAAATGAATACTCGCATCCAAGTTGAGCATCCTGTAACCGAGATGATCACAGGCATTGACTTGATCGCCGAACAGTTACGGGTTGCCCAAGGCGAAAAGCTGCGATATCAACAAAAAGAAATTGAGATTCGTGGTCATGCGATCGAATGTCGGATCAATGCCGAAGATCCCGATCATAATTTTCGTCCGAATCCAGGTCGTATTAGCGGTTATCTACCGCCTGGTGGACCTGGTGTGCGGATGGATTCTCATGTTTACACCGATTATGTGATTCCGCCCTATTATGATTCCCTGATTGCGAAATTGATCGTTTGGGGTAGCGATCGCAATGCCGCGATTTTACGGATGAAGCGAGCATTACGCGAATGTGCGATTACGGGCGTACCGACGACGATTCCTTTTCATCAGAAGGTATTAGACGATGAGGAATTTAGATTGGGTCATGTGTACACCAATTATGTGCCGTTACTGCAAGCCAGACTGGCTGAACGAGAATAAAAAAAGTACCCCGTTGGGGTGCTTTTTTAGGCTGACTGAGTTACGGAAAATGTAACAGCGATCGGCGATCGCAAATTATGCCCTAATCTAAAAATATAGAAAGCTTAAGACTTAGGCAACTTGTTTTTACAAGTTGCTCACAATAGCAATTCATTAACAAGGGGCTTAAGCCCCTTGCCTGTTCAAGTTATTTCTACAAGTTTTAACATTATGAAAACTCTTCATCGAGCCACAATTATTTGTTTGTTAGCTTTAGCTTTGATCGGATGTACAACTCCAGACAATGCAAATACCCAAGCTTCACCAATTGGCTCAACTACAAATCCATCACCAACTAATGTTGCCGCTTCTCCTCAACCAATGTCAAATAATCGCGCCAATAATCGTAAAGTAAAACTTGATGATCGCTTAGTTGAGGCAAATACTAGCTTCGGCTTTAAGCTATTTGATCGCGTTGCCAAACAAGATGCTAATAAAAATATATTCATCTCCCCTTCGAGTGTAGCGATCGCCTTATCGATGACCTATAACGGCGCAAGTGGCGAGACTCAACAGGCGATCGCCAAGGCTTTGGAATTGCAAGGTATCAAAATCGATGAGGTGAATAGCTTCAATCACACAATTCAACAATTGCTAGCTAATGGTGATACAAATGTGGAATTAAATATTGCTAACTCTCTTTGGGCGCGACAAGATATTACGTTCGCGCAGGATTTCTTGAAGAAAGTAAAAGAATTCTATCAAGCTGAAATTACTAATCTTGATTTTGCCGACCCTAATTCTGTAAACACGATTAATGATTGGGTAAAGAAAAATACCAAGGACAAAATCGATAAAATCGTCGATCGCATCGATCGCGATAGTATGCTCTTTTTGATCAATGCTGTTTATTTTAAAGGTAAATGGGAAGCTCCCTTTGAGAAGTCACTCACCAAGCCCCAGCCTTTCACCATCGCCGATGGCACAAAAATTCAACATCCTGCCATGTCGAGATCGGGTGGATATCGATATTATGATGCGCCGACATTTCAAGCAATTAGTCTTCCTTATGGTTCTGGACGATTCGGTATGGAAGTCTTCTTGCCGAAGTCAGAATCTAGCTTAGTAGAATTTCAGAAGCAACTGACGGCAAAAAACTGGCAAGATTGGTCAACAAATTTTACCTATAAGCAAGGATTGATTCAATTGCCACGCTTTAAAATGGAATATGAAATCAGCCTCAAAAATGCTTTGCAAAATATGGGCATGGCGATCGCTTTCGATCCAGACAAAGCAGATTTTCGTAACCTCTCGACATTTAAAGCGGCGATCGGTGATGTGAAGCATAAAACTTTTGTCGATGTGAATGAAGAAGGTACAGAAGCGGCGGCGGTTACTTCGGTTGAGATGAGGGTAACTTCAGCAATGCCTTCAGAGGAAACTCCATTCCAAATGATTGTCGATCGCCCATTTTTCTTTACGATTAGCGATCGGCAAACTGGCACAATTATTTTTATGGGTGCAATTAAAAATCCATCAAGCCCGAATTAGTCTTTGTTCGCAAAATGCTGAAAAGCCGATCGCATTTCTAATCCATCAATTTGATTGCCTTCGATAATCTCACCAATAATCACGGCACTCGATAGTTGCTGCACAAACTGCTTTGCTAATTCAAAAGGCATACATAAAACTAATTCAAAATCTTCACCGCCATACAAAATCCAGTCTAAGGCGCGATCGCCTGCCAATATTGCCACGACTTCAGGAACTGGTAACTTATCCCAAAATATTTTTGCGCCAACATTACTAGCGCGACAAATTTGGGCGATCGCATCAGCTAGACCATCACTGCTATCCATTCCTGAAACAACAAAATCACTTAAATGATTTTGTTGTTGAAAAATTTGATGTAAAAGATTAATCGCATCGAAACGGGGAATTGGTCGCTGATGATAGCGACAGATCGCTTTTATTAGCTGTTTTTCTAAAAGAACTTGATCACCAATTTTAATTGGAACTAATAATTTCTCTTCTAATTTTTGGTCTAATAGAAGTTCCAAACCAGCTTTTGAGAGTCCATGCGAACCCGTCATCACGATCGCATCACCAACTCGCGCCGTATGCCTTTGAATTAATTGATGTTTAGCTACTTGCCCAAAGGCAGTTACGGATAAAGTCCGAACAGGCGATCGCACCGTATCGCCGCCGACTAATTCTGTGCCGTAGGTTCGCAAACATTCACTAAAGCCACGATATACGCCTTCTATCCAAGCAATTTTTGTGTCAGGTGGCAATCCTACCGACATCACCAATCCCCAAGGCAGAGCGCCCATCGCTGCCAAATCTGATAAGTTTACGGCGGCGGCTCGCCAACCAACATCTTCGGGGCTAGTCGTGCGATCGCTAAAATGCACGCCATCCACTAACATATCGGTAGTTACAACCATCTGGCGATCGGGCAGAGTCTCCCCCATCGCCGCCGCATCATCGCCAACAACATCACTACAATATTGCCGAAAGATTTTCAGCAATCCTTGTTCTCCTAAATCTCTAACTGTTGTTGACATATTTTTTCCAAAGATTCTCTAAAATCCAAGAATTAGCGTTGCGGCGCTCCGCGCCGCAACGTCTAGTCTTTCACTGGAAAGGGAGTAGTATTTATGGATAGAAAGTTAGCTTGGGTAAAGCCATAGATTCTTCCCAGCCCATCATGATATTCATGCATTGCAAGGCTTGGGCAGCCTGACCTTTCATCAGATTATCGATCGCCGAAACCACAATCACTCGTCCTGTCCGTTCATCGACTTCCACACCGAGATAACAAAGATTTGTACCTAAAGCCCATTTTGTTTGCGGGAAGATATTTTTGGGTAAAACCTGTACCCATTCTGAATTGCGATAAAAAGACTTGTAGATAGTGAGGATATCATCCCTAACAAGTCCAGGATCGCGCAATTTCGCATATACCGTCGAAAGAATACCGCGAATCATCGGCATTAAATGCGGAGTGAATTGAACTAACACCTCCTGACCTGCCATATCACTACAAATCTGTTCGATTTCAGGTGTATGACGATGGCTAGCAATACCATAGGCTCCGATCGAGCCATCAGCCTCGGCTAGTAATAGATTTGTTTTTGGTTGACGACCGCCGCCTGATGTGCCTGACTTGGCATCAATGATGATCGTACTCGGATCGACTAAACCTTGTTTTAGCAAAGGCTGCAAAGCCAGTAAACTCGCCGTAGGATAGCAACCTGCACAGCCAACTAAGTCAGCAGTGGCAATGCGATCGCGATAAATTTCGGGCAATCCATAGACAGCTTTAGCATTAACTTCCACATCAGTCCGCGACTCGTTGTACCAAGACTCATAGATTTGCAGATCGGTGAAGCGATAGTCTGCGGAGAGATCGAGGACTTTGCAGCCCTTCGCTAACAGGCGCGGCGCAATTTTGCTGGCTAAGCCATTGGGCAATGATAGAAACACAATCTTGCAGCGATCGGCGATCGCCTCAGGTTCGAGACTTTCAATTGGCAAGTTAACGGCATGGGCGATATGTGGATATAAATCCGCAAAATTTTGTCCCACAGAACCACTACCACCCATGTAGGTAATCTCCACCAATGGATGCTCTAGCAGCAATCTAACCAATTGGATGCCGCCATAACCCGACGCACCAATAATACCTACGGGGACTCGATCCTGTGCGCTCATACATTTGCTCCATCAAAATATTGAAAAATGCTTTTCGCTTTTGGGGTAACAACTTAACACAAGCCAAGACTCTAACCCAAATTAATATCTTGTTGCCTAAGGCAACTTGTAAAAACAAGTTGCTCACAATAAGTTTAACAAGGGGCTTAAGCCCCTTGCCTGTTCAAGCTGTTTCTATAAGTTGCCTAAGTTAAGTGGGCATAATAAATCTTAAAAACCAAAAAGCTGTGGCGCACGCTGCGCGTGCGCCACAGCTTTTTGGTTTTATATAGGTCAATGCTAGCGAAAATTTACTTAGCAGTAAGTTTCTTGCTTTGATTGTAATATTAATTATTTAAGACAAGTTAAATCTTAGAAATATTTCTTTCGTATTTCCATGTATTCGCTAAATTGCTATAACTTTATTTAGTATTTTTTGGAAACTTTATGGGAAATCTCAAAATATTTCTTAAGTTTTGTCTAATATGTTTAAAGATGTACGAGAATAGAAAAGCAATTCTATGATGGTTAAAATCCAGCAGTTTGCAAAATCTTTCTTATTTGTTAATGAGAAATTTAAAAATTTTTGAAATTTTGAAATCCCTGATAATTCTATGACAGACACTGTAACTTCTCCCTTAACAGGAAAGGCTCTTCTTCAAAAAGCAAAAGAGCTAAATAACTTGCCCAAGCGTGAGCAAGCTAAAAAATGCGGATATTTCACTCGCGGAAAAGATGGCGTAGATCGCGTTAATTTGACAGAATTTTATGAAGCAGTACTTGCTGCTAGAGGATTTGCGATTAACCCTGAGCAGAATAAAGATGGGCGCGGTCGTGAACCTACGTTTCGGGTAAGCGTTCATAAAAATGGTCAGATTGTGATCGGTTCTACCTATACAAAATCGATGAGTTTGAATGAAGGCGACGAATTTGAAATTAAGCTTGGATACAAGCATATTCATCTGATCCAGTTGCAAAATGAGCAATCGGAAGATAGTGACAAATAAATAAATATTTGTCTTAAATCTTGGGTAAATAAGATCGGATTTATATAGTCTAAAGATTTACTTTTGACTATAATTTCTGGATATTGACTATGCTTAGATGATTTAATTCATGATTTTGAGCGAGAAAATTCATAATACTCGGTCGGGGAGTGTCTGATTTTCTCGCTGTTTTTATATGTTCTAACTTTCTGATGTGATTTTTGATTTCTAGGTTTTCCTTCTTATGCAACTAGTAGACACTCATGTACATATCAACTTTAAGGACTTCCAGTCTGATTTAGAAGCCGTGCGCGATCGCTGGCTAAACAATGGAGTGACGCGATTAGTCCATTCCTGTGTGAGTCCCGATGAGTTTGAGCAAATTCAGGCGATCGCCGAGCAATTTCCTGAAGTTAGTTTTGCGGTCGGGTTGCATCCACTTGATAAAAATCTAAATACATCAGGATGGAATCCTGAAATAGGCGATCGCATTAAGTCTTTAGCCATGAGCGATCGCCGTGTAGTGGCGATCGGTGAAACGGGTTTAGATTTTTTTAAATCAGATAGCAAAACGGCTCAGATTGAAGCTTTTAAATCACAACTCCGCACCGCGCGATCGCTTTCATTACCAGTAATTATTCATGCTCGCGAAGCATCAGTAGCAACCCGCGAAGTTTTGCAATCCATCAATGCAGAGTCGCCGCAAGAACCTATTCGTGGCGTGATGCATTGCTGGGCGGGTAATCCTGAAGAAACCCAATGGTTTGTGGATTTGGGGATGTATATCAGCTTTAGCGGCGTAGTCACGTTTAAGAATGCTCATGACTTGCATGAGTCTGCCAAAATTGTGCCAAGCGATCGTATTTTAGTCGAAACAGATTGTCCATTTCTCGCGCCTGTACCCAAGCGTGGCAAGCGTAATGAACCTGCTTACGTTTTACATGTGGCGGAAAGTGTGGCAAAGCTGCGTGAGGTGGAGCTAGAGACTTTAGCAGCGCAAACAACAAGTAATGCTTTCGCGCTGTTTGCCCTTTCCTAATCATTTGTTGAGCGTCGGCAGCTTAAGAATAAGTTGCTCACAATGAAAGTTTTCAATAGCCTTAACAAGGGGCTTAAGCCCCTTGCCTGTTCAAATTGTTTCTACAAGCTGCCTTGCTCAACAAACAGTTAAAATTGTTTCATGCAAATATACCTAGATCATGGTGCTACATCCCCCACGCGACCAGAAGTCATCGACTTGATGACGGACGTAATGCGATCGCAATGGGGAAATCCCTCTAGCCTGCACTGGTGGGGGGAGCGATCGACTATGGCGATCGAGCGATCGCGCTTGCAAGTGGCAAGTTTAATTAGTGCCGATCCTGAAGGAATTATTTTTACATCTGGCGGCACTGAATCCGACAATATGGTGATGATGGGGATCGCGCGACAACATCAAACGCCGCAGCACATGATTATTTCATCAGTTGAGCATTCAGCCGTGCGCTTGCCAGCCCAATATCTCGAACAAAATGGCTGGGAAATTACAAGATTACCCGTTGATCGGCGAGGTCGTATCGAACCAAATGATCTCGCCCGATCGCTACGTCCTAATACCGTACTTGTATCGATTATCGCCGCCCAAAACGAAGTGGGTACGATTCAACCGATTGAGAAACTAGGTCAGATTTGCCGTAATGCTGACGTGCTATTTCACACCGATGCCGTGCAAGCGATCGGTAAAATGCCCATCGATGTGCAAACTTTACCAATCGATTTGCTCTCACTCTCGGCACATAAGTTCTATGGAACACAGGGGATCGGAGCGCTTTATATCAATCCTGAAATGACGAAAAAGCGATCGCTAATCCCATTAATTCAAGGGGGCGGACAAGAACGCGGTTATCGTTCTGGAACGCAAGCTGTCGCCGCGATCGCGGGTTTAGGGCTAGCCGCCGAACTTGCTGAACAGGAATTATTTTTAGAATCAGCACGGTTAGCGAAGTTACGCGATCGTCTATACACATTACTTGCCGATATTCCCGATCTAATTCCCACAGGCGCAATGGGAACCGACAGATTACCCCACCATCTCAGCTTTTATCATCAATATATTGATGGTCGCCACCTTGTCCGTGAAATGAATTTTGCGGGGATCGCCATTAGTTCTGGCTCGGCATGTAGTAGCGGTGCGATCGAGCCAAGTTCGGTTTTGCTAGCCATGGGATATTCGCAAACAGAATCCAGAAATAGCATCCGTCTCACCCTTGGCAAATCAAACACTTATGCTGATATTGAATGGACATCATTAGTAATTCACCAAATTCTCAATCGCCACGGCTTATAAAGAAGGCTTATAAATATGGATGCAGCACTTACTTCTCAAGATATTTTGCGCCGCTATGCCAAAGGCGATCGCGACTTTAGTGGGCTTGATCTCAACGGTATTAAACTCAATGGCGCAAATCTCAGTCGCACCGATTGGCTAGATGTCAATTTTTCTAAAGCCTATCTCAATAGCACAGTCTTGACTTTTGCTTGCTTGACTCGTGCCAACATGCGCGGAGCCTTAATGACTGGCGCAAATCTCTGCGGCGCAAATCTTAACCAAGCCAGCATGAGTCTCGTTCTAAATTAGTTTGTGTTTGATAAAATAGGAGAAGTGGACGAATTGAGAGAAAAAGTCCTATGGAAAAACGCAAAGCCCGAACAACATCAGGAGATAAAACGATCTGTCTACCGATGCCACCAAATGTTGAGTA
>JBDNJN010000226.1:0-23719 GCA_041687725.1 Pseudanabaena sp.
AATTAGCTAAGAGTATCAGTGATGCAAGCTGGTCAATGTTTCGGCAATGGGTTGAGTATTTTGGCAAGGTATACGGAAAGGTGACAATCGCTGTCCCGCCTCATTATACGAGCCAAAATTGTTCTACCTGCGGAATATTGGTTAAGAAGACATTGAGTACCAGAACGCATCAATGCAGCCATTGTGGAACGGTATTGGATAGAGATCACAATGCTGCACTGAATATCTTGGCTCTTGGCTTGAGTAGGGTAGGGCATACCCAAATTAACGCCTGTGGAGAGTTCGACCTCTGCCAAGTAGATGCAAGTCTATCTGGTAAGTTGTCTCACTGAATCAGGAATCCCCGTCGCTTTACTCGCGGGGAATGTCAACTCCTTTTTTCAGCCTTATCCATAAATATCCTTCAAAGTCATAGTCATTTCAGGAAATGCGATCGGTGCAAAGGGAATCCCAGCCGTATCAATTAAGGACTGCTTGAGATATGACTTATTTTGAGGTTGGCGATAAATCTCGATAATGTTTCTCTCTAAGTTCGCAATCCAATATTCCAAAACCCCGTATTCAGCATACAGAGGCAGCTTAGTAGTGCGATCGTATTGCAAACTAGAATCAGCCACCTCAATCAACAATAAAACATCTTCTGCTTGCGGAAATTTGTCAGCATAAAAGTCATCGCGAGGACGCAAAATTGCTATATCTGGCTGTGGTTCCGAATAATTAGGCAGACGAATCGAGTTCTGAATGCTAATAATCCCATTTGACTGAATATTGTTATACAAAAAACGAGCAGTACGGTTAATCGTGACGGTATGCTTTAATCCGATTGGGGTCATTGTGACAATTTCTCCTTTTATTAACTCAATATGGGCTTCAGGATCGAAAATACCCGCTTTACCCATCTGTTGATATTGCTCGACATCAAATTTGTGCGTCAGTAGTTGCATGGTGTTAACTCCTAGTTGATTTTGATATCATGTTTCCTTAGTATAAAGGGCGCATTATCATTGGGCGCACTCTCTCGCTCTTTACTGTATAATTGCTTCGCGCCTTTTTATATGTCTACAGATACTTAAATCCATGACCCTTCGCATTTACAACACGATCGCCAGACGCAAAGAAGACTTTATTCCCCTAGAATCGGGAATTGTGAAAATGTATGTTTGTGGTGTGACGGTCTACGACTATTGCCATTTGGGTCATGCTAGAGCTTATGTAGTTTGGGATATGATTCGGCGCTATCTCGAAACAAAATATCAAGTCAAGTTTGTTCAGAATATTACCGATATTGATGACAAGATTTTAAAAAGGGCGCAAGAACGTAACACGACAATGCAGGCGATCGCCGATCAATATATCGCTGCCTACGATGAAGATATGGCAAAACTAAATATTGCCAAAGCCGATGTTTATCCCCGTGCGACAGAATCAATTCCCGAAATTATTGATCTAATTCAGCAACTAATTGATCGCGATTATGCCTATGCATCGGGCGGCGATGTCTATTACGCAGTGCAGAAATTCCCTAACTATGGCAAGCTCTCAGGGCGGAAGCTAGAAGATATGCAAGCAGGGGCAAGCGGTCGTGTCGATGAACATGAAGAACAGAAGCGATATCCCTTTGACTTTGCCCTATGGAAATCCGCTAAGCCTAACGAACCCTTTTGGTCATCACCTTGGGGCGATGGAAGACCTGGTTGGCATATTGAATGCTCGGCAATGGTGCGATCGCGTTTAGGTGAAACGATTGATATTCATGCGGGTGGTGCAGATTTACAATTTCCGCACCATGAGAACGAAATCGCGCAATCAGAAGCTGCTTATGCTAAGCCTCTAGCAAAATATTGGATGCATAATGGCTTTGTGAATATTGACGGCGAGAAGATGTCAAAATCGCTGCATAATTTCAGAACCATTCGCGATCTATTTGAATTTTTCGATCCGATGGCAATCCGTCTCTTCATTTTGCAAGCCCAATATCGTCAGCCAATTGATTTTACGGAAGATGCGATTAATGCGGCGACAAAAGGCTGGGAAACAATTCGCGATGGAATCTTGTTTTCAGCAGATTTTGGCGCAAAATTCGGTTGGCAAAATCTGGAGATTCCATCTCGTGGCGATGTTGTTGAGGCGATCGCCTGTTTTGAAGAAGCGATGGATGATGATTTTAATACTTCTGTGGCGATGTCCCATGTATTTGAACTAGCTAAGAAATTACGCTCTGAGCGAAATTCTCTATCCCATGCAGGTAAAACAGCAGCGAGTTCTGAAATTCTATTTCAAGATTGGCAAGCCCTTAGTTATATGACGAGCATTTTGGGCTTTATTGCAGATATTGGCGATCGCGAAGTTAAAGAAGAAAGCCTAAATGAAGCTGAGATCGAAACTTTAATTCAGCAACGGATTGAGGCGAAGAAGTCAAAAAATTATCAAGAAGGCGATCGCATTCGCAATGAGCTTAAGGCTTTAAACATTACTCTCATCGATCAAAAAGATGGCACAACACGCTGGATCAGGGAATAGTACTTTTTTTCGACTAACTCTAGACTCAATAACATGGGAATCCACCCCAAATTTTTTGGCAGCCGCAACCATTTTCAAGCGTAATAATTGATCATTACCCAGAAAAATCATTTCTGTCGGTTTCTTCGGATTTGCTCCTAGTACTTCACGTAACTGATGAGCAACAGCTCTCGCCAACAATGGCGGCACTGAGTTCCCGATTTGGCGAAATCCATGCCATTTAGTCACGTGAAAGCGGAACCAATCAGGATAGGAATGCAATCTAGCTGCCTCGCGCACGGTGATACAACGTGGTTGTTCGGGATGAATCGGACGAGGAGCCGTAAATGCGCCACGATTGCTAGGAGTACCTGCTCTTAAGGTGTTACAGATACCATCAGGATCGAGTTTTAAAAATCTACTAATCTTATCGACTTTTCCATTAGCTGTAGCAAGAAAACGAGCGATCGAAACTGGTGTATGGACAGTTTTAATACTAGAAGTAAGCAGTTTGGGATCGTATTGGCGCGGATAGGCGAGATTATGGGGATCGGCTAATAATCCGCGTAAATATTCACCATAAAAGCTTGCAGGATTTTTATACTTGGCGATACACCAATCGCGATCGCTTAATTCTTGGTATTTATTAATATCAGGTAAATCCGCGATCGCATCACCGACAGTCGGGCTATTTGGTAAATCGACAAGATTTTTAGGAATACGCTTTGCTTTGGCAGGTTTCGTGATCGGTGATGGGTAATTGGGAAGAGCGAGATCTTGACGACAACCGATTAAGAAAAGTCGCTCGCGGTGCTGTGGCACACCAAAATGAGACGCATTTAGAACCTGATAATCTTTAAGAATCTGATAACCATTTTTCTCAAAACTCTCGATCACCTCATCAACAAACTGACGATGAGAGCCTAAAGTTAAGCCTTTGACATTTTCCATCACAAAATACTTAGCATTCAGTTCCGTTACCAAACGCATAAAGTGCGATACCAACTGATTACGCGGATCGTCAAACGCGCGTTTGCCCATCAGCGAAAAACCTTGGCATGGTGGCCCCCCGAAAACTACATCAACTTCGCGATCGCCTATTTTTGATTTTGCACGAATATCATCCCCTGAAATATTCGTGACACTGGCACAGATCGCCGTCCACATTGGAAAATTATATTCATGGATCGCACAATGGATCGGATCGATCTCCACCGACGCAAGTACATCAAAGCCTGCTTGCTCAAAGCCAAGCGTCATCCCACCCGCGCCAGCAAATAAATCGACAGCGATCGGTCTTTGATTTCCCATAATCCACAAAGCATCTACATATCAGAACAGAGATTCTATTGTAATATAGGTAGCCCAAAGCCCGATAAAAGTTTAAAAGCCTTGCTTTGCAAGGCTTTTAAACTTTTATTATTCATTTGTGCCTAATGCTCCTGGCGAACCGCTTAACGTCCTGCGAGGCGAGCAAGTTGCGATGATAATAATCAAAGTCATGATGTAGGGCGCAGCATTAAACAGGTAACTATAAGAACGGATACCGACCGCTTGCAATGAAGGTCCAATGGCTTGTGCGCCTCCAAATAACAGAGCAGCCCATAGACATTGAACAGGTTGCCATCGCGCAAAAATAACCAGTGCGACCGCCATTAAGCCCTGACCACTAGATATGTTTTCTGACCATAAACCAGGAAAGTAGAGTGACAAGCTAGCCCCTCCAATCCCAGCTAGAAAACTACCTGCTAGGATCGCGCAAGTACGCACGCCAACAACCGAAATACCCATAGCTCTAGCAGCGCTTGGACTATCGCCCACGGCCCGAACGTACAATCCCCATCGAGTTGAATTAAAAAACCATTGCATCAAAGGGGCGATGACAATGCCGATTATTAACAAAGGACTCACTTTAAGAGCAGCTTGCACCTGTGGATAGCTACTCCAAAATCCAAAATCTAATAGTGGTAATTGCTCTGCTTTGGGTTGAATAAAAGCCTTACCAAAGAAAAAGGCAATGCCGCTTCCAAAAATAATCATGGCAATACCAACAGCGATATCGCTCACCTTTGGGCGTTGCGATAACCAAGCATGGATCGCTCCTAGTGCCACACCTGACATACCTGCGGCAAGAACACCCAACCAAGGAGATTTAGTTAAGTATGAGACCGCATAAGCAGTCATTGCACCTGTAAGTAAAGTACCTTCAAGTCCAAGATTGATTTTGCCAGCTTTCTCAGTGAGGCATTCTCCTAAGCTAACAAATAGAAATGGAGCGCTTCCTCGAAGTGTGCCACCGATGATTGCTACAGGAACGCTCATCCAACCAAGTGTATCGTCTGTCATTTTTTTTGTAATTAGGATTGTGAATTGTTAATTTTGTGATAATTAAACCGAAATCCTAAAAAGCTGTAGCGCAAGCGCAGCGTGCGCTACAGCTTTCTAAACCACTGTTGCCGAATTATCAATCTTAATTTCAGGCTCTCTATCTTTAAAGAAATCTAAACGACCATAAAGAGATTCACTAAAGAGAATTGCTAAAAATACGATACCTTGAAAAAGTAGAACAGTAGCATCGGGTAAGCCAAACGATCGCTGAAGTGCGCTACCACTAGCGAGGATGCCACCCATTAACACGGCAACGATGACTGCAACTAGAGGATTTTGTCTGGCGATAAAAGCAACGAGAATACCGCTATATCCATAATTGGCATTGAGCGAAGCATTGGCACTTCCGTGAACGGCAGCGATCTCGACCATTCCCGCTAAACCCGCACAGGAACCACCTAAGAAGCTCACAATCAAGGTAAGCTTGCCCACCGCTAAACCAGCAATTTTGGCAGCCCGAATATTGCCGCCAACGGTACGGACTGCAAAGCCAAAAGTGGTGCGATGAATTAGGAAATAGGCGATCGCGCAAGCTACTAAGCCATAAATCAAGCCGTAATGCACCCGCGAATTAGGAATGCTTTGCAGCATATTTTCGGCAATCAATGGGAAAGTTGAGGGTTTGTTTAAGCTAGATGGATCTTTCATCGGGCCTTCAACTAAAGTGTTTAGTAAGGCGATCGCGATATAGTTCATCAGCAAACTACTAATAGTTTCATTGACACCGCGATAATACTTAATCGCGCCGACAAACATAATCCATAGACCGCCAGCGATAATCCCAGCCATTGCCATCGCTATTTGCACCACCACCGATGGCAACGATGCTAGTGGCAATCCAATGGCGATCGCGCCCAAACCACCAACGATCAATGCTCCTTCATTGCCAATTATCGTCAATCCCAACATCGCAGGTATTGCCGTACAGAGAGAAGTCAGCATCAGAGGAGCCGCCCGAATTAAAGTCCCTTGCCAAGAGAAACTATTCCCAAAAGCAGATTGATAGATTGTTCCATAAATCGCGATCGGGTTCTTCCCTTGCAAGGCACAGAAAATACCAAAAACAATTAATGAAACAATTAATGCGCCAATCGGAATGAGAATTGTCTCAGATGTAGAACGCCAGCGATCGCGTAAGTTCATAAATCACCCACTAAATTTCATGATTTAAGAGCAACCTCGTAGTGCGAGGTTGCTCTCTAAATATCTAGCCCTTCACACTACCAATAACGCCTTCAACAAACCAATCCATCTTTTCTAGATCGAGATCGGTTTGCTTGTATTCTTTACCTTTAGCGATTACGACCTTACCAGTATTGTCCTTCATCTCACCAGCATAGATCACCATAGTGCCATCCATGAACTTAGCCAACACCTTGTCAGCTTCCTTCTTGGTCTCAGCACTAACCGCACTACCATAGGGCGAGACTTTACAGAATCCTTCCTTGAGACCACCGCGCAACAGGTGAGGAATACCGCCATCAGTAACAGATTTACCTGCCTTAAGTAGTTCTACATACTTCGTGTATATGTTCGTCCAGTCCCACTCAGCACCCGTAAGATAGCCAGTAGGAGCTAGCTTGGATTGATTTACGTGATAGCCAGTGCAGAACACCTTCCGTTTTTCGGCAGTTTCCATCACAACTTTAGGACTGTCAACGTGACAGGTCAAAACATCTACGCCCTGATCGACCATGCTGTTAGCAGCCTCAGCTTCTTTAACAGGAACTGACCAGTCACCAGTAAAGATAACTTGAACTGTTGCCTTAGGATTAACACTACGAGCGCCGAGCGTGTAGCTATTGACATTGCGAATTACCTGAGGAATCGGTTTTGCGGCAACAAATCCTAACTTGCCAGATTTGGTGGTCAACCCTGCAACTACACCTGCAACATATTCTGCTTCGTCAATGTAGCCATAGTAGCTACCGATGTTTTTAGGATGCTTACCCTCTGTATACATCCCGCCGCAATGGAAGAACTGCACTTTAGGATTAGCTGCGGCCACTTTGAGAATGTGTGGATCGAAGTAACCGAAGGAAGTTGGAAATAGTGCGGAAACGTTGTTTTGGTTGATCATGGCTAGCATGGTTTCTTGCACTGTGGCAGTTTCCGCAACACTAGCTTCGCTAACAGTCTTGACATTGGGTAGCTTGGCGATCGCTGTTTCACCCTCAAAGTGAGCTTGGCTGTAGCCATAGTCATCCTTTGGTCCAACATAAATGAAACCAAGAGTTAATAGCGCTGCCGCAGGCGCACTCGTATTACCTGTTGTACCTGTAGTAGTTGTAGTAGTTGGGGCTTGCTCTGTGCAGCCTACCCAAAGTTGAGAAGTTGCTCCAAAGGCGGCTGTAGCGATCGCGCCTCTAATGAACTTACGACGGGGAATATAAATTGGACTCATGCCTTCACACCTTCAAAGAATTGAATGTACCGCGAGTTAAGAAAAAACTAATAAGAGAAATCTACACTGAATTAGAAACTAGCAAACATCACTCGCAACAAATGTATTACTAACTACTTGATTAGTTTTGTATACTTGCCTATAAAAACAGAAGGATACGCATTGCGTATCCTTCTGTTTTTATAGCTTTACAACTTCTGATTAGAAGCTAAACACTGCTTGCAAGTTGCCAACAAATACAGTTGGATTACTGCTGAAGTTATTAGGACTAAAGATGAAATAAGCAGAGGGAACCAAGGTGATGTTCTTGGTTAGAGGGTAAATATAGGAGAACTCCAGATCGTACTGTGTACCACCATCACCTTTTCCAGTAGCAAGCACGTCGCTACTATCTCCAAACTTGTAAGGTAATCCAAAGGAGACCATAGCTTGAGCACCTTCTTTGAACAGGTCAGGGAAAGCTGCTCCAATTTGGTAAGTATACTGGTTGACACTGGCAGAACCACCACCAATTCTATTGAGGTTAGTGGTTCCATATCCATAACGTCCAAATAGACCAAAGCCTTTAGTGAGCAACCAATCAAAGTTAGCTACAAAAATATCAGACTGTCCATTGTTAAACAGAGGTTTCGTAAGAGCTTGTAGCGATGGAGAACCACCAACAACTCCACCAGTTCCAGTAATATTGCCGTGACTATAGATCAGACGAAGCTTAAAGGAATCAAATGGTTTAAAACCAAGTTCCGCTGTGATGTTATTGGTTCCACCAGTCAAGCCTTGGGTCGGACTTGCTGCTGAGGAGTTAGCACCGAAAAATTCATTACTTTCAGCCAAGTAGCCAACTTTGAAGTCAAACATCGACCCCAAAGGAGTCATGAATATCGCACCTGCACCGCGCTTAGCATCACTCAACAATGGGCTGTTGATTGATGCAAAGGTAGTATTCCAAGGATAAATAAATCGGATGCCATCGAAGTATTTGTAGAAGTTGATACGAGGACCGACAACTAAAGTGGCTTTATCAAATACTGGGAAAGTGTAAGACAACTCTCGCAAAACAAATTGGTTTGCACCAGCACCAGCAGTTTGGTCGGTAAATGGAACACCTGTAGTGTTGAAGAAGCTACCACCTGCGTAGGTGTTATATGGAGAATTACCATTACCAGCAGCCAACTGAGTGATTAATGAATCCTTCCCAGTGAATGAGGTGTTGAGAGTCAACCAAACTAAACCACTCATGGTTACATTAGGCTTTGCTGTAGAAGAAGCCCCAAGTACAGTAGCTGATGAAGCGCCTGTGACATTAAAGAATGCCAAACCACTGAGCTTAGTGGTTGTGGAGAACTGTTGTGCTTCTAGTTTCGCAACCTTGGCATCTAGAGCATCCACACGACCACGAAGGGTTGCAAGTTCAGCAGCAAATTCTTCTTGAAGTTTTTGGAGAGTGGCAAGGTCTTCGTTGCTGACTTTATCAGCTAGCCCTGCGGAAATGATTTCGTTGATCTTGTCTAGACAAGCATTCAAGCCAGCAGCAAATTCGTAACGGGTAGTTGCTTGCTTGCCACGGAAAGTGCGATCGGGATAACCTGCAATACATCCGTAACGCTCTACGAGAGATTGCAAAGCTGTAAAAGCCCAATCTGTGGGTTTCACATCACTTAGCTGAGATACAGAGGTAACATTTTGAGCTACTTCGTTGGAACGATTCAACTCTGTACTGATTGATCGAATCGTTTCTGATTCATTCAGTTTTACTTCAGTAACAGGCAGGGATGACTGCAAAGTTGGAACTGTTATCGATTTTGACTGAACTTGAGATTGATTGACAGTCTCGGCATTTGCGCCTGTAGCCGTAGCTAATAGGCTCAAGCCTAATAGAATTGAGAGATTACTGACCTTTTTCATTCCTTCACACCATTAAAGAAATAAGTCTTGCTATTGTGGTGAACAAACAATGAATATATATAATCATGAATGATTAAATAATACACAAAATTACGGAATCACTAAACTTAGTCACAACAGCTAGAGCCTATGAATTAGAAGTTAACAAAATTGAAAACCAGTAAATGTATTTTTAAATACAATCTACCCCCAGTCTTCATCCCAGTCTTCATCAAAATCGTCCTTCGGTTTTTTAGTTTTCCTAGAAATATCTTTTTTTACATCGGATGTCTTGGTCGTAAATTGATTTTTTGAAGGAAGATTTTGATCGGTAAAACCAGAAAACTTCGGCATGGTTGACATGTCAAAACTTATTGAGCTTTGCCATAAATTAACAAATATAGCTCCCAAGCCAGCCGAGAAAACTAACACTAGCCCTAGTGGTAATTTGATTGACTCAAAGGAGAAAAACTTCAAGTTAACTAGATAGGTGTTTTGACCCGCAAAAATCGCGATCGCCATAGACAGCATCCAGAGAAAAACATATAGGGATAAACGCATCATTGGTGAATCTCTTCTGTAAAAGATGAAGTTGAAGATTCCGTTAGATAATGACCAAATTTTTCGACAAAGCGATTTTCGATAATGGCTTGGCGCATTTGCTGCGTGAATCGAATTAATTCAGTGATGTTATGGATTGATAGCAATGTGTAACCGAGAATTTCTTGCGATCGCACTAAATGACTGACATAAGCACGAGAGAAGTTCTGACAAGCATAGCAGGTACAGTCGCGATCTATAGGGGTAAAATCGCGCTTAAATTTTTGATTTTTAAGATTCCAGCGCTCGCCTTTGACTAGAGCGACACTATGCCGCGCAAATCGGGTGGGAATCACGCAATCAAAAAGGTCAATCCCTGCGGCGACAGCTTGCGCCATTTCTTTGTATGTGCCGACACCCATGAGGTAGCGCGGTTTGTCGGTTGGTAGTAATGGAGTGATTGCTTTGACAATTTTTTCGATTAATTCTGGCGGTTCACCGACACTCACGCCGCCGATCGCATATCCAGGTAAATCAAATTCGATTAGCTCACGCGCTGATTGTTGCCGCAAATCTAAATAGACTCCGCCTTGGACGATACCAAATAGAGCTTGAACATCTTGGCGATCGTGGGCTTTGATGCAGCGCTCTAGCCAGCGTGTAGTGCGCTGTCCTGCCAATTTGACGGCTTCATAGGTGGCGGGATAGGGAGCGCATTCATCAAAAGCCATGATTACATCTGCACCCAGTTGATTCTGAATTTGAATCGATTTTTCGGGTGTGAGATTAATCATCTTACCATCGCGAGGCGATCGGAACTGCACGCCCTCTTCACTAATGGAACTAATGTCGCTGAGACTGAAAACTTGAAATCCGCCTGAATCGGTCAGGATTGGTCCATCCCAATTCATAAATTTATGCAATCCACCTGCTTCGGCGACAATATCTTCACCTGGTTGGAGATGGAGGTGATAGGTATTTGCTAAGACCATTTCGGCTTTGCAGTCTTTGAGTTGGGCAGGAGTGACAGTTTTTACGTTTGCCAATGTGCCAACGGGCATAAACCTTGGCGTATGCACAACTCCATGGGGTGTATGAAACTGCCCAACTCTGGCATCAGTGTTGCCGCATTGACATTCTAATTTAAAAGTGAAGTTATTCAGGGGTTACAATCCTAGATTTATTTTAGATTCAGACAGCATTCAATCAGCATTTAATTGTATCGCAAAATTATTTTGGTTCTTGATAATTAAGAACCAAAATAATTTTATTTGGCTTAGTCTGATTGGGCGCGATCGCCGATGCAGAACTTTCGATCATTTTCGTGGCATAGCTAGGCAGCAATCCAAAGAAAATGATAATCAGCGCGAGGGCGATCGCAGGAAATTTTTCTCCCCATTTCGCAAAAGGGAAATTACTAATCGGTGGTTGATTAGTAACTTTCTCGACCGCAAGACGACCGAAAAATACGCGATCGATCATGATGAGAAAATAGACCGCAGTTAGACCCGTGCCAATCATGCAGAGAAGAGTCTGGATCGGGAAAACCGCAAAACTACTACGGAAAATCACAAATTCAGCAATAAATCCCACCATGCCTGGTGTCCCTGCGCTTGCCATTGCTGCCAAGATCATCAACGAGCCTGTAATCGGTAAGCCGCGTTCAGGATTGAGCAAACCATTGAGAGAATTGATATTGCGAGTTCCTGTTTTCTTATAAACGACACCCACCAAAATAAATAATAATGCCGAAATCAGACCGTGGCTGACCATTTGGAAGGTTGCACCCAGTAATGAAAGGGGAGTCGCGGTGGCTAAGGCTAAAAGGATATAACCCATGTGACCAACAGAGCTATAAGCAACCATCTTCTTCATGTCGGTTTGGGTAATCGCAGTGAGGCATCCATAAATCACACTGACCACTGCCCACCCCGCCAGAAAAGGGGCGATCGCTTGCCATGCTTCGGGCAGTAAACCCAATCCAAACCGTAATAGTCCATAGGTTCCTAGTTTCAGCAGGACTCCTGCGAGTAAAGTGGAAACTGGAGTTGAGGCTTCAACGTGGGCATCGGGTAGCCATGTATGCAATGGCACAATCGGAATTTTGATCCCAAAGCCCAAGAGCAGGAGCAAGAGTAAAATTCCTTTCGTGGTTTTGGATACGCTATCAAGATTTAAATCTTGATAGTTAAAGGTAAAAGCAGCATCACCGCTTCCTAAAGCTGCCATCCCAAAAAAGGCGGCAAGAATGAGAATGCCTGAAATCGCAGTATAAATCAAAAATTTGGTAGCTGCATAGCCGCGTCTTTCGCCGCCCCAAATGGCAATTAAGAGATAGAGGGGGATTAGTTCAGATTCAAAGAAGAGAAAGAAAAGGAGTAAATTTTGGGAAAGAAAAGCACCATTTACGCCGCCGCCAAGGATTAACAATAAGGGGAAATAGAGCCGAGGGCGCTGGATATCACTGCTGATGTAGACAGCGACAATCATCAGTAATCCATTCAGTAGAACCAGTGGAAATGATAGCCCATCGACACCTATTCGATAGCTGAGTCCGATTGGAGCTAACCAAGCTAGGGATTCGCTTAATTGGATAGTCGCTAGACTAATATCAAATTTTGTAATTAAGTATATCGACCAACCAAATGTGGCGATCGCTATTCCGAGTGATATTTGGCGTAATTTTTGGGAGTCGAATCTTGCTCCCAGTAAGACGATCAGCAGCGCACCGATAACTGGTGTCCAAACTAATGTACTAAGCATATTTGATTAAATTAAAAATTAAATTAGAAATATAAATTAAAGATATTAAATATTCAGCGTCTTAGGCGCTGAATATTTAATTCAGACCATAAAAAGCCGCAAATCCGATCGCAATTAAACCGACTATGATCGTCAGCACATACTGTTGCAATCTTCCTGTGACTGTATATTTGAGACTTTCGCCACTAAAAATCGAAGCAAAGCCCAAAAAGTTGACAGAACCATCGACTAAATAGCGATCAACCCAAGCCAAGATTTTCGAGCCACCACCTACGATTAAGACCACCGTATATTTATAGATTGCTTGCACATAGAAGTCATAGGCAAGTAAATTCTGCAAGGCTTTCCAAGCATTACGAGTGATTTTGGGCGGCATTGATACAGAGCTATCAGTCGCATAGGGTTTGATGTAGATATATGCACCGATACCAAATCCTAGTAAACCTGAAGCTGCAAGTGTGACAGTACCCCAGATATCCACTGTATTTAAGTCAATATCGACAAAATTCCATGATGGCAGCAAGATCGGTACAAGCAAGGTGATAATCGTCAGCGAGACTAATGGAAGTGCTACTTGCCAAGCAACTTCGGGAGCGCGACGAGTTTTTGGTTGGACTTGTCCAAGGAAAACGAGCGCAAAGATTCGCATTAGTCCGAATGCAGTGATGCTATTGACTAATAAGGCGATCGCAATCAGCCAAGGGTCACTATTCCAAAAGGTTTCTTCCCATCGCAATAATGTCCAAAATCCACCAAAGGGAACCAGGGCCACTAAACCAAGCGAACCGACAATGAAAGCAACGAGTGTGGCGGGCATTCGGGTTTTGATGCCGCCCATTTCTGTGAGATCTTGAGTCATGGTGGTCATCATCACTGCACCAGAACTCAGGAATAGCAAAGACTTGCTAATGCCATGACTGAATAGCAAACCCAACGCTAAGTCTGGTTGCTGCATACCCACAGCGATAAAAACTAAACCAAGATAAGCACTGGTGGAGTGGGACAAAGCGCGTTTCATATCGATTTGGGCGATCGCCACTAATGACGCACCGATTGCCGTAATCGCACCAATCACCACTGACACCTGTGCCGCGACTGGGAATAGTGACAAAATGGGCTGAAACTTAATCAGTACATAGGCTCCTGCACCCACAACGACAGAATTTCGCAAAATTGAAGCAGGGTTAGGACCTTCCATCGCTTCATCGAGCCATAGATGCAGTGGGAACTGGGCGCATTTGCCCAATGGTCCTGCAATTAGCGCTAGTCCTAATAAAGTGCCAATTTGTTGATGTTCGGCAAAATAGGCGATCGTTTGCGGGGCCTCCGCCCATGTTTTTAAATCGGAAAAATTAAGGCTATCCGTAAGGTTGGAGAGCGTAACCACACCCATCAACAAAAACAAGTCCCCGACTCGCTTTGTCCAAAATGCATCTCTGGCGGCTGTGACCACTAGCGGCTGTGCATACCAAAATCCGACTAATAAATAGGTGGACAGGGTGAGCATCTCTAGCAAAGCATAGCTAAAAAATAATGAATTACTAAAAGCAATACCTGTAATCGCGGCTTCAAAGAAACCAATTAAGGCGCAAAATCTCGCGATCGCCCAATCATTTTCGAGAGAGCCTAGCCCATATATCTGCGAAATTAAGCTCATCGTAGCGATCATTATCGATGCGCTAGCGCTAATCGTGGAAATTTCAAGAGAGCAATAAATATTTAGATCAAGAGCATGAAACCAAATAAATTCAGCTTGTTGAGCAGGTTGTCCCCAAACTGATGTTAGTAACCAACAACTATGCACTAGGGCAATTGTGGTCATTAACATATTCAGGTAAACCGCAGGTCGCGGACCAGTACGGCGCACTATCCTTAATGACCAAGGGAGTGTCAGCCCTGCGCCCAGCAAACCATAGCAAGGAAGTAGCCATGCTGTTTCGAGGATCATTGATTTTATTATAGAGTTTTTACTATGATTATCTTAAGATGTATTAGATGTCCTAAGAGTTTACCGTAAAATGCTTCGCGCTTAGATTATGGCGATCTCTATAAATTCTCTTTTCCAGACAAGGGGCTTAAGCCCCTTGTTCAATGCATTTCAGAATAGCGTTTTAATAATACAAAGCGATCGCTTGCCTGTTGATGACGTTTTTGCCAAGTGGCAGGACTACGCGCAGTTTGCAACATGGTCAAATCTACGCCGAGCATTTTGAGTTGCTTGTCAATTTCCACTTGCAAAGATAAATTTTGCGGCGAGATCTCTAAATTTGTATTGACAATCTCAGTTTGGAAAAACTTTTGAATTTGACCATGCGATCGCATCCAGTCTTTGGCGATCGCTGGTGCGGGGTCTAGTTGCAAGGCGATCGCCTTTTGCAATATTTCTAAACGCTCTTGCAAATCATGAATTAAATCTAAATAATTTTGTGGCAATGTTCTAGTAGAGTTTTATTATTTGCGCCAGCATCTCCAAATTATCACCAAAATCTCCATCCGCAAATGCTAAATTCTCTTTTGCTGATAACCGATCAACGCCCCCTGCGGTTTGGGATTTATCGTTGAATGTTGCCATGTTTGGGCAAAGGTTGAGTGGAGGGAGGCTATGGTGTTGTAGATCTGTGGAAATAAAATTTAGATAACAAGACAAAATCTACGTCGATTGATGAATATGCTAATGGCTATATTTCTCATTTCCACAGATCTACAACACTACCTCTAATTTCTACGTCTGAATGACTCTAGCCATTCACGCAATTGTTGAGAAGCGATATCTTTGCCGCCAAGTCCAAAAGCCACGGCGATCGCCACGGCAATTGCACCTGTCAGTAAGCCAAATGCTAGATCGACAATATTGCTAGCGATGCCCATCTGCTTGAGAGCCATCGCACTAATCAGCGCCACAATCGAAATTCGAGCCGCATGACCGAGAATTCGCGCTTGTCGTCCGCCAGTACTAGAAATAAGATTAAAGGCGAGATTGGCAAGGTATAAGCCGATCGCGAAAATAATCACACCGCTCAATACTTGACCTGCGACTAGCATCACACCAAAGACAATCCGAGTAAGCGCATTAATCTGCAATACATCAGTGGCTGTGGCGATCGCTACTAGCATAATCGCTAGAAATACGATGATCCCAACAATTTGGGAAGGAGTTTGCTGTGGTAGAACTGTTGGGGAATTATTTTCGGTATCTGCAACTACATCAATGGGAGTTGATGAGATTGATTGGAAACCCAACCAGTGCAAAATATTATTAAATCCTAAGCCAGTCAGAAGACCAGAAACAATATCTCTGACAAATTGACCGAGGAAATAAGCCACCGTGAGAATTGCGCCAGCCGTAAATAGCTGCGGTACAAAGCGCAATACTTGATCGAGCATCGCCGTTGCAGGACGGGAGATCGAGCCAATTTCTAAGGCTTCTAATGTCGATATCGCCGTAGGAATCAGAATCAGAATATAGACAAAATTTCCAACTACTTGAGAAAGACTATATTCGGTCTGATTAGAAGTCCAACGTTGCAGGAAGCGATCGGCTCCACTGGTTGCTAAGAGATTAGTGACAATCCGCTTAACTGTTTGGGCAATCAACCAACCGATACCACCAATCATCAACGCTTTGAGGATTTTGGGGAGAGCGCTCAAGATCTGATTGACCAGATTTTTGACGGGTTCAAGAGCTTGTACGAGTCCTAAAGTATCCAGTACCAAAGGTAGGAATAGTAACAAGATGAACCAATACAAAGCCGATGATAAAGTTTCACTCAGAGAGATCGATTCTGTGGTTGCCCCTCTGGTTGAACCTGTAGTTACACCTGTAGTTACCTCATCCTCATTGACTTGAGCGCTGACTTTAGAATCAATGTTCGCCGATCGCAAAAAGCGCCCAACGATCATTTTGCTAACAGTGGCAAGAACCCACGCAATACCAATTAGGATCGCCGCACCACCGAGCTTGGGCAAGAATGATGTGATTTGCCCTAATAAACCATTTAATGGGGTAGCGACAGCATCTAGCTTTAGGTATTGGAAGAAAGCGACCAAAGTGAAAAGCAAGATGATCCAAAAAACCGTAGTACCAGCCCATTTTTCAATCGGCAAATTACTACTCGAACCACCTAACCAATTGGCAAGTTTATTATCAACACTTGTTTGCTTCAGCAGATTTTCGGTCATCGAAGCAAAAAATATCGCAATGATCCAGCCGCCGACTAAGATGGCGATCGCAAATACAAGTTGCAATACGAGTCCATCGGGCTTGAGTAAATCATCAACCGCAAAGCTTCTACCTGTTGACGTTTGCGCCAATAGGAAAGTATTAAAATCTCGCATATTCCACCTCAATCTAAACAATTAAAGAAGCTTATACGTATATATTGCCTCCACCGCATCTTAAAGGTAGTCATCACTAAAAAAAAGAAGATAAATGTTAAGCTTTGTCTTGGAAATAAAAACCAAAACCCAAAAAGCTATGGCGCACGCTGCGCGTGCGCCATAGCTTTTTGGGTTTTAAGTTTTTATTACGCCTATCTACATGGGTTGAACTTTATCGCTTCTTTTTGCCTTTACTTGCAGCAAATATTTCTGATTGAGCAATTTCAGCATCAAGAATAGTTTGACCTGTCGCCGCTAGAAAAACATCATCGAGGCTGGGGCGTGACTGCGACAAGCTAAATATATTAATATCAACCGCCGTCAACATATTTTGAATCTCGCTAATAGCATTGGCATCAGGGGTAACAAATAAGTTAACCGCATTACCTTGAGCAGCATTGATCGTAATACTTTGCACAATCGGTAACTGCTGCAAAATCTTTTGAGCATGTTCTGCTTCATGGAGATCGGCAAACTCACGAATCCTGATCGTAATGCGATCACCACCCACTTTCATTTTTAATTCGTTCGTTGTGCCTTCGGCAATTATTTTGCCTCGATCAATAATCGCCACGCGATCGGCAAGGGCATCAATTTCTTCGAGATAATGACTGCTAATCAATACCGTCACGCCCGATGCTCGCAGCTTGCGTAAAAACTCCCAAATCGCAATCCGACTCTGAATATCTAAGCCGACCGTTGGCTCATCAAGAATGAGTACCGATGGCTGATGCAACAAACCTGCCGCGAGATCTAAACGTCTTTTTAGACCGCCCGAATATGTCCCCGAAAGCTTATCTGCATAAGGCTCTAGTTGTAATAGATCTAATACGCTATCAATGCGATCGCTGATTTGTTTTGGCGGAATATGATACAAAGCCGCTTGAAAACGTAATAATTCACGCCCAGTTAGCACCTTATCCAGAGCCACTTCTTGAGCGATATAACCAAGGCGATCGCGGATCGCTCTTGCTTCAGTGACTCCAGCGACTTCGATCAAACCCGAATCAGGCGTAGTCAAAGTGCAAATACAGCGCATTGTCGTAGTTTTGCCAGCCCCATTCGGTCCTAGCAAACCATAAATCTGTCCCTGTGTAACATTTAAAGAAATTCCATCTACGGCAATAGTCTCGCCATAAGTCTTCCTGAGATTTTCAATTCTTATTGCCGATTGCATGGAGGTATTTAAAATATTACGTTCTGTTAACTTATTTTAACCGTGTCGTTCTGCAAACCGCAATAAAATCTCAAATCCCAATGTGAAAGATAAAAAGAGGACGCAGAGCATGAGGGGCGAAGCACCGTTTCAGTTTTTTCTTTTTGTTCATTTTGAAAACCGAAGTTTTCAAAATGAACGAGGTATATGTCGAAATATATTATTAAGTTAACTTTGATTTCGTTCTTGAATGTACGAGTAACTACAGTTCTATTGTTTAGAAATAGGGGGTATTCAATAAGTTACTTTCTAAGCCGAGACAGTTAGATAGGTATATTTACTAAATTTATTTAAGGGGCAAAGAAAAGATTATGTTAACAATGAATCGTACATTAGATGAAAAAATTGCAGGTGTCGATCATGTCTATTTGACAGACAGTGACCTTTTCAATTTAGAGCGTTTTGCTAATAGTTTTTCAATCCGTGTCAAGACTTACAATCTCTTACGCGATCGCGCTGACGAAATCACGATCAGAAGCCTGAAGCTTTTGGCACAGCAATATCCCGAACTAGTCCAAAAACAGTTGCAACGATGTAAATACGACATGTCGAACATGATTCGTTACACATCTCTATCAGTATTGCGTGATGATGAACTATTCTTCCGTGAAACTCTGATGGATTGGCTGGCAAACATCATCAGTTCTTATCAAGTTGCCAAAGAATGCTCTACCGCATATCGTCTATTCCAATCAGTTGTTGACGAGATGTTACCTGCCGAATGTGCGGCAATGGTAAAGCCTTATTCAGAAATGGCGATATCTACATTAGCTAATGCTTCGTGATATCAATTAGCTACTCAAAAAATAGCTAGCCAAGCTATAGAGATTTACCTCCGACACTCTAGGTACAGCGCCTTGCGCTGCTATGGAACCCAGATAATTTGTTAAAAGTGCCGCGAAGCGGCACTTTTAACAAATTATCTGTATCACTCAAACCCTCAATAGGCTGTAATTAATAGCCAAATTGATCGATATTCAATCAATGTTTACAAGATTTTTAGAGAGTTTTTGGAGAAGTCGTCATGAATGCTCATAACCCAATCACCATCGATCGCAAGTCCACAGAAGCAGATCGTCAAATCGCCCTTCATCAAATTTATACCCAAGTCCTAGAGCGTCAGCCCTATGAATATGAGCGTAAGGAAATCGCCAAGATCGAAAAAGATTTCCTCAAAGGGAAGTTAGGTGTACGCCATTTCATCGGCGAGCTAGTCATGTCATCTGTTTATCTCAACAGTTTTTATAAAGACTGCTCAAACATGAAATTTGTGGAATGGAGCTTTAAGCATCTCCTCGGCAGAGCGCTACAGGGCAAAGAGGAAATTGCCAAGTTCATGGATTTGTTGATGATGCAAGGTGTATCTGTATTTTTTCATGAAATTCTCGGCTCTGAAGAATATCGCAAAGCATTTGGTGGTTTCACGATTCCCTATGCCCGTGAGGTCAAGTTCTATGACTCACCTCGCAACTATCTCCAAACCGATCTGCTTCAACATGAACATGTTGGTCAAAGGGGCAGAGTTATTCCCACGATCTATTGGCAACAGTTAGGTATGGATTGTGAAACGGGTACTTGTGTGATGCCTGATGCCAAAGTAGAAACACATCAAGAAAATCCTAAGGTGAAAGAGCCAATTTCTAAAGCGCTAAATGAGGAAATTGAAGAGCTTTTACAAATGTTGCAACGTAGTGATGCTAGGCAAGTTTTGCAAAGCATGAACGAAAATCAGCGATCGCTGCTTCGCAATTTGGCGAAATAAAACCCAAAAGCCAAAAAGCTATGGCGCACGCTGCGCGTGCGTCATAGCTTTTTGGCTTCTACTACTTAACTAAAAAGAGAGGCAACGCATTGCCTCTCTTTTTAGTTAAGTAGCGTTGATATGTGATTTTAATAATAACTTATTGATTAGATAATCAATGCTTAACCCGACAGTGTCGAGAAACATATAGGATCGTAGATGCATACCTCACGCCGATATGACATATACGTTCTCAAGTTTCGATCTTAACTCCACAACTTCTGTAACTGATTGGCGGCGATCGCTCGAAGAAATTTATCGCGGTCACACCATGCACACTTACAAAAGTGGGCAAATTGTTCCTATGTATCCCAATGAAGTGTGGGTGGTTTGTCGGGGAGTCATCCAATTAAATACTTTGCATCCTTCAGGTGATGAAGTCCTAGTCGGATTTGCAGTACAAGCAATGCCCTTTGGTTTACCTCTAACAAATCTGGAACCATATCAGGCGATCGCTTTATCAGATGTGGACTTGATGCGGTTCACCTTGAGTGAGTTAGGACAATCTCCGCAGCTCTATCAAGGAATTTTGCAACATCTCAATCGCCGTCTTCAGCAAACCGAAGCCTTACTAGCCCTAGTTAGTAATAAGCGGGTTGAAGAACGCCTCCGTCAGATCTTGCTTTTACTTAAGCAGGAAGTTGGAATTCCTGTTGAAGGTGGCACTCGCTTAACTGTACGCCTCACGCATCAGCATCTTGCTAGTGCGATTAGCAGCACCCGCGTGACTGTGACTAGAGCGATGAAGTTACTACAAGACGAAGGTTGGCTAAAGATTGATCGCAATCGGCATATAATTCTCAAATAAAAAAGGGGCGCGATGCGCCCCTTTTTTATTTGTATTGGAACAAGGGGCTTAAGCCCCTTGCTTTATTTGTTGAGAATGGTAATTACAAGTGCAGTTGTATCGGTTACGGGCTTAACACCTTCAGGGTAGTTAATTTCGCTGACGTGAACACCTTTACCAATTTCGAGTTCGGTGATATCGATTTCAAAGCTTTCAGGGACGTTGTTAGGGGCGCAAACTACACGTACATAGTTCTTGATCGTATCAATAGAACCGCCGCCAACTTTTACGCCGACAGGGATACCAATGAAGTGCAAAGGAATGTCTACTTCGATCTTCGACTGCGACTCGATCGCAAAAAAGCTGAGATGATAGATAGCTTTTTTGTAAGGATGATTTTGGACTTCACGCAATAGTGTTTTACCCTTAAATTCACCATCAGTTACGTTAACTTCGATCAATGTGTTATTAATCGTCGCTTGACGTAACAAAGTAGTTGCTTCCTTAGCATCTAGAGTGATCGAAATCGACTCAGCACCTTTATGTCCATATACGGTTGCAGGAATTTGTCCATCGCGACGAAGAGCGCGATTATTTGCTGGGGGACGAGTGGTAGCGTTAATTTGTAATTGCATTTCGGTAATTAGTAATTGGTGATTAGTACTTGTTCGTTAGTTTTTAAGCTTTTAACAAACCACGTTTTGGTCCATGGATAGGGTCTTCCACGATGATGGTTTGACCTCGGCTTGCGCCTAGCGAAATGATTGCGATCGGAGTTCCCGTTAAATCAGCAAGAAATTTAAGATATTCCTTAGCGTTTGTTGGCAACTCTTCCACAGTTTTGCATTCGCTAGTTGATTGTTTCCATCCAGCGAGGGTTTCATAAATGGGGATCGCTCTAGCAAAGGCTCGCGCATCACTAGGGAAATCATGCACGACTTTGCCATCAAGTTCATATGCGGTACAAACTTTGATTTCTTCGAGATCGTCGAGTACATCGAGCTTGGTGACTGCAAGGCAGTCGAGTCCGTTAATCCGAACTGCATAACGACCGATTACGCCGTCAAACCAACCACAACGGCGCTTGCGCCCTGTGGTTGTGCCAAATTCTGCGCCGCGCTCACCGATATGACTGCCAATGTCATCGTGCAATTCGGTTGGGAAGGGACCTTCGCCAACGCGAGTTGTGTATGCTTTGGCAACACCGATCACGCGATCAATGCAGGTTGGTCCAACACCAACGCCGATACAAGCACCGCCTGCAACTGGATTTGATGATGTGACGTAAGGATATGTGCCATGATCGAGATCTAGCAATGTCCCTTGTGCGCCTTCAAATAAAACGTTGCGGCGTTCTCGGATGGCTGCATCGACTTTTAGTGATGCATCGACGACATGGGGACGGAGGCGATCGGCATAGCCGCGATATTCCTCAATGATTGCATCGGCATCAAGGGGTTCTAAATTATAAAGCTTTTGTAAAACAATGTTTTTCTGCTCGATCGCCCAACGTAGCTTTTTAGGCATACGTTTTTCGTCCATCAAGTCAATTACCCGAATTCCGACGCGCTCAGATTTGTCAGCGTAAGTCGGTCCGATGCCACGTCCTGTTGTGCCAATTTTATGTTCGGCTCGCTGATCCTCTGAGGCGCGATCCAATACACGATGATATGGCATGGTGACATGGGCGGTTTCGGCAATAAACAGGTTGTCTGTCGATATACCCAAATCTTTGAGTCGATCCACTTCTTCAAGAAGTACTTTGGGATCGATTACTGTGCCACTGGCAATGATGCATTCCGTTTTGGGATACAGGATTCCCGAAGGAATCAGATGTAGCTTAAAAGTGCGATCGCCAACGACGACCGTATGTCCTGCATTATTACCGCCTTGATAGCGCACAACGACATCTGCGGAGCGGCTGAGCAAATCTGTGATTTTGCCTTTGCCTTCATCGCCCCACTGTGCCCCAATAACAATTACATTAGCCAAGAGTATTGCTGCTCAATAAAATCTCACAATTAATAATCATCGCAAAAGATTGTATTAATTGTCAATCTTTATTTTGATCTTTTCAAAATTTGACCAATCTTGCCATAGCGATCGCCAGTTAATCCTTCTAACTGATGCTCAATATCCTCAAGTGCGCCAAGTTTGCTAGTCCACATCCCAGACGGCAACTGTCGCGCTGCATGGACAGGAATCCCCTCGTCGTTAATATACAAAGCTATCTTTTCATATCCTGACTCGATTGCGCGATCGCCACACGGCTCGTACCCTAATGTCTCGTAAGCCTGTATATATGCTGATAAAGTCTCCTCCATCGGCACTCCCTCAACCCAATAAAATTGATCTTCAGGTGTAGGCTGCCACCATCGCTCGTGATCTTCTGCCGCCCAAGCGAAACAATTATATTCCTGAGATCTAGGGCTAGTAACGTTGTAATTGGTAATCGCTAGATTGGGATAACGTAGCTCTAAGTGAATTGCTTTTGTCATCCGTAATTAGGCAAGATAACCTTGTTGTTTGCCCCAATTTAGCCAATCTTCAGCCATTTGTTTGACTTTACCTTTATGTTCTGGAGGGACAGGATTTTCTTGGGTGATTTGCCGTAATGCGGTTAGCCAATAAAGGGGATTTTGGCTTAAATCTTTTAACATTAATGGGATCACCGCTTTTCCCATGTTAATAATTTCTTGATAAGCAGGATGCTTAACCATTTCAACTGTGGATGACATCCCCTCTACATCCTGAGTCCATTGACTAGCAAGCTCAGTAAATCTTTCTTGAATTTCTTCAGAAACTGGATTGACTTTTTTAGAAGGAATTTCAAATAGTTTGTAGGTCATGTGACTGTTCCTAACATCTTGATAAGACTTGATAAATCCTCTATCCATATACTAAGCGCTATATGAAAGCCTAGCAGCCTGTCGGAGAAATGATTTTTCGACAAATTGGTTTCCTGTAGGGTTCGTTAGCGGCAGCGTAACGAACCTTGATCGGTTGAGCAGTGCGTTACGCGATCGCTAACACACCCTACGAAGGCAATTTTGGGTTTCT
>JBDNJN010000227.1:0-3904 GCA_041687725.1 Pseudanabaena sp.
TTGCTTTTGCTTTAATCAGACCATTTTTCCTGATCTTTGCTCCTTAGTTCAATCTTATTTTCTCTCCCAATATTTATCTCTTGCCTTTTTCTACAATCTTTACCCTCTAACCCTTTCCGAAAATGAAACCACCCTGCCTCAAAAAAATGGGGGGGGGTAGTTGCTCTCCTAGCAAGCACTCTAGCTTTTTCTACTCCTGCTGAAGCTATCACGTTTACACTTTTTACTAATGAGACTGCTTTCAGGGCGGCGGCGGGTAGCCTGAATACTGAAACGTTCAACTCATTTGTGACCGATACTTCTTTTGATAATGGTGCGACTGTCGGTCTGACCGACTTCTCTTTAACTGGATTTGGGGATACTGGAACCCGAAACATTATTGACGTTCCAGATTTAGTAAATAGTCCCTTTAATATAAATGGAACTAATATCGTTTTTGGCTTCACAGGTGGTACTGATAGAGGGTTTACAGCTACGTTTAGCTCTCCCATTAATGCCTTTGGTGCCACTTTCAATGGCGTTTCCTTTGTTGCTGGCAGAATCACTCGATTGGTAGCTGGGGGAAACATTGTAGGTAATATTCCTAGCGTTAGTGATGGTTCTACAGGATTTTATGGCTTTGTGGCAAATACTAGCTTCACTACGCTCACTTTTGAGAGTGCAAATGCTACTACTACTGATGGTTTCGGTGCTGACAATTTCTTGTATAGTTCCGCAGCCACGCCTGTACCCTTTGAGTTTGAGCCATCGGCTGGCTTAGCTGTGCTTGGTGGGATGTGGCTAGGGCAACGTTGGCTGAAGAAAGTAAAAAGCGAACCTAAGATTTAAGCACAACTAAAGCTTAGAGATTCAGATCCCCGATTTTTTTGTAAGATCAAAGACTACCCAGATTGATCGAACAAAAAGTCGGGGATCTCTGTATTTAGATTAAGGGCGATTTATGAATTTACGCTACTTTTAAACTGCTTTTTAATCAAAACTGCCTGATTAAGAGACAAAGAATTCCAGAAAGAACGAATTTGATTGCTCACTGGCTGCCACTGCGCGTAATGAAAAAAGTGCTTCCCTTGCTCGCTTAACCACAAGCGATCGCTATCTTTAAGATGCGATCGCCACTTTTGATAGGAATTTCCGCCAATTACACAATCATCTAATGCTCCACAGACTAACATTGGTACGGCGATCGGTGTGGGTGCGATATAAGTTGGGGCATAGAGAGAATGGGGAATAAGCGAATTATCAAGATCTTGCTTAAGCAAATCGGCTAGCCAATACAGCATCTCTTTGTCGCGATAACCAAATAGATAAAATGCTGTCCGCATCAGCATCGTGTCACGGCTACAGCCAATTAATTGACGCTGCTCGTAATAGTGACTATGCCAACTAGTCGCTAAGTTAACTCCCACCGATAACAAAGTTAGCGATCGCACCTGTTCGGGATATTGACGTGCATAGAGCCAACCGACCAAGCCCGCAATGCCATGTCCGACTAGATGCACAGCCTCGTCACGAGTTTGTAAGTACTCGTGTAATGAGGCGATCGCCAAATTCAAATCGATTGGCTGATCGGGGTCTTGGCAATATTCCCATTGGGCGATCGCGTATTGACGGGATAGCGATCGCAATAGCGGTAAGTCAAAGCGGCGTAAAGATTGACTGGTACAGATGCCGACAACTTGAGGTGAGGAAGATTGTCTAAAGATCATAATTTTATTGATTATTATTACTATTAAAATTTTTGAAAATTCTAAATAAAAAAGAAAAGACTGAGTGAAAAATTTGCTCTCTTACCAAAATATGTTTCTGCAATTCCTGTAAGAAAAGTATTTTTTCATTCAGTCCTGTCAACGCATTTGAACGATATGTAATGAGACGGTACTGAGTCAAGCCGCATCAAAACGTAATTAGGACTTTAGCACTATTGATTATAATTATCAATAGTAAAGTAAAAAATAAAGGCGGCACAACGTGCCGCCTTTATTTTTACTTTGGTTGCAATTGCCATACTTTGACAGAGCGATCGGCGCTACCACTGACTAGGGTTGTATCTTTGGGGCTGAAACTTAGGGATAAAACTGGGGCTTCGTGATCGCTGATAGTTTGCATCATTTCACCAGTTTTGGTGTTCCAGATCCGAATTGTTTTGTCAACGCTACCTGAAGCGATCGCACTACCATCACGATTAAAAGCAACAGCCAATACGCCGCCTGTATGCCCTGAGAGTGTGCGAATAACTTTGCCAGTATTCACGTCCCAAATTTTCACGGTTTGGTCTTGACTGCCACTGGCGATCATTTTGCCATCGGGACTAAAGGCGATCTCATTCACTGGCGCGTTATGTCCAGTCATATTCAGAATAACTTTGCCAGTATTCACATCCCAAATTTTGATCGTTTTATCAAAACTAGCACTGGCGATTTTTTTGCCATCAGGATCAAAGGCAACCGATACGACCTTATCTTGATGATCTTGCAAGGTCTGGAGCATCTCACCTTTGCGCCAATTCCAAATCTTAATCGTTTTGTCAGCACTAGCACTGATCAAAGTTTTACCATCAGGGCTATAGGCGACACTGTAAACTTGCCCTGTATGTCCTTCGAGGTTACGGATTGGTTGCCCACTGCGGAAGTTCCATAACTTAATCGATTTGTCAATACAACCAGTCGCAAAGGTATTACCATTAGGATGCACGGCGATCGCATTAATTCCCGAAATCGAACCGAGGTGATTGGATAAAGTTCCAAAAGACTGATTATTTCGTACATTCCATAGTCTTAATGTGCGATCGTAACTACCACTAGCAAAACTAAATCCATTGGGAAAGAATGTGACTGCTCTCACCCAGCCCTTATGTCCCTTCAGATTAAGGCGTAATTGATAATTAGAAACAAGCGAAGATAGCTTGGGAGTTACAGAAGTAACGCTTGGCGAGGCAAGTTTTGGTAAATTTTGATAGAAGTTAACCGCTCCCCAGCCAATTGCTACTAAGCAGACTAAGGCGATCGCCCAGCGACTTGTGCTTTGTCCGATCGAAAAACTGGGCATTTCAAAATCGTTAATATCTTGACCCGTTGGCAGATTGTCAAGGTCGTAGAGAACTTCTTGCGTCGTCTGATAGCGATCCTCATGATGATGTTTGACCATGCGATTGAGGATCGTGGCTAGCTCTGGACGTATTTCTGAACCTATCTGCCAGCTTAGTAAATTCAGATCTTCACGACGAACTAATTGACTAGGATGTAAACCTGTGAGTAATTGAATTGCGGTTAAACCAAGGGCATAAATATCACAACTAGGTGCAAAGTTGCCAAGGGCTTGCTCAAAGGGCATGTAGCTGGGCGTTCCAAGAACAACTCCATTTTGAGCCGCCGTCGCATAAACGCCTTTGAGAACCGCAAAATTAGTGAGGACAAAGTGTTGATTACCTGCTTGATTACCAATTTGGTTACCCGCTTGATTATTTTTCCGACGGATTAAATTTCTGGGGCAGATATCTCCATGTACCATATTGGAAACATGGGCAATATGCAGACTAGCTAATACTTGTTGCAAAAATTGAATTAATTCTGACTCGCCATAAAGTCGCCCATTGAGGACTTCATCACTGAGCCGAGTTCCATCGATCGCTTCTTCTACGATATAAAATTCCTCTTCTTGTTCAAAATAGGTCGTGATTTTGGGGAAGTCAGAACTGCGATCGCTAAGTTGCTGCAATTTGGGAACTTGATTACGAAATAGCGATCGCGCCCAATCGAGTTGTTAAATTGCTAGTTCTACTTTAGTTTGTGTTTGATAGATTTATCCATACTTCTTCCATTGAGAGAAGAAGCAATGAGAAGATTTCGCAGCCAGTGGTTATGATAGGAAAAGCCATTAAGGTCTCTAAAGGGTGATCGAGTGAAAA
>JBDNJN010000228.1:0-31040 GCA_041687725.1 Pseudanabaena sp.
ATTTAATCAGCACATTTTCTACTTTCTTGACGACCCGACATACTGTTGATTCTGATACTTCCCAATCTTTAGAAATGTGAAAATAGGTGCGATATTCCCGCCAGTACTGCAACGTTACCAATACTTGATTCTCCAGACTTAGTTTTGCCTTTACGCATCCTTTTCCTTTATTTTGGGCGGCTTCTCGCATTAACGTTGACATTTGGTCAAATGTTTCTCTTTGTACTCCAAACAACCGTTTAAATTCTGGGGTTGATAAATCTTTACTCGCTTCGTATTTCATGGTTGTAGTTGGAAATTTTAGAAAACCCCTAAACATACCATATTTTTAGTTCTGCAAGAGGTCTATTGTTTTCGGGACTGACATCTCTTTTTCCTCCTACTCACTCTCCCTCTATATATCGCCTGTTTTTTCTTGCTTTTCTTCTAATCTTTACGTTTTGTTATTTCAGCCACCGTGTACTAGTTCAGGAAATCCTCCAAAATCTTATGGATTTGTACGATTTACAGTAAAAGTCAATTAAAATTAACTGCGACTTCAAAAGTAAAAATCTCAGGGATTTAGACAATGACTGATTTAGTCAAAAATTTGACGCAAGTTATTAATAACTTGCGATCGCGTTTATGCATACTTAGCAACTGGCAAAGGCAAAACCAAACAGGTGAATGGGAAATACTACCAACAGTAGATTCTAAGCAAAATAAACCAATAGTAGCTTTCTTGCAAAAAGAAGAAAATATTCATTTAAGACAAGTCTGGCAAGTACCAGAAACCTATGCAGGACTATCAACAATCGATGCAACTATTCGGTTAAATTTAATCTGGTGGGTCGATGTTTGTGAAGTATGGATTAATGGTCATAAAGTCCAAGAAGGCGATCTATTCGATCAAAAATGTCGAATTCTATTAACCGATCATCCAGAACCTAATCAGGAATTTACTTTAGAAATCAAGCTAAATAGTCCTAAGCATGACATTGGCGCATTGCAACTTTCAGAATTGATTTTTGAATATCCCCATCAACTATGCGATGGCGATCGCATGGCAACTGAACTAGAGATTCTGCAAACATATATTCCCATTTTTACGAAACATCAAATTAATTTACAACCTCTAGAAACCGCTACTAATAGCTTAATTGCGATGTTTGCTCGGTCTAAATTAACGACAAACGAAAACTTCTTCGCACAGATAGCAGCAATTCGTGAGCCACTTCTGCAATATGGCGAATTTCTCAAACAACGCCAAATTTATATGCTTGGTAATTCGCATATCGATGTCGCTTGGTTATGGGCGATCGCCGAAACCAAAAATGCCATGCAGCGCACATTTACATCGGCTTTAAATTTGCAAGAGCATTATCCAGAGCTAATTTTCAATCAAAGTACGGCTCTCTCCTATCAATGGATAGAGCAGGAATATCCTGAATTATTTACAAGGATTCAGACAGCTGTAGCCGCCAATAAATGGGAACTTATCGGCGGCATGTGGGTGGAGCCAGATGGTAACTTGCCGAGTGGGGAATCTTTAATCAGACAAATTCTCTATGGGCAAGCATATTTTCGTAAAAAGTTTAATCGAGAAGTCAAAATTGCATGGTTGCCTGACACGTTTGGTTTTCATTGGCAAATGCCACAAATCCTATTAAAAAGTGGCTTTGAGGCTTTCGTTACCCAAAAACTTTTGTGGAATGATACGAATAAATTTCCACATCAAATTTTTTGGTGGGAAGGTGTAGATGGAAGTCGGATTTTTACTTATTTTAGTAACGAGATTGGTCAAGGATTGGAACCTGTGGCGATCGCTAAATATCTCGCCAACCAAGAAGAACATCATGGTATTACCGAAACAGCGTGGCTATACGGTGTCGGCGATCATGGCGGCGGACCAACGGCGGACATGCTCGATGTGGGTCGAAAGTGGGCAGATTCACCGATATTCTTTGAAATGCATCCCAGCACATTAGAGAATTTTCTCTTGAATTTAAAGACAAAATTACCCGCAGATTTACCAGTTTGGCAAGATGAACTCTATTTAGAATTCCATCGCGGCACTTTTACGACTAAATCCGAACAGAAACGTCAAAATCGCCAATTAGAGGTACTTTTAGGTAATGCTGAAAAATATAGCGCGATCGCCTCTTTAATTTCTAATATTCCTTATCTTCAGACTCAATTAGAAACAGCATGGCAAGGATTATTACTCAATCAATTTCATGATATTTTGACAGGCACATCGATTCCAGAAGTGTTCGCCGAGGCCGATCGCACATGGAATCAAGTAAGAGAAATTTGCGATCGCCTTCTCCCTTCACAAACTCCAGAAAACACTAATCTGCAAGCATGGAATTTTCTCAACTGGCGGCGATCGCAATTAATTAGACTTCCAGATCATTCATTATGTTGGTTAGCCGATATTCCTAGTTTTGGGTTTATTGAACTTGAGTCTATAAAAATCACTGAAACTAATGAGCCTTTAAGTATTACTGCTGACAGTGAAAAATTTTATTTAGATAATCAATATATTCAAGTTGCGATCGATCTTAAAACTGGGGCGATCGCGCAAATATTTGACAAGCGATCGCAAAAATTCATATTGCAATTCGCGAGCGAATTACAATTTTTTGAAGACAAAGAACAATATTGGGATGCTTGGAATATCGATCCCAATTATGAGAGTAAAAAGTTAGAATCTACTAAGCTTGCATCAATTACAATTACTGAAAATTGTAGTCTATTAATATCATTACGCATTGTCCAAAAATTCCGCGAATCAACCTTTATTCAAGAAATTCAATTAACCGCATTTGAAGGATTTATCACCGTCAATAATTGGGTTGATTGGCAAGAAGAATATACTTTAGTCAAAGTTGCTTTCCCTGTAAATTGGCGATCGCCCTACGTCACTTACGAAATCCCAATGGGAACAATTCAGCGTAGCACCTTGGCTGAAACACCTGAAGCTAAAGCAAAATGGGAAGTCCCTGCTCAATATTGGGCAGATATTGCGTCATCAAACCTAGATCAACTTCCATTAGGTTTGGCTGTGATCAATGACAGTAAATATGGCTACGACGCTAAGCCTGATTGCCTCCGACTGACCTTGCTCCGCAGCCCTAATTGGCCCTGTCCAAATAGCGATCGCGGTGATCATCAATTTACCTATCGACTAGTTCCCCATCAAGGCGATTGGCGCGACGCAAATATTGTGCAACTCGCTCAAGAATTAAACAATCCTATTATTTTGCAGTATTCGCCAATTCAAGCAGTTACTCAATCAAAAGAACAGAGCTTTTTGCAAGTTTCTGCACCAAATATTATCCTTTCAGCATTTAAGCGATCGCAAGATCAAACAGGTTGGATTGCAAGATTTTATGAAGCTAATGGCAAGACTACAGAAGTAGATATTAATATCTCAGCTAATCTTATGCAAATAGAGAATATTTGGGAATGCGATCTCATGGAAAGCAAAAATACTTTAAGCCCTTTAAAAGTTATATTTCAACCCTATGAAATTAAAACTTTCTTCATTACAGCCCATTGAGCCTTAACCTAAAAAGCTATGACGCATGAGCCGCGTGCGCCACAGCTTTTTGGCTTCTGGGTTAGCTAGTTGCGTCGCAATTAACGTAATATTAGCAGTAACTATTGATTTGGGGCGCACACGCTGGCTATGACTGACGAAGAACAAATGAACCTGTTTGATCTCACTCCATCGGAGACTCCTTTGGTAGAGCTTCCCCATGCAGAAGGAGTAGTTGAGTCGCCGACTGCCAAAAAAACAGCGCGATCGCCTAAAAATACTAGTCCCGCAACCTTAAACTCAGTGCCAGTAAGCGAGCAATTTACCAGTCTCGACACACTTCGCGAAACAGCTTGCAATTGCCAAAAATGCCCCCTTGCCGCTACTCGTACTAATGTTGTGGTCGAGAGAGGCGATCGCAAGGCAAAAATCATGATTATCGGTGAAGCTCCTGGTGAACAAGAGGATCTCTCAGGATTGCCCTTTGTCGGGAAATCAGGACAGCTTTTGGACAAAATCCTGCAATCAGTAGGATTTGACACGACTAAAGATGTCTATATTTGCAACACCGTCAAATGTCGCCCTCCCAATAATCGCGTACCTACACCAGTCGAAACAAATACTTGCAAGCCATATTTACTGGAACAAATCAGGCTAATCGATCCGAAAATCATTTTGCTGACAGGTGCGACATCACTCAAATCGATATTGGCTGAAAAACTGTCGATTACCAAAGTTCGCGGTCAATGGTATGAGTGGGAAGGTCGCTTAGTGATGCCAATCTTCCATCCTTCCTATTTATTGCGAAATCAGAGCCGCGAGCAGGGCAGTCCCAAGTGGTTGACATGGCAAGATGTTAAAACTATCAAAGCTAAGTATCTAGAAATTATGGGTGCTGATAGCGTAATTGGTGAAGATGAGGAGTTTTAATGAGTGATTTAAGAGCAGATTTGGCAAAAATGGTCGATGCAGCGCTGTGGGAATGGTTATCTCCCCATGCAGCAAGGGCAAGAGTGATTTTGGTTGGAGCAAGGCTGGATCTTGTCGATGTGGGCGTGGCGCTGACTGAGGACAATAAGCAGCTAGTACAGTCATGGATCGATGATGGTTGGGTGCGCCATCCGACTGCTGAGGAGCTTAGCGCTTGGAATGCTAACAAAGAAAAAGAGTTTGCGAGTCTTGTTGTGCCGCCATTTGTGCTTGTGAGAATTGAGCCATAAGCATCACAGTGCGATAATTATGTTTGTAAAAAGCACAAAAAAAGAGAGACAAGTTAATAACTTGTCTCTCTTTTTTATTGACGGTAACCAAATGAAAAAGCCTAGGTTACTTTCCCTGTTTCGTTCCTAGGCTTTTTCACTTGTTCGCTCCTCACACCTCAATAATATACACGCATCTTTTCAAAATGTCTACTGGTTTATCAAGAAATTAAAGATTTTTTTATACTCCTTTAGGATGATATCTGTAACCAAAAAGGCTGTAGCGCACGCTGCGCGTGCGCTACAGCCTTTTTGGTTGGTTTGCAATAGACCTAGAGATATTTTGCCCAAATATCGATCGCCTCTTGAGAGCCATACCATTTACCCGATCGCGGCGAATGGTAAACACCATCAATCTCGATATTGGTAGCACCATCTAAATATGCCGCTTCGATAGGAATAATCCCGTCACCCCAAGCGTCACCCTGACCAGTAGTAAGCTCATAGCTACTATAAGCAAGCCATTTTTTGGGTGTGGATTTTTTGCCCTGCACTGATTTACCTGCGATGCAGATATATTCGATGTCGTCATAAAAGGCCTCAGGATAATTATCATTGACAAAGCCTAAATTTGGCAGTGACCAAGGTTCGAGGCTGCGTTGGGGTGTGCCAAGACAAATTAACTTGGCGACTTTAGATCGCGCATTCCAAACTTTGTTGTAATAGGGGCGATCGCCTAAATAAATTCTCGCTAGCCAGCCCCCTGCGGAATGGGCAATGATATTTACCTTGGATGCGCCTGATTTTGCTAATACCAGATTTACGGTTTGGTCGAGCTTTTCTAAGATTGGGGCGATCGAGCGTCCGCCAACGGTCGGAACCCATTCATGCCATTTTAAAGGGACAACCGTTGCTGATAAGTTTTGATTTTGTAGTTTTTGGGCGATCGGGATGTAATCGATTGCCCCTGCGAGATAACCCTCAAGAATAATATTTGGATTATTTACAGTTTGCATAGATTTTGACTCAATAGATATACAATAGATATACATGATTGAGGTAGCTTCCATGACATCCGCGATCGCTAAATGGGGAAATAGTCTCGCAGTACGCATTCCTCAAGCCATAGCTGAACAAGTCCAAATCCAAGCAGGAAGCACTATTAGTATTGAAATTATCGATGGCAAAATTATTTTGACACCTCATCGACGCAAAAAATATACCCTTGAAGAATTACTTGAAGGCATGACTTCAGAAAACTTACATTCAGAGATTTCCACAGGCGCATCTGTTGGAAATGAACGATGGTAAAGCGCTATATTCCTGATCGCGGTGATATTGTGTGGCTAGACTTCGATCCTCAAGCAGGTCATGAACAGGCAGGACATCGCCCTGCTTTTGTTGTCTCTCCCCTCATCTATAACCAAAAATCAAATCTGGCACTCCTATGTCCTATTACATCCAAAACTAAAGGATGGCGATTTGAAGTTGCTCTAGACAATCCTAAAATCAATGGATTTATCCTAGCTGATCAGATCAAGAGCTTAGATTGGCAAGCCAGAAACATGGCATTTATTGAAAAAGCGCCTCTCAGTATCATTGAGGAAGTTTTGAGAAAAATAGAACTCCTCACAACATAATGGCAATTCATTACAACGCTTTGCGCTGCCATGAAACCCAGAGAAATTTTTGAAAGTGCCGCGAAGCGGCACTTTCAAAAATTTCTCTGTACCCTTTAAAGCCTCAATAGGCTGTACTAATCTATGTCATTTTTCTTGATTATCAGGACGCTGACTCAGGCAACTGCCGCCGCGTGCAGCATTCCGAAAAGTTTGCACAGCCTCAACGGTATTAATGTGACCGCAATATGGGCAGTAAACCTGTTCGCCAATTTGTGGCTCGATGTCAGCGCGACTCCACCATTTGCGACAGCGATCGCAATGAAAATGGTAGAGAAATTCGAGAGAAACTTTCATAGACTTCGCTGGGCTTCTCGATAGGCGGCATATACGCCTTTGACGTTGTACCAGTTCAAGAAAATCCTCGCGATTTCTAGAGCTAGTTGCGGTTTACCTTGATCGATCAACCATTTTAAAAGTGGACGGAGCGATCGCTCATTGAGCAAACCACCGACCGATAATATTCCCCAGAGCAACACATGCAACCACGTCATCTGGATCATCATTCTGACATTCCATGTCGGATGTTTTTGATAAAACACTACACCCATGCGTCCGCGTTGCGCTTCGACATCGACAAGTTTTGGTAATTGCTCAATCGTAAAAGCGGGATGCCAATGATAGCCAACTGCATCAGGACATTTAATTAATTTTAAATCGAGATTTTTGAGGCGCACACCTAGCTCTAGATCTTCCCAGCCATATTGACGGAAGCTAGTGTCAAATTTTCCTGCTTCGATCAGCCAATGCTTAGCGATCGCCACATTGCCCGTGGCAAAAAAGGCATTCGATAGATCGGTCACCTTCAAAGGTTCAGAAGTGGGATCGTCAAAATTAGCAGTATTGATCACTCGCCCATAGGTAAAAGCGCGATCGTTACCCTGTAGAGCCTTGGCATGGGATGACAAAAATACTGGCGTAACGACAAGATCGCTATCAATAAATACAATTGTTTCGCCGATCGCGACATCGAGCCCTGTATTTCTGGCGATCGCCGCCCCTTCATGATTTTGCTGATATAGCTGCACATGGGGAAAATCGGCTGCATGGCTTTGCAAAAATTCCACCGTGCCATCGGTGGAACCATCATCAACGATCACCACCTCATAGGGTTGTGTAAAGTTTTGCGCTTCCATTGCTTGCAAACATTTTTGCAAGATCGGTAAGCGATTATAAGTCGGAATAATAATTGACCACATGTTAACCAGTATAAAAGAATAAAAGGACGCAAAGCGCCCTTTTATTTCTAATCGCGTGTTCTAATTGCGTGATTGTTGCCAAGATTGCCAAAGGGTAATCCCGCCAACATAGCCATAGCTCAAGGCATACAGCACCATAAATGGCAAGGTGATATACAGCCCTTTGGTGAGCGCTAACACGGAGGCGATCGCACTGTAAACACACAAGCCAATCTCGATCACGGCAGTGGTATCGAGAGGAATCTTGTAAGCCTTATTTTCCCAGCGATCGCTTTTGTTCTTGATGTCGAACTTGGGGGTACGGCGAAAATTTGCGCCTGTATTGGACAAGCCAGCATATACGGCGCGACTATTACTCCAAGAAATGCCTGTGCCAAGAACTGCTAATAGGAAGATCCGTCCGAGGCGGCGATACCAAGACTTAGGATACAAATCGCGCTGGGCGTTAACGTATAGAAATGGGGGGCCAAAGGTGGCTGGTATCATAAAGATCGCCCAGATCCCTTCAAAGGAAACTCGCAAAGCAGTCGCGCTATCAGGCGTAATCAACATCAGTGGAATTGAAAGCAAGATCAAGAGCAACATTAAAGGATGCGCCGAATATCCTGTTAAATGCATCGTGGCTTGAATTTTCACCGCTAAACTAAGGTCAGCTTGCCAAATTTGAAAAATTAACTTCTTCGCGCATTGAATACTGCCCTTTGCCCAGCGAAATTGCTGCAATTTGTAGGCAAGCATGGCAACAGGCAACTCCGCAGGCGCGACAATGTTATTGTCATAAACTACTTTCCAGCCTTTAAGTTGAGCGCGATAGCTCAAATCCATATCTTCAGCAAGGGTATCAGCGTGCCAACCGCCAGCATCAATAATCGCCTCACGATTCCAAATACCCGCAGTGCCGTTAAAATTCAGAAAATAACCATTGTTACATCTGGCTTGTTGCTCGATCGCAAAATGTCCGTCAATTCCCGTCGATTGCAATTTAGTAAGTAACGAATATTCAGAGTTGATATGTCCCCAACGGGTCTGGACAACCGCAACTTTGGCATCGGGCGACTCGATATAATGGCGAATTGTATCTTTTAGCCAGTTTGATGAGGGGATAAAATCAGCATCAAAAATGGCAATATAATCTGCCTTTACAAGCGGCATCGCATCATGCAAAGCCCCTGCTTTGAATCCAGTCCGATTGACACGATGGACATATTCAATCCAAAAGCCTCGATTTTGGTACTCTTGGACAGTATCGCGAAGAATGTCCTGAGTATCATCAATGGAGTCATCGAGTACTTGGATTTGCATCCGATCGCGAGGATAGTCGAGCTTACACACTGCATCTATCAATCGGCGCGATACATAGCGCTCATTAAAAATTGGTAACTGAATCGTGACGATCGGCAAATCCTCTAAGGCGATCGCCTCATGCTCAGATGGCTCGACTGCCAAAACATAACTGTTAAAGCCATTGGCAAGCGGTTTGTCGAGGCGAAATTGCTCGAAATTATCAAAATTATTGACAGCGATCGCCCCTGAACTTGGTGATGGCGTTGCGGCGACTTGCGCCGTTTGATATTCCCTTGCAGGATTAAGCTGCGGAAAAATAAGGTCTTTCCGTACAGAAGGCTTAGGCTTATGGACAGCAGTGAGCCAATAAGCATTTAGCCCATAAAGTAATAGCCACATTGCTGCCACAGCATTGAGGGCGGCTAGGATCGATATTAGTATCAGAATGACTCTTGACTCCTTCTTACCACACGAAGCACTAATCTTAAAAATTGACTTATAAAATTGATTGATTCAGATAAGCAAAATTAGCGCACTAAGAAATACTACGATGCTTATCCTCTATTTGTAGAAAAATTTATGATTTGTCGCTAAGTATTTATATTTACATTTCTTTTTGCATCTGGTCTAGCGCGATCGCTGCCGCCTCCTGTTGAGCCGCTTTAATGCTTTTCCCTTGACCTTGCCCCCAACAGCGATCGTCAAACCATACTTCCACGAAAAATATGTTATTTTTTGCGGAAGTAGCGACATTGCGATACTCTGGCAGACGTTTCCAGCGCCTTTGGGTTAGTTCTAGTAAGGCGAGTTTGTAGTTACCAAGAGCAGGAATCTCCAGCAAAGCCTCTGCAAAATGTTGCATATGCGGATCGAGCCATTTACGAATAAATTTCACATCGCCAGTAATTGTATATATCGCCGCCATTAAAGCTTCTAGCGAATTTGCCAACACTGTCTGCTCTTGACCTTGAACATTTTGAGAATCATTACGCATAGCCTCAGATAAAACTATGTATTTTTTTAGTTCATAGGTACGCGCAATTTTAGCGAGGGTTTTATCACTGACTAAATGCGCCCTTAATGCTGAAAGTACGCCAACTTTCTTATCCCCATATTTTTCTCGCAAAAAAAGGCTGACAGCAAGTTTTAAGACGCTATCACCGATGAACTCTAGCTGATCATTGTTATAAGTAGTCGAAAAACTAGGATGTACCAAGGCCTGATCGATTAATAGCCAATCAAAGCCTTGAGAATTAATAGACGGATTAATTCGTTCTAATTTTGCTTGTTCTAGTCCCATTTGTTCTAACAAACGGACTAATTCTCTCTGACGGCGTGGATCGATGGTGGATGGCATGAGACTTTGCAGATACAACTTTGCAGATACAATTACATCAACTTTAGTAAATATGATCGTAGTTCATTGCAACCATGACTAAAAGGTTTTTCTCTACACTTTGCCTAGCCTTGCTAGCAACAGTGACAACAATTTGGATTGTGGCTTGTCAGCCTAGCACGCCATCTACCGAATCTAACACCACGCCAACCTCAACAAGTTCAGGTAGCGGCGGTGTTAAAGATACTTTGCGTTTAGGCGCACTGCTACCGATAACGGGTGACTTATCTTCGATTGGTGCGCCAATGATTAAGTCCATTGATTTTCTGGTCGAAACTGTAAATAAATGCGGTGGGGTACTAGGCAAGCCGATCGCCTATTTTAAAGAAGACGATCGCACCGATCCACCCGCAGGCGCGGAAGCGATGACCAAATTGGTAAAGGTCGATAATGTTGGTGCAGTAATTGGCTCATTTGCCAGCAGCGTCTCGACGGCAGCTCTAGCGATCGCCGTTCCTAACAAAGTCGTGATGATTTCGCCTGGTAGCACTAGCCCTGTTTTCACTGAACGTGCTAAAAAAGGCGAGTTTAAAGGCTACTGGAATCGCACCGCACCGCCTGATACTTACCAAGCTCTTGCCCTTGCAAACCTTGCCTATAAAAAAGGAGCGCGAAAGGTTGCCACCCTTGTAATCAATAACGACTACGGCGTAGGTTTTGAAAAAGCCTTTGTCGTCGCCTTTGAAAAGCTCGGCGGCACAATTGTTAACAAAATCAAACCAACTCGCTACGATCCTAAAGCCACCACTTTTGAAGCAGAAGCTAAAGGTGCATTTGGTAGCAAGCCCGATGCAGTTGCCGCAATTCTCTATCCTGATTCTGGTGGTGCAGTAATCAAGGCTGCTTTTGAGCAAGGCTTAACTAAAGATGTCAAAATTTTGCTAACTGACGGGGTTAAAACCGAAGATTTTCCTAAGTTGATTGGCAATACCCCTGAAGGTAAATTGATTTTGGCAGGGGCGATCGGCACTGTGCCTGGAGCCGATGGTAAGTCTCTTGCCGAATTTACGAAAAGCTATAAAGAAAAAACTGGTCAAGATTTGGGCGCTTTTGTTCCCCATTCTTACGACGCGGCGGCTCTTGTGGCGATCGCTGCCGAAGCTGCCAAAGACGGCACTGGCGAAGCGATCAAAAGCAAAATGCGTGAAGTTGCTAATGCTCCTGGTCAAGAAGTCAGCGATGTTTGCGAAGCGATTAAGCTGGTCAAAGCTGGCACAGACATCGACTACCAAGGCGCGAGCGGCAACGTCGATCTCGATGAATATGGTGATGTCAAAGGTAGCTATGACGTTTGGGAAGTCCAACCTGATGGCAAAATTACCGTAATCGATCGCGTATCTCCTTAATTACAGCCAATCCTGACCAAACTCAAATTTTTTGTAAAAGCCCCGCATCGCGGGGCTTTTACAAAAAATTTAGTGATGGGTTTAGTTAGGATTTGCGGTAATACCGCAAAAAGCTGCTAATCTTTTTGTAAAAATTCACCTACACATCAATAAAGGCGCTACCATTTATGGCGATCGAACTGAAAGCTGCAGCTCCGCAAGAAGTCTCCATCTACATTCCCTATTATCGAGAGCCAAATAAGCGTCAAGTTCTTCCCTATGCAATTTCCCTATACAAGCAAGGCGAGATTGCAGGTGAACGTCATATTGAGGGCAGCTCTGCGGTTTCTTTTATGGCAGTATGGCGGGTTGCCAACTTACCGTCCGATTTGGTCCTATGTCGCATGACATTTGAGGGCGATACGGACATGAGCTATGAAATGACATTAGAAAATTCAGAGTTTGTTGGCTATTTGATTGATGTTGTCTCCAGTATTCGCGACAAAGGCTATGTCGATTTCCCCCAAATTTTTTATAGCAAGTTATTTCGGATCAAACTGGTTAATGCTGAAGGTAACTAAATTTTTTGGCAAATCAGCAACCCCAAGAAATATCAATTAATGTATAATCCTAGGCTCAAATCTTGCTAAAAAAAACAAAGTCAGCTACAGTCCTGATGCAGCTTTTTATAAGACAAAAAAACAGTCAATTTTAAGGGATTTACACCGTGTCATATGCCACCCAACGCCTCGAATATCCAGAGCGACAGTTAGAGCCTATCGCTAAAAAAGTTGATCCGATGATTTTCAGATCTGCTAGGCAGATTTATCGCTACTATGCTGACTTTTATGCAGCGCAACTTCCTCGTCCAATGGGAATAGCGGTAAATCGCATCGATATGACTGGAAAGCTCATTTACTCTCAACTGATTTTGCTACCTCAAGAAAGTTTTGTGCCGATGGAATTAATTGAGATGTCTGAATATCATTAAAATTATTTAAAGCAATCATTTGAATTGTTTTTATCAAAACCAATTCAGCATCAATTCAAAAAAAGTCAAAAAACTTTCATATTAGGTATCAGTTATGACATTCGCAAATGCTTCAGTTACATCATCTACAACATCAGTAACAGCATCGGTACGTTTTCAAAGCAAGCTCAAAGAAAGTAAAAACTTTGGTGATGCTTTGGTAGAGATATTTTCTGACCTTGTAAAGTTGGAAATCGTGACTTGGGTTGCCAATGAAGGCGACACAAATCATAAGGCGGGCAATCGCCTAAAAACAACGATCAATTTGATTGATGGTGATATCGAAAATGAGCTAGGCGCAGATTTTTTACAGGGTTCTCCCTATGCTGAATTGCGAGGCTTTCACGAACTTCAAGTTGAAAAGGGTACAGAGACGATCGCCAATAATCTTAAAATCTTGGTCGATATTGGTCAGAAGGTCACAAGCATGTTAAGCAATGAGAGTGAGCTAGAAGTTGAAACTTCTGCTGATTTCAGTAGCGATCGCTTCCTCAGTCGTGTCTAGCTTATTTGATCTATCGCTGAGTGATTTGTATGCAAGATCTGACTAATAAAAATAAAAGTAATAACGGGCAAGCTACGTCTGATTTAACCACTACGGCTGGCAGATCTAATCAACCAGTCTCTTCTAAAAACATTGCTGCACAAGGTAGTTCACAAAGCGGTTCTCTTAATGATTTTCGGGAAACGATCAAAGATGTTTTAGAGCAAATTACTTCGCTGGAAGTGAATACAATGATCGTCGGCAAGATTGCGCTGACAAAATTTGACGCACAAGATTTTTATACTCATTTGATCGAGAATACTATGTACAAAACTGAGGAGGAATTGCGAGACATCAAAAAGGCTCTCCTTCAACGTAGTACCGATCTTAAACAGAAGGGGACATTGCTCTCTCAAACTGAACTTGATCGCCATAATCGAGAGATCTATAATCGAGATTTAGAAATATACAAGCGGGCTGAACGCGCTTTTGGTGATCGGCAAAATTCTCTAGATCCTCAGCAAAAGATACAATTTGAGATAAAAAAAACTTGCTACGAAGAGATTCTTGCGAAAGTATTGCAATTGAATCTCCCTAAAAATGCTGATGGTAGCCTGAAAACTGATGCCAAGACTAATCGCTCTCTGCGTAAGTTATGGGAGCTTGAGCAATCAGTTTTGCATGGTGAACGCATTTGGGCTCAGACCAAACTTTCTCTTGATGGCGACCTGACTAATCGGTTTGTTAAGGATCTATTTGTGCCTGATATAAGCGAAATTGGTCCACCCATGGCAAAGCTTATTTTTGACTTACACAATCAAGCCGTTGAAAATGCTGAAAAACAATGGACTGGATTAATCACGACTTGCGTAAATCTAGTTAAAGATTTAATGCCATTCCGAAATAAATAAGGTGATCTCTAATAATAAAAGTACCCGATTTATTAAAACCAGAATGTGGTTATGCCGCGCGAAGCGCGGCACAACCACGGTAAAATCTTTCCAAAAAATCGCCTAATTATAACATGGAGTTGTAGTGGCTACGCCTGATTGGTTGGCTATTGTTGATGATGAAATTAGTTTGTGGCTTAGTCCAAGTGTTTTGACAGAGATCGATCTGGATACCCAGAGTTTAGCGACTAGCCGTGATCGTGAAGACGAGGTTATTTATAGGGTTAATAATCAGGAATTATTGCAAGTGCTAGCCTCTGGTGTGGGCATGGCTTCACTACGGCAAGGAGCGATCGTGATTTGGACTTATTACACTGATGTAATTGAGGGGAATGTATGTGAGTTATCACCAATATTGCGGACGTTGATTAGTATTGATGGGGATCTTAGCCAAAAAGTTTGTCAAGATATTTTAAAACATCCTCAAAGCGATCGCATTTTAAAAGCGCATAGTTTTCTTGTCAGTCAAATTTCTCGACAATTCGCGACCGCGATCGCCGACTATATTGAGGAAAAATTGCGTCCCTTTGCGATCGCCACCGTATCTTTTGTCACGACAATCACATGGGATGAACCGTTGCAAAACATTGGTAAACGGATTGATTTGCCAGCAAATTTGATTTCTCTTTTAGCCAATCAACGTTGGTCAATCGCGATCGCCGCCCCGATTACGGTCTTAATGGTTTGGTGGATTTGTTCAAAACTAAATTTAAACTTACCGACATTGCCAAAGGATATCCAGAAATTTTTTGCGAATTTACTCGAGCTTTTAGAGAGCAAGACTTTTCAAGTTTTAGCGATCGCGGTTGTTCTAACTGTATTTTTGGGCTGGGTGGCGATCCAAGTCGCGATTCCCATTGACAATCGTTGGCATAACTTGATCATCACGATCCAGTCCTATTTAGAGCCATGTTTGCCAATTGCGATCGTTAGTTTACGCAACTCAATTGTTAGTGGCTTAGGCACAATCTTTTTGCGTTATCCCTTTTTTGTGAAATTGATTTTTGGACGTTTCGTTAGATGATAGTAAAGGTTTTACAGTAATTTCTACAGCAAAACGATGAAACAAGTTGAGATTTGGCGATCGCAAGCTGCCGCAACCCTTGCATTTCTGGTTCCTAAAATTGTCGGTAATACGATCAATGAACGGGATGGGCTAGTCGATGACCTAGTAAGAGTATTAAATAATTTACCTGCGCGTCCAGAAACTCGCCAACCCTATGCAGGTATTTTTCCTGCTGCGGATTTAGCGACATGGCGCAATCGGGCGGCAGTAACTCTTCGGGTAGCAGTACCAAGGATTCCTGATGTTGAAGGTAGTGTTTTTGATGGGGCGATCGATGATTTGATTCGCATTATTAATGATTTACCATCGCGTCCCACGGGGCGAGCGCCTTACGCTGGATTATTTGCTGCTGCCGATTTGACGACATGGCGCAAGCAAGCTGCTCAGGCTTTAGCAACATTAATTCCAAACATTCTTGATGCGAACTATATAGAAGACGATAATCGTATTGACGATCTGATTAGGGTGTTGAGTAGGTTGCCATTGCGTCCCGCGATCCGCAAACCCTATGAAGGGCTGTATCAAGCACCAAACTTAACCGAATATCGCAAATTAGCGGCGCGACGCTTACAGCAATTGATCACCGAGCTCAAGGATGATTTCAATGCTAAAGATGTACTAGTGGATAATACTATTCGCATCATCAATAATTTGCCACCAAGATCTATCGATCAAGAACCCTATTCGGGTTTATATGCTGTTACTGCCGAAGTGCCTATTTCTACGGCTGGCTTTTTGATCACGCAGGGGCAACTGAGCGCGATCGCCCCTTACTCCAACAGCAGTCGCCTTGCCAATTTACTGCCCCACCTCAATACCACGATGCAGCGCTATGACATCACCACACCTCTTCGCAAAGCGCATTTCCTTGCTCAAACTGCCCATGAAAGTGATGGTTTTAATACTAACGAAGAATATGCTTCTGGTGCGGACTATGAATGGCGTACTGATTTGGGTAATACGCGAGTTGGCGATGGCGTGCGCTTTAAAGGACGCGGCTTAATTCAAGTTACAGGACGCTCGAACTATGCCGATTGTGGTCGAGCTTTGGGCGTGGATTTGATTAATAATCCGCAGCTTTTGGCTAATTTTGATTTAGCTTGTCTCAGTGCAGGTTGGTTTTGGGGCAAAAGTCGGCTAAATGGCGATGCCGATCGCGATGATGTCCTCACAATTACGAAAATCATTAATGGTGGCACAAATGGTTTAGCCGATCGCAAATCCTATCTAGCTAGGGCTAAGCGCGTGTTTGGGGCATGAGCTTAGAACTTATTGGCAATCTGGGGCTATGCGGCGCACATCGCACAGGCAAAACAACAATGGCGATCGCGATCGGCGATCGCCTGAATATTCCTTTTGTCCGCACCACAACCAGCCAAGTTTTTGCCCAACTTGGTTTAGATCCTGCGGAACCGATGGATTTCAAAACGCGGCTATTTGTCCAAAATCATGTTTTAGATGCGGCTGAGCAAGTTTGGCAAAGTTCATGCAGCCCGTTTATTAGCGATCGCACACCGATTGATATGATTGCTTATACCCTCGGTGATATCCAAGGCAAAACTGAGGTTGACTTTGATCTACTTAGTGAATACATAGATCGCTGTTTTGCCAGTACCAATCAATTTTTTCAAAATCTCGCGATTATTCAACCAGGAATTCCGCTTATTTATGAACAGGGCAAAGCGCCGCTAAATGCTGCCTATATTGAGCATATTAATATCTTAGTAATCGGACTCTGTGGCGATCGCCGCCTCAATGCTGATGTATTTTGCAATCATAGAGAGGCGATCGATTTAGAAACCAGAATTCACAATATTTTGGGATATTTTAGCTATACAGCTTATTGAGGCTTTAAGTGATACAGAGAAATTTTTGAAAGTGCCGCTTCGCGGCACTTTCAAAAATTTCTCTGGGTTTTATGACAGCGCAAAGCGCTGTAGCCTTAACAAGGGGCTTAAGCCCCTTGCCTATTCAAGCTGGCTAAGCAAAAATTTGACCTAATGCTGTATCAATATCAGGATATTGGAACGCAAATTGATGAATTTCGGCTTTATGTGGCACAACTCGCTGACCATCAAGTAATACGCTTGCACCCTCGCCAAATAGCAAAATTAAAGCGATGGCAGGAACGGGCAGAAAAGCGGGGCGTTTAATTGCTTTAGCAAATGCGATCGTGAAATCTTCATTGGTGACAGCTTTGGGAGCCGTCGCATTGAGTGCTCCTGTAACCTGAGCATTATTCAAGGCATAAATAATTAATTCAACAAGATCGTCGCGATGAATCCATGAAAACCATTGTTTGCCACTGCCAATTTTGCCGCCGCCGCCAACTTGAAAAATCGGTAACATTTTGGCGATCGCGCCACCCATACCCAACACAATTCCCGTTCTTAGTTTAACCAGCCTTACTCCTGAGCCAGTAACAACATCGGCTGCTGCTTCCCAGTCTTTGCAAACATTAGCCAAAAAGTCATCGCCAGCACCACTATATTCATCGAAGGATTTATCAAGACTCGTGCCGTAATAACCGATCGCTGAGCCGCTAATTAATACTTGTGGCTTCACCTCAGCCTTGGCGATCGCCTCAACTAGCACTTTTGTAGTTAAAATGCGACTATCACGGATCTCTTGTTTGCGTTTATCCGTCCAACGCACACCAGCAAGCGGTTCACCAGCGAGATTAATTACGGCCTCACTGCCAGATATCGCCTTAGACCAATCTCCTAATACCAAAGGGTTATAGCCAATAACTTCAACATTGGGAAAAGTTTCTTGGGGAAATTGGTGGCTTGCCTTTTGGGGATCGCGGGCGAGAACAATAATGCGATCGCCCAAAGCCTGTAAACGCTCAACTAATCTCACGCCGACAAATCCAGTAGCACCCGTTACTACAATTTTCATAATATGTTTCTGCTTAAATTACTAAATATATCAACCCAAGTCTGATTGATCATTTTAAGGGGAAAACCTCTTCGTAATTACACTCATGCCTAGCTCACAAAAAAACAAACTATTGATCGTTGATGATGAAGTTGATAACTTAGATCTACTTCATCGTATTTTTCATCGAAACTATCTCATCCTGCAGGCTAAAGATGGATTTGAGGCCTTGGCAATTTTGGCGAATGAGTCAGATATTGGGGTGATTATCTCCGATCAACAGATGCCGATGATGACTGGCACTGAATTTTTTAGTCAAGTTGCAGAGATCTATCCTGATACTTTGCGGATTATTTTGACTGCCCATGCCGATGTGCAATATCTGGTGGAAGCAATTAATCAATCCAAAGTTTTTAAATATATTACGAAACCCTACAAGGTCGAAGAGTTATTGCAGGTTGTGCAACAGGCGACCGAAATTTATAAATTATTAAAATCAAGAACTTCTAAACTTCGTAACGATCTTGAGAATGCCGAAGCTAAGTATCAAAGTATTTTCGAGAATGCGGTCGAGGGAATTTTTCAGACGACTATAGATGGACGCTATTTAATCGCGAATCCAATGCTAGCCAAAATTTATGGCTACCCTTCTGCAAAATCACTGATTAATAATCTTACTAATATTACCAATCAGCTTTATGTCAGTCCAGATCGCCGACAAGAATTTATTGATATTTTGCAGTTTCGTGACACTGTTTCTAATTTTGAATCTCAGGTTTATCGTTGCGATCGCACAAAAATCTGGATTTCGGAAAATGTCCGCGCCGTCCGCGATCAAGATGGAACTTTGATCGGTTTTGAAGGCACTGTCCAAGATATTTCCCAGCGCAAGCGAGCTGAAGAAGAGTCGCAATTATTGCAATTCTTGACCTTAGATATTAGCGCCGCCAATGATTTTCAAACAGCTTTAGAAATTGCGCTGACGAAGATTTGCCAGTTTACTGGATGGGACTATGGTGAAGCGTGGACACCATCGGCTGAGGGACAGATTTTGGTATGTAGCCCTGCATGGTATAGCAGTATTGAAGGACTAGAAAACTTCCGTACATGCAGCGAAAAAATCTTTTTCTCGTCAGGAATTGGTTTTCCTGGCAGGGTTTGGAATCATCAGCAACCAGAATGGATTTGGGATATCTCTTTAGAAGCAGAAACTCATTTTCTGCGTAAATATCCTGCTTTAGAATGTGGTTTGCGATCGGGCTTAGCAATCCCTATCAGTACGGATAATAACGTGTTAGCGATTATGGCTTTCTTCACTAAATATCCCAACGATCACGATCAGCAATTAGTGGGTGTCATTGGGGCGATCGCGATGCAATTAGGCGTATTGATGCGTCGTAAACGTGATGAAGAAGCGCTCCGCTTGATGAATGATGAACTTGCACTGGCACGCGATCGCGCCTTAGAAGCCAATCACACTAAAAGTAGTTTTATTGCGAATATGAGCCATGAATTACGCACGCCCTTGAATGCGATCATTGGCTATAGCGAGATGCTGCAAGAAGATGCTTCTATGTTGGGATTAGATGATTTTGGCGAAGATCTCCAAAAAATCCATCAATCTGGTAGACATTTGCTGGAATTAATTAACGATATTTTGGACATGACCAAAATTGAAGCAGGTAAACTGGAAATTTATTATGAGGATTTCGATTTGCCCTCGCTGGTATGGGATACCACGACAACGATTCAACCAGCGCTAATCAAAAATAACAATCGCTTAAATATAGACTGCGATCTGCAACTTGGTAATATTCGCGCCGACATGACGCGCTTGCGTCAAATTCTATTAAATATTTTAAGTAATGCCTGTAAATTCACGAAATCAGGTGAAATTCAAATTAAAGTAGAGCGCCAAAATTCTGATGAAGGAGAGTTTTTTTGCTTGGTAATTAGTGATACAGGGATCGGAATTAGTCCAGAAAATCTCCACAAACTGTTTCAATCATTTAATCAAGCCGATAGTTCGACAACGCGACAATATGGTGGAACTGGCTTAGGGCTTGCCATTAGTCAGCGTCTTTGCCAAATGATGGGTGGGGTGATCAAGGTGCAGAGTAATTTAGGTAAGGGTTCGACTTTTACGATTTGTCTACCTGTCAATTGCGAAACCGCAACTAAATCGTAACTAAATTGCGATCGCCTTTACTAGCGATCGCGATAAACTATTAACTGCTTTCTCGCGTCCAGACTCCAGACCGCTATTTCAAAATGTCAAGTACGAAACCCAACATTAATCCCAATATGATTCATCCTCGCGCCATTGTTCACCCTAATGCAAAAATTGGTGAAGGGACATCAATTGGAGCTGATGCCATTGTTGATGAGTTTGTCGAGATCGGCGATCGCTGCGAGATTCGGGCGAGGGCGATCGTCACGGGACATACTAAGATTGGCAACGATAACCAGATTGGCTATGGGGCGATCGTTGGCTCAGAGCCTCAGGATACTTCATATAAAGGTGCGATTAGTTTTGTAGAAATTGGCGATCGCAATGTGTTGCGGGAATATGTGACCGTCAATCGCGGCACAAAGGAAGGCTCAGCCACAAAAATTGGCAATGATAATTTATTTTTTACAGGCGCACATGTTGCTCATAATTGCGCGATCGGCGATCGGGTGATTTTAGTAAATAACGTTTTACTCGCAGGTTATGTGGAAGTGCATGACCATGCCTTTATGGGCGGCGATGCGGTGGTGCATCAGTTTACGCGCATCGGTGCTTACGCGATGGTTCGCGGACAGACGCGCCTCGGCATGGATGTGCCGCCCTATTGCATGGCAGTTGATACAAACATGGTATTTGGGCTAAATCGCCTTGGTTTGCGCCGCAATGGTTTCAGCCACGATCGCCGCCGTACCATTTACTCCGCCTATGATCTTCTTTACAAGTCTGATCGCAATCGAACTCAAGCGATCGCCTTTCTAGAGTCCGCGCCCGAATTTGCGGACAATTCTGATATTCAAATGTTCTGCGATTTCATCAAAGTTAGCCGTCGCGGTATTTGTAAACTTTACGAAAAAGGCGCAAGTCGGATCGAAGAAGATCGCGATTAAGTGCGAAACTAGCTTTTGGTGAATTGCAAATATTTGAGCTACGAGTTTGAAACAAGAATCTTCAGGAAAATCTTCAAAGCGCTCTTCTTATTGGCAGATGCGAGATTACGTCTATCCCCAGCGTGTTCTGATTGCTAAAGCATTTCTATGCACATTAATCTTTATCGGTACGATGCCCCTGCTTGCTGAATTATTAGGGCGGGTTGCTCAAGCTCTTGGCAAAGGTGACGTTAACGCTATTTTGCAGATCGCCGCTTTCACCGTAGTGATGTTTGTGTTTAGGGGATTGGGGCAGTATGGGCAGGACTCGATGATGTCGCAAGCGGCGCTGAATGTCGCTAGAGATTTGCGCGTTGATGTGTACTCACATTTGCAAACCCTCGATCTTGATTATTTCGCCGAGTCGCGGACTGGGGATTTGTCCTATCGCCTGACTGAAGATGTCGATCGCATTGGCGAAGTGGTCGGCAAATTTTTCCATCAGTTTATTCCGTCAGTATTGCAATTGATTTTTGTACTGGCGTACATGATTTATTTGAACTGGATTTTGACACTGACGACTCTTGCGGTTGCGCCATTAATCGCCATTTTAATTGCATGGTTTGGCGATCGCATGTTAAGTCTTAGTCGCCGTAGCCAAGATCAAGTTTCCAATCTCGCCGCTTTACTTTCCGAGATTTTTAGTGGTATTCGCCTTGTTCGCGCCTTTGCCACAGAATCCTATGAAGTTGAGCGCTTCAAACAAGAATCCGAACAAAATAGCCGCCGCAAATATGCCGCCGATCGCGTCAGAGCGATTCAATATCCTGTGATTGGCTTTTTAGAAGCCGTAGGAATTTGCTTTTTGTTTCTGCTCGGCGGTTGGCTGATTTCTAATAACTGGCTGAAACCTGAACAATTTGTCGCATTCGGCGCAGGTGTAGCCCTATTAATCGATCCAATTGCTAATACTACTGGCAGCTACAACGAAATCAAGCAAGCTGAAGCTTCCGTCGATCGCATTTTCGAGATTTTTGATATTAAACCAATTGTTACCGAAAAACCTCATGCGATCGCCCTTCCTGAAGTAACAGGCAAAGTCGAATACGTTAACGTTGGCTTCCATTATCAAGGCGATCGCTCAGTTCTCACCGATATCAATCTTGTCGCAAATCAGGGTGAAGCGATCGCCCTAGTTGGCATGTCAGGCGCAGGTAAATCCACATTAATGAATCTATTAATGCGGTTCCATGATGTTAAGTCTGGCAAAATCCTGATCGATGGTTACGATATTCGCGATGTCCAAATTAAAAGTCTCCGCCAACAGTTAGCCCTCGTTCCTCAAGAGAACATTCTCTTTTCGGGAACTGTTGCTTCTAACATTGCTTTTGGACAGAAAGATTATGATACCGAAGCAGTGGAAAAAGCTGCGAGAGTTGCCAATGCCCATGATTTTATTATGGAACTCCCTCAAGGCTACGATACATGGGTGGGAGAGCGCGGTGTCAATCTCTCAGGTGGTCAGCGTCAACGTATTTCCATCGCTCGCGCCGTTCTCCACGATCCCAAAATTCTAATTCTCGATGAAGCAACTTCTGCACTAGATGCCGAATCGGAAAGTCTTGTCCAAGAAGCCCTACAACGCTTGATGCAAGGTCGCACTGTATTTATCATCGCTCACCGCTTAGCAACAATTAGAAACAGCGATCGCATTATCGTTTTAGAGCAAGGTCAAATTGTCGAATCAGGAACTCATGATGAACTATTACAAAAAGCAGGACGCTATGCTCAATTGCATTCGCGCCAATTTGATATTATAGGTTAAAGGTTCATAAGGCTTTTCAGAGGTAACTCGCGATGCTCTTCATTAATCCCAAAATTGACTTTGCTTTCAAAAAAATCTTTGGCTCCGAAGACAGCAAAGATATTTTGATAAGTTTCCTGAATGCGCTGATCTATGAAGAACAGCCTGTTATCCAAGACTTAGAAATCCTCAAGCCCTATCTTACGCCCAAAATTCGCGGCGTTAAAGATACCTATCTCGACATCAAAGCGAGGATCATTGATGAAAATCATAATACTCGCAGCGTAATTATTGAGATACAAGTCTTGAATGTGGAAGGCTTTAAAAAGCAAATTTTGTATAGTGCGGCTAAATCTTATTCTACAAAACTCACCAATAGACAAAACTACAACCTCTTACTTAATCCTGTAATTGCGTTGACAATCACCGACTTTGTGATGTTTCCAGAGATAGAACAAGTTCTATCAAAATTTGTGTTAGAAGAGAAAGATTTTCTAATTGATTATCCTATCTATGACATTGAATTAATTTTCGTGGAACTGCCAAAGTTTAAAAAACAACTGTCAGAACTAAGATTGATGATCGATAAATGGCTATATTTTTTGACACAAGCGCGATCGCTCCTCCAAGTTCCTGAAGTCATGGGTGAAATCCCTGAAATTAAAAAAGCTTTTGATATTGCCAATCAGGAAAACTTCACCCTCAATGAATTAAAAGATCAAGCGAAAAGTGAAATTTTCATTCAAGAGCAACGCACTGTTATTTCTAAATCTGTACGAGAAGGTGTCGAGCGAAACACAGCCAAAATCGCTAAGAAAATGTTAAATGTCATAGACGATCGCACAATTTGTGAAATTACTGGCTTGTCACTGGCTGAGTTAGAAGCGCTGAAAGTCTGAAACCTTTAGCATAGTATTATTGAAATCTTGTGATCTCACCGCAATAGTTAGCCCAAAATTAAGAAGCTTTTTTAAAATGTCTCAAAATCAAACAAATTTTTCAACCCTCTTAGAACGCGGCGTTGTCGAAATATTTCCTAATAGCGAAGCTGATAACTTACGCGATCACATTCAAAATAGCGATCGCCCCCTGCGGATCAAACTCGGCATCGATCCCACCCGTCCCGACTTACACCTTGGGCATACAGTTGCCTTACGAAAACTGCGCCAGTTTCAAGATGCAGGACACAAAGCCGTCTTAATCATCGGTGACTTCACCGCTCAGATCGGCGATCCGACAGGACGCTCGGAAGCAAGACCAAGACTTACGCTTGCAGAAGTTGCTTACAACGCCTTAACCTACCTTGAACAGGCAGAAAAAATCTTGGATTTTTCAAAGGAGCGTATTGAACTTCATCACAATAGTGAATGGTTGGACAAAATAAACCTTGGAGAAATAACACGTCTTCTTTCCAGCATGACCGTGGGGCAGATGTTAGCCAAAGAAGGCTTTAGCGATCGCTACGAAAAAGGTACACCGATTTATTTGCATGAGTTTCTCTATCCATTGTTACAGGGCTATGACTCAGTAGCGATCAACTCCGATGTAGAGATCGGCGGAACCGATCAAAAATTTAATATTTTAGTCGGGCGCGACCTCCAACTCAAGGACAAAACTCGTCAAGGAAAACCAGCCCAATTTGGAATGCTGATTCCTTTGCTGGTGGGTCTTGACGGCGTACAAAAAATGTCGAAGTCTCTGGGCAACTATGTCGGACTCACAGACGAGCCTCTCTCCATGTATTCCAAGCTCGAAAAAGTCCCCGATACCCTTGTCGATAAATATTTCGAGCTACTCACCGACATCGATCTGGCAACTTTGCCCGAAAATCCTCGCGCTAAGCAGAAACAACTCGCTCTCGCGATCGTCAGTCAATACCATAGCCCTGAAGCCGCATTGCAAGCGCAGCATGATGCTGAGCAAATTGTTCTCGCAGGCAATACTACCGATCTCGGAGATATTCCTGAATTTGACATTTCTCAAATTAATTTCCCCGCCCCATTACATTATCTAGTTAAGGCTTCTGGACTCTGTAAAAGCAACAGCGAAGCCCAGAGCCAAATCAAAAATGGTGCAGTCAAACTTGATGGCGAGAAATTAGGCGATCAAACTTTTGTAAGTATCGATCAACTATCAGGGAAGGTCTTACAAGTAGGTAAGAAAAAGTTCTTACGACTTACAGCCTATTGAAGCTTTAAGAAGTACAGAGCAATTTTTGAAAGTGCCGCAAAGCGACACTTTCAGAAATTGCTCTTAGGTTTTATAACAGAGTAAAGCGCCTAATGGCGCAAGTTTTGTAATGTTTCGCGAATTTTTATAAAGAGTTTTTATAATTAAATTTGTGATTAGGCAATAGAGTAAATGTATGTTTTTGAAATAAAAAACAATGCAGCATTTAAAATCAAATCTAGAAGCAGCAAGGATTTTATCATTGCGTGATGAGAGCGTGACAAACATAATCAAAACTCAGCAATATTCATTTATAAATTAATTATTTTTGGTGTATCATAGTGTGAATTATTTTCTAGAAAATAATAAAATACTCAATGCTAGAGGAACCACAATGAAAGGTTTGAGGAAGAGCATTTCAATACTTGCGATCGCAGGTCTACTATGCACAAGTGGTACTGTGGCAGCTCATGCCGAAGTTACCAGTAAAAAGATCGATGCACCCAAAAATGTTAAAAAGGGTCAAGATCTTAGCAGTGCAACTAATACATCAACAACTAAAACTAATGCATCAATAAAAGATGTGAAGACTATTCTTGGTTCTTCAGTGAGTAAGGCTCAGTATCTGAAGTCCCCATCAGTAAATAGTCTTTCTAGTCAGCCAAGTCTGATCGCTCAGGCTAAGGACGCTGACCTTCGCGACAGTTAAAAATCAAACCATTGTCAACTGCTGTTGCGACAGCAGCAGCAGCACCAGTGAACTCCCCAGGGTTAACTTTTGGTACGCCTAGTGCATTTGGGGCTAACTGGGGTGACGCTTTCGTTGGGGCATCAGCCGCGTCTGCTAGCAAGGGTAGAGATTTTGAACTTGATGGCAGTATTAGTGCTGGTTTTGGTCTAGGTAATGCCCGCGAAACGGTTGGGCTTGAAGTTACCTTCAACAACGGGAGTATCAAGAGATTTGGCTCCAACGGAACTTTTGATGCCAAATTGCATCGTATTGTTTACTCGGAGGGATCGAATCAAGTTGGCATTGCTGTCGGCATGAATACGTTCGCCCAGTATGGTACTGAGGCTGTAGTGCCATCCTCTATCTATGGTGCGGTGACTAGCTACTCTCAGTTACAACCTGATAATGAAATCAATAAGATGCCCATATCAGTAACCGTTGGTGCTGGTGGCGGTGGTTTCCGTCAAGGTAATGCTAGCACAGGTGTTTTTGCAGGTGTTGGTGTTCAGGTTGCGCCCCAGTTGAGCTTGGGTGCAGGTTGGAGTGGTATTGGACTTAACGCTGGACTTTCCTACGTGCCTGTGCCATCGATTCCTCTGACTGTCGGTTTGACGGCTGCCGATTTGACTGATAACTCTGCTGGTGGCAGGGTATTGGTTTTGAGTATCGGTTATGGTTTCAACTTCTTGCCCAAATAACTTAATTTCCTGAGAGATAATCATGTTAAAAATCAAGTCCGTTCTGGCTGCGTGCGCGGCGACCCCCTTATTCTTCGGCGCTTTTCAACTAGCTGTTCATGCTCAAGGCACCACCTTTGCCCCTAGTAAGGGTACTGCGGGTAGCGTTAGTGGTGGTGGCACGAATGGCTCCAATGGTACGGTCATTAGTAATCCCTCACCACCAGTCCTTACACCTGCGATCACTAATGCCATTAATAATGCTAGTGCTGCTGCTGCTTTAGTGATTCCCACATTGCCAGCTACGATCATTAGTGTCGTGAATGGACCGTCTTTATCGTCTGGTTCGATTGGTTCAATGGTATCGGCGGTAGTGTCGGCAACTAGTCCTACAAACTCCACCGCCATTGCTGCACTTCCTGCTTCGGGTGGTTCAATAACCATTCCCGGTGGTGGTTCGTTAGTGGTGGGAGCAGTTTCGGTGGGAACCTTATCCACAAGCACACCCATTACCATAACATCGGCGAATGGACAACCCATAACCCTTACAGTTACTGTGCCCGCAGGTGCAACGCCAGCACAAACTGCGGCAGCGATTAGCACTGCGGCGGCAGTTATTGCAGCAGGTGGTACTCCTGCACAAGCCCAAATTGCAGGCGCTATCGTTGGTGCTGGTGCTTCTCCAGGTAGGTCGATTGCTTTGGTTAGCGCACTGAGTCGATTAACCGCTGGCGGTCCTAATGCCTCATTACCAAGTCAGACACTTGTGAGTTCGTTGAAAACCAAATCTCTTGAGTCGGACAATAAACTCTTATTAGCTCAATCAGACGAACCTAAGCTCGATTTGGTGGCTTTAGATCAAGCTATCACTGCTTATAATGGGATTATTGACGAATCTGATGCCAAGACACTTCAGGGATTGACTAAGGATAAAGAATTCCAGAAAATCAATGCATCTCTTAAAAATTTAAGAGCGCTTTTTGCTGATTAGTGCAAATACGTTAAGTCAAAATTTTCTTTATTTGCAAATCCAAGCTTACAGATTACTAGTTTAATCAGTTTATAAAAAACCCAAATTTTAATTTGACAGGCGATAGCTAGCAAATTATATTTGGGTTTTTTATTAAGGTTAGCTTGTCCGATAAATTCATCATCTGGCATAAAGTGATAAAGCAAAACTTAGATTTTTTGGGTAGGAGCAAGTTTTGAGCTTTAACCGTCAATTCACGAAGCGATTACATACTAAATTAAACCTCATTTTACGATCGCATCCCGATCTCCTACCCCAAAATACAAACCTTTTAATCGCCGTTTCGGGTGGGCAGGATTCGCTATGTTTAGCCAAGCTTTTGTTGATGCAGCAGGCGAAATATAACTGGAACTTAGCGATCGCCCATTGCGATCATCAATGGCGCAGTGACTCAAGTGCAAATGCGGAGCATGTGCAAAAAATTGCGAGAGACTGGGGAATCAACTTTTGTTTGAGAACTGCTGAAACGCCGCTAACAAGTGAAGCAAGTGCAAGAGCATGGCGCTATGCGATGCTGGTAGAAATGGCAAAAGCAAATAATTGTGCTTATGTGGTGACAGGGCATACTCGCAGCGATCGCGTTGAGACATTGCTATATAACTTGATGCGCGGCAGTGGAGCCGACGGCTTAGCATCTTTGACTTGGAGGCGATCGCTTACTGATGAGATTAATTTGGTGCGCCCTTTGCTCAATGTCAGTCGTCATGAGACATTAGGATTTTGTAACGAGAATCAAATCTCTATTTGGGAAGATAGCACCAATCAAAATCTGGACTACAAGCGCAATCGCTTACGTTTGGAAACAATTCCCTATTTACAAACTCATTTTAATCCGCAGTTAGAAACTGCGATCGCGCAGACATCAGAGCTTTTGCATGAGGATGTAATTTATTTAGAAGAACAAGCTAGTCGGTTTTTTGAAGATAATATTTCAGTGATTTGGAATGATCAAGCGCCTTGTTTACATCGTCAACGTTTGCAAGAGCAGCCTTTAGCATTGCAAAGGCGAATCGTCAGGCAGTTTCTATCGAGATATTTGATTCATCAGGTAAACTTTGAAGATATTGAGCGATTTTTAGGTTTATTGACTGCTCAGAATCGATCGCAGAGTTCACCATTTAAGGGCCATATTTCCGCCTTTATAGAACACCCTTGGATAATTCTTAAAATCAACTAGGTTCGCAAAGCGAACCTAGTTGATTACTTACCCCCAAGCGCAATCAGCGCTAAGAAACTACCGCTATTCCAGAGACAATGTAATAGCATTGAAGAGAGTAGATTTTTTGATCGCCAATAGACAAAACCCATCACGATTCCTAAAGTGGTGAGGGGAATAATGTCGGCAATATTTAAGTGAGCTAACGCGAAGAAAAATCCACTTAAGGCGATCGCGCCCCAAACTGGTAAGAACTTGGTGAGAGAAGGCAATAGGAATCCGCGAAATAAGTATTCTTCAAAAAATGGTGCGGCGATCGCGAGGGTCGTCCAGAGTAAGAACTTCGGTAAATTATTTTGGCTATCGGTCAAGATTGGCAGTAATGGATTGCCGCCGCCTTGACCTTGTAAGAATTTTTGGCTGAGTACCGAAACTAGCAAAACTAAAGGAACAGATGCGAAATATCCACCGATTCCCCATGCTAACCATTGCGGTGAAGTGATTTTGATGCGAAACCAGCCTTCGGGTAAAGGGCGATAGGTGGCAAGGCTAATTTGTAGGATCGGTAGCATCGAAATAACTGAGAGAACATAGGGAATCAAGACTAATAAGGCTTGGATTGTGAAATCTTCGCTGGCTCTTGATTGGATTCCTAAGAGTTCAAAGGTTAATGGCAGTATCAATTGAGTCATCAAGCAGAATGCGGTAAACCATAGCACCATGACTTCCCAAGTTGTGCCAATTCCCCAAGGTACTTCCCATTTGATTTGATTTGAATTTTGGTCTAATTCGGTTTGCGAATTATTGGAAAATGGAGAAGATTTGCGAAAGAAAATCCATTGAATTAGTAAGCCAAGCCAAACCAAGATTCCTATACTGCCACCGATTAGAGGGATTGAGTTAACGATTAGTAAACGGTTAATTGCTGAGTTAACTTCTATTTGTGCTTGTTGTTCGAGTTCAGGCAGTTTTTCGCTTCTTTGTTGAGATTGATAGAGCTTAGTCAGCGCTGCTTTCCGATACCAGCCGTCAAGGGTACGCCGAATCTGAGTTTCCGCATTAGGAAATAACATCGTTGGCTCAGACCATAATCCTTTGAGGATTTGTGCAGTTAATCCATAACTAGTCATGGATTGTCCTTCTAATTTTGCTACGCTTGACCATGTGGCGATCGCGCTCTGAATGTCGCCAGTCTGTACCTGCAATAATCCTGTACGAATACTAATTTCACTAACGCTAGTTTGCTTTTTTTGCCTCAGTTTAGAGAGAACTTGCGGATCATTATTTTCTGAATCTTGAGCGAGGCGATCGAGATTAGTGAGATTGTTTTTAGTCGCACTGAGAACTTCTTGATAACTTCTCAGAGACTGTGCATAGATATTCTGCGATGTTCCGTCACCTAGTAAGACTTGGAATATATCATCGCTAGGACTATCTTGGGCTTTCTGTTGGTTTCTGTCTTGAATTTGGGTAGCTTGCAAAATCAAATCTGTTTGCAATAAATCTAATTTTGTCTGTTCCTGTGGATTGTTCCAGCTTGCCTGTAGGGTGAAAACAATAAATAAAATAGACAATAAGCTGAGAATGCTTAACAGTAATGACTTAGCATTCAAAGATTTGTCATTCAGAGGCTGAGAATCCATTCTTATATTTCAGGCGATAGGGCAGTGCAAAGCAGTGACCATCCTATCATTTTGCCCCTGTAAACCGCAAACCGTCAATGACTAATGAGTATGTAGGAAAAATAAACCTGTAAACGCAGAGATTCCCGACTTTTTTGCATGTCACAGGTAACATTTACCAGCAAAAAAGTCGAATATTTTAATTTTTCAGGGATCTTAGCTTTATCAACGATCTTGAACCCCAAATCCTCCTTTTTTCTTTTTCCCCTTTTCCTTTTTCCTTGATCGGTGCTAGCCAACTCTGGGCGGCTTTGGTATTGGGATGATCGCTACCGAGAGTTTCCTCGAAGATTTGGATCCGCTCGTTGGATTAGGTTTAGCGCTTCGGAGTACCTTTTCATATTGTATAGAGGACTGCTAAGTTGAATAAACTTAATGCGACATCGGGATGCTCTGATACTACAGCGCTTTGCGCTGTAGTTGCCGTTCCAAGATCGAGAGTGATCGTCGATAGAGTGGTTCGGCTTCACTGTATTTTCCTTTTTCTCTGTATAGTTCTGCAAGATTGTTGAGACTGGAGTCGGCATGAGAATGTGCTGATCCTAGTACACGCTGGCTGAAGTAACGAAACGTAAAGATTAGAAGAGAAGCAGGAAAAAACAGGCGATAATAGAGGGAGAGTGAGTAGGAGGAAAAAGAGATGTCAGCCCCGAAAACAATAGAGATCAAAGTCAGCGAACA
>JBDNJN010000229.1:0-2613 GCA_041687725.1 Pseudanabaena sp.
ACTCAACATTTGGTGGCATCGGTAGACAGATCGTTTTATCTCCTGATGTTGTTCGGGCTTTGCGTTTTTCCATAGGACTTTTTCTCTCAATTCGTCCACTTCTCCTATTTTATCAAACACAAACTAATTTAGAACGAGGTAAATTGGTCTTGTTAATCAAGCAAAAACTTTTGGCAATCCAGCGCGGCATTTCGGCAACAATGGTATCTTCAACCAAATAAGTCTGTCCGTAGGTCTCATCGGCGATCGTCTGCACAACTCGAAAGCGTCCGCCCAAAAGATTACCAAACGCTTTACCCATTGTTTGTGATGTCGCCATGAGAACCTTACTCCAACCGCAACGCTTGTGTTTAATTATAATCTAGCTTTACCTCGCCTTCGGCGAGGTAAAGCTAGATTATAACTGGGTTTTTGATGCTGGCACAACATAGAGAATGCCAGAAATCAACGTGAGTACGACGGCAATCCAAAAAAAAGCGATCGCGTAAGGGATCTTGACTAACAAAGCGGCGATCGCCACAATTTGCATCACAGTTTTGGCTTTACCCCAAAAATTTGCACCGACGATTTGAGGTTTACTAGCTTCGCTAGAAGGGCTGGGCGCTCCTCGCCAAGCGGTGATCAATAACTCTCGCGTAATAATCAAAAATACTCCCCAAGCGGGAACCTGACCGAGTTGAATAAACAATAGAAATAAGGCGATCGTGAGAACTTTATCGACAAGGGGATCGAGAAATTTACCCAGTTCAGTTATTTGATTAAGTTTTCTTGCTAAATATCCATCTAACCAATCGGTAATTGCGGCGATGATAAATACGCTCAGGGCAATTAAACGCGAAAGTTCGCTATCTTGCCATAGGAATAGCCCAAAAATAATCGGAACAGCGATCAGGCGCGATAGAGTGACCCAAGTTGGCAATGTAATCATAAAAATTTAAACTAAATAAACCAAAAAATATAGAAATTGTCGCAAAGCCGTAATTTCTATATTAAGTATCTAGGCGTAATAAAAACCAAAAAGCGGTGGCGCACGCTGCGCGTGCGCCACCGCTTTTTGGTTTTTATTTGGTTTGGGTGACTCGCCAGCTAAGTTTGAGATTAAACCAGAAGTTCCAAATTGTGACGATCGCGATCGCGATCAAATTTGCAATATATCTATTAACACCAAAATAATTAACTAGAAGATTAAGAATAATCAAGTTCAACCCGATGCCAAATAAACAAATGAGATTGAACTTCACAAATCGCTTAATTCGCTTTTTCCAACCAAATTGAAGGCTAGAAAGATCCCTAAATGTCCAAAGATCGTTCCAAAGGAAATTATTGAGAACTGCTACTTCCGCAGCAAGTACTTTACTGCGTGTCAGTCCCCAGCCAAGTGTAGAAGCATCACTGAGTAAATAGAAGATTGCCATATCTACAAATACGCCACTGAAGCCAACAAGTCCAAATTTGAGAAAGCGTTTGACAGGGACTCGTAATTTTTCGCTAATTTTGGTAAGTCTGCCACGCGATCGCAAACGCAACAAATGCAAAATATAATCTACATATTGCCGCCAAGTGACTTTACTTTCGCCTTCTTGACGTTCCTGAAAGACGTAGCCAACCTCAGCCACAGTGTCAATATTGCCACGTCCAAGGACTTCAATCAAGATTTTGTAACCCAACGGATTCATCGGATAATTGGCGATCGCGCTACGTCTGACCATAAAGTAACCACTCATCGGATCGGAAACTCTCCCAATCACATTTGGTAAAATCAGCAAACCGAGCATCTGCGCTCCTCGTGATAGCACCCGCCGCATAAATCCCCAATCGCTGACCCCACCACCTTCCACATGGCGACTAGCAACCACTAAATCGGCTCCCTTTTTCATCTGATCTAACATCTTAATTAAGGTTTCAGGCGGATGTTGTAAATCTCCATCAATCACGCCTAAAATCTCACCCTGAGAGGCTTGCCAACCACGAATCACTGCCGTAGAAAGTCCTTTCTCACCTTGACGACGCATTATTCGTAATTGCGGATAACTTGGCATCAAATCTAGCCCAACTTGCCATGTCAAGTCTGGACTATCATCATCAACAATAATTAGCTCATAGTTTTCATTAAAATAATCATTTAATAATTGAGTCAGAATCTCTACTAATTTCCCTAAGTTTTTGCTCTCATTGTAAGTAGGGACAATCAAAGAAAATGCAATAAAATTTTCTTGGTTTGATATAACTGGATTTTGATCTTGAAAAATTCTCGCAGGATCAGGTGATACAGAAAATTCTTCAGTGAATAATTGATTAATCTGAAAAGAACCAATTGGAACAGGTGTAAGATTGTTTAGCATTGGTGAAATTTTTCAACATAAAAAACGTGAAATCTTGGAGCGATCATATTTTAAGGATGAACTTGTCCCAAAATTGCACTTAGGCGATCGTAGTCATCTTTTAATAAAATACTAAGTTTACGCCCAGATTGGACTAGTACACGCTGGCTGAAGTAACAAGACGCTAACCACGGAACTTCCATTTAAAAGGTTTGGATAAAAGCTCATTGAAATAGTTGATAAAAGCGATAATTTTCTGACGCAAATGGTCAACAGATAAAAAGCTACTGCG
>JBDNJN010000230.1:0-4191 GCA_041687725.1 Pseudanabaena sp.
ACTCAACATTTGGTGGCATCGGTAGACAGATCGTTTTATCTCCTGATGTTGTTCGGGCTTTGCGTTTTTCCATAGGACTTTTTCTCTCAATTCGTCCACTTCTCCTATTTTATCAAACACAAACTAATTTAGAACGAGGCTTGTATACAGCGCTTTGCGCTGTTATCAAACCCAGAGAAAATGTTGAAAGTGCTGCTTCGCGGCATTTTCAACATTTTTAATGTCAGGCTGTAAGCAGATAGGTATAATAAAGCCCAAAAAGCTGTGGCACACGCGCAGCGTGCGCCACAGCTTTTTGGGCTTTGGATTTTTTTGTTCTTACTTAGGAAAATTAAGCAATAATCTCTACCGATATTGTTAATATGATTTAGCCAAATATAATTTTTCTAGATGCAAGACAGCTTTAATCTCACCTTCGAGAATGGATGTGTAGCGCAGGTCGTGCAAATTGAGCATGAGTCTGACTTGTCCGCAAGGCTAAGTACTTTGGGTTTGCTAGAAAATCGTCCAGTACTTGTAGTAATTGGGGGCGCGAGTTTACTGAATGAAGAAGATTTTGCGCGATTGCAGCAATTATTTATCGAGGTTTTAGCGCCGATCGCGCAGGAGTTGGGTTGCTTAGTAATGGATGGCGGTACGGATGCGGGGGTGATGAAGTTGATGGGACATGCCAAGGGGCAAACGGGTTTTGATTTTCCGTTAATTGGGGTGTCGCCGATTGGATTGGTCAAACTTCCTAACATCCAGAATCCAGAATCGGAGGCTACAGTTTTAGAGCCGAATCATACTCATTTTATGCTTGTTACTGGTAATCAATGGGGCGATGAGTCGTCTTGGTTAGCGCAAATTGCTAGTCATTTAGCAGGAAGTAAGCCATCGGTAACAATTTTGATTAATGGTGGCGCGATCGCATTAGTAGATGCTCAAGAGAATCTTAAAGTTGGTCGTCCGATTGTGGCGATCGCGGGTAGTGGTAGATTGGCAGATGAAATTGCGACAGCGATTCGCCATCCAGAGCAGCAAAAACGCGAACAAATTTCTTCATTGTTACAAGATGGCGAGTTAACGGTTTTTGATATGTCGGAGCCGCTTTTGCAATTAAAAAATGTATTAAGACAAAAGTTGACGGGATAAAAGTTTGATGGAATCACCAGAACAATCAGTACCAGATCCAGCCCAAACAGGGTTAGGAAGTCCCCTCAATCGATTGCTGTTAGAAGATGCTTGGCGACTATTTTGCATTTACGATCGCACAGCGATCGCCACGCAAAGGCGATTCTTGAGATTCCGTACCGCTATCTTGATTTTGGTGGTGATGGCAACGGCGTTAGCTGTCTTCAAATCTGTATTTTGGGGTGACAGCATACAGGTCACGAATATTACGCAAATATTCACTAGTTGGGGTGGCTTTTTTTACGGTCTGGTGATTATCGCGCCAATTTTAGTGAGTATTTTATTAGTGGCTTCTGTAAAATTTGATCGCGGTATGAATTGGATTTTATTGCGAGCTAGTGCAGAAATTGTCAAAAAAGAAATTTATTGCTACCGCGCCATCAGTGCTTTGGAACCACAGGACTCAGATATGCGCTTAGCTGAAGCGATTCAGGTCGTGACCGATCGCTTGATGAAAACGCAAGTAAATCGCTCTGGATTGGCATTTTCCAAGGATTTAGAAGTTGGTAGTGAACATTTGACAAAGGCTGTCAAGCAGTCCGTTTGTCAAGATGATGAACATCCATTTGCGGCTTTAGATGCTCAACAGTATATCGATCATCGATTGATCGATCAGTTAAGTTGGTATCGGCGCAAAGCGGTGAAGCTGGATCAACAGTGGCAAGTTTTCCAATGGTCGATTTATGTTTTTGGAGGATTAGGAACCTTCTTGGCAGCGACAAGAGCCGAGATTTGGATTGCGATTACCAATGCGATCGCTTCAGCGTTAACCAGTTTTTTGGATTTTAAGCAGTTGGATACGACTTTAGTTTCCTATAATCAAGCTGCTTCCAATTTAGAAAATCTATTGTGTTGGTGGCACGCACTGACAGATACAGCGAGACAAGACAAGCAGAACATCAAAAAGTTAGTGCTAAATACAGAAAAGGTGATCCAAACGGCGACTACGAGTTGGGTTCAGGAGATGCGCGATGCTCTGTCGGAACTCTATACTCAAGATCAAAAGGATGTACCTCCAGAGGAGCAGGAAACAACTGCGGATAAAATCGATCAAGCAGTTTGAAGCAAACTATATAATATGAATAAGAAGAACGCACAAGGGATCATCTACATTCAAGTGCCATCTAATTCTGTAAAAGAAAGGGTTAAGAAGCTGCCAACATCTCTCAAGAATAGTGGTTATACTGTTTATGAAACAGAGGTTGTTGGAGCGTTGTTGTCGCAAAACAAGTATCAAATTGGATGTTTTTTCAAGAATCAGAAAAGTCGTGCTGAAGCATTGCAAAAGAAACTTGAAGAACTTGGATACAAAAACTTTACAATAAGATATATTGAAAATCTCGAAGACAAAGCTAACCCAGATATGTTGGAAATTTGGTTTGCTAGGGATGCCAAAATGAGATAAAATCGCAATAGTTTTTCGGCTGATTTTTTTGGGCTTAATGAGGCGTTATGTCGGATGTATTTATCTCCTATTCTCGCAGAAATGAAGAATTTGTCATTAAGTTGCATGAGGCGCTGAAAGTAAAAGATTGCGAGTCGTGGGTTGACAAGCAAGAGATCCAAGTTGGAGCGGATTGGTGGCGGGAGATCCAAGAGGCGATTGCGAAGGCGAATACCTTTGTATTCGTGATTACGCCCGATTCGCTGGCTTCGCCTATTTGTCGTAATGAGGTAGATTATGCAGCGAGTCTGAATAAGCGAATCTTGCCGATCTTGAGAATTGAGGTGAAAAAAGACATCGAATTGAAAATGCACCCTGCTTTAAAAAAGCATAATTGGCTTTGGTTTCAAGAGACTAATGATTTTGATCAGGTGTTGGAAAAGTTGCTGGAGGCGATCGATACTGATCCTGTGCACACTAAGGAGCATACGTGGCTGTTGAGTAAGGCGATCAAGTGGGACGGTAAGCTGCGAAAGGATGGCTTTTTGTTGAAAGATGATGAGCTAAAGGAGGCGGAGCAGTGGTTGGCTGAGAGTGAGTCTAAGGAGCCGAAGCCGACGGAGTTGCAGGTTACTTTTATTGAAAATAGCCGCAAGGTGGAGGATGCAAATCTGCAAGCAATTCAAATCTTAAAGGATGCTGAGGAGAAAGCTGCGCGGCAGGTTAAGTTTGGTTCGGCAGTATTAGTGGTGACGCTTTTATTGTCAGTAGTTGCAGGTATTTTTGCGGCTAAGTCAACGAATGATGCCAATGAGTATGCAAAGTTGGTTATTGATAAATCTATTGACGGAGTAGAACAACTGTCTCAAAACAACCAGCAACTAGAAGCTTTAACTGAGAGCATTAAAACATTAGATTTGATGAGGGTTCTAAATCAGAAAAACAATCAAAGTAATTTTGATAGGCTCAATGCAGTAATTTCTAAAGTTCAAGAGCAAAATCGTTTACAAGGACATAGTGAAAAAGTTTTAGGCGTGAGTATCAGTCATGATGGCAAACTAATCGTCTCCTCTGGAATGGACAAAACAATTTTATTATGGAATATCGAGGGAAAACTATTAGATAGAAGCATGAAACAAACAGGCTCTATTTCAAGCGTAAGTTTTAGTCGCCAGAACAAAAATGAATTTGTTTCGACAAGTACTGACGGTATTGTTAAACTTTGGGTTGTAAGGAATGATAATAAACTATCAGTCAAATCACAATTCACTCAAAAAATATTTGAAAATGTTTTTGATGCTAAATTCAATTCAGACAATACAATTATTGCTTTGTCTAGTGGAGATGGAACGGTTAGACTTTGGGACTTATATAAGACAAGCAAACGCGAACAATTAGACTTAGTAAATGCAAAAAATTTTTCTAAGCATCCAGATAAAATTAAAGGATATGGGGTTTACAGCTTAGATTTTAATAGTAAATCAGACATAATTACAGGGCAACCGCACACGTTTCTTAACATTTTAATTTAGCTCATTTTCGGGAACGAGTTTTCTGGATTCCAGCGATTGAAGCTCGAAAATATCTTTGTAAAATCTTGATCAAGAATTTTAAATGGCTTGTTTTCTCTTGTC
>JBDNJN010000231.1:0-6491 GCA_041687725.1 Pseudanabaena sp.
ATACGCAGTTTGAAAATTGATCTTAAAAGCAAAGATAATTGTAAATAGGACGGGTATCGAACCCGCCCTATTTACACGCTTACATCCCGTCGCTCACCTGAGTACAGGTAGAGCGCGGGGCTTTCGCTTAGTAGCTAAAAAATATAAAACTATAGGGACCAACTTGAAGGGCTGTAGGCATTGGAAAGGAAGGCTAACTATTCAGAGGTTAACATAAAGCACTATATTTAGAAGAAATTTTCAATAAAAAAGAGGGCGTATGCCCTCTTTTTTATTGAAAATTTGTGAACGAATTATACAGAAGCTAAGAAAGTCTTCGTGTATTCAGCGATCGCTTCTTTCAAGATCGTTTCCGCTTCAGGAGAGAGCTTCTTCTCTGTAGTGATAATTTCGGAATACTTCGGCTTGCTGGTTGCTAAGTAGTTACGCAGACCCTTGTTAAAAGGAACGACTTGCTCAACTTCGAGTTCATCGAGGTAGCCATTGATTGCCGTGTAGATAATCGCCACTTGATCCGCTACAGGAAGCGGCGAATATTGAGGCTGCTTCAAGATTTCGCGTAGACGCTTACCACGTGCTAGTTGACCTTGAGTAGTTTTGTCCAAGTCAGATGCAAACTGAGCAAAGGCAACGAGGTCATCATACTGAGCGAGATCGAGCTTAATCTTACCAGCCACCTGTTTCATTGCCTTGATTTGCGCTGCGGAACCAACACGGGATACCGAAATACCGGGGTTGATCGCAGGACGAATACCAGCGTTGAAGAGGTCAGAAGACAAGAAGATTTGACCATCGGTAATCGAAATTACGTTGGTCGGAATGTAAGCCGATACGTCACCCGCTTGGGTTTCGATGATCGGTAATGCGGTCATCGAGCCGCCGCCGAGGGCATCACTTAGTTTTGCAGCACGCTCTAGCAAACGGGAGTGTAAATAGAATACGTCTCCAGGATAGGCTTCACGACCTGGTGGACGACGGAGCAAGAGCGCCATTTGGCGATAGGCTTGGGCTTGTTTTGACAAGTCATCATAAACAATCAAAGTGCCTTGACCTTTGTACATGAAGTACTCAGCCAATGCTGCGCCAGTGTAAGGAGCTAGGTATTGCAAGGTTGCAGGATCGTTGGCACTTGCCATGACGACGATCGTGTATTCCATTGCGCCGCTTTCACGAAGTTTGTTAACGACGTTGGCAACGGTAGAAGCTTTCTGCCCGATCGCCACATATACGCAAACGCAATCCAAACCTTTTTGGTTGATGATTGTGTCGATCGCAACTGATGTCTTACCAGTTTGGCGATCGCCGATGATCAATTCGCGCTGACCACGACCAATAGGAATCATCGCGTCGATCGCAGTGATGCCAGTTTGGAGAGGTTCAAATACGGATTTACGAGCAATAATGCCAGGTGCGGGAGATTCGATCAGGCGAGTTTCGGAAGCTTTGATTTCGCCTTTGCCATCGATAGGCTGAGCCAAACCATCAACAACGCGACCAATGAATGCGTCACCGACAGGAACTTGAGCGATACGACCAGTTGCTTTTACCGAGCTACCTTCAGCAATTTTGCGACCTTCACCCATCAACACAACACCAACGTTGTCTTCTTCAAGGTTCAGCGCAATGCCGACAGTACCATCTTCAAATTCTAGCAACTCGCCAGCCATGCACTGTTCCAAGCCATAGACACGAGCGATACCATCACCGACTTGCAGGACAGTACCAACGTTAGAAACTTGCAGCTCTTGGTTATAATTAGCAATTTGCTGCTTGATAATATTGCTTATTTCGTCAGGTCTGATGCTAACCATAGTTGTGTTTTACCAGTTATCAGCGATCGATTTGTTTTGAGAGTTAATATTTTGAAAATTGTTCTACAACTCTATAAGCAAGGGGCTTAAGCCCCTTGTTCTACAAAGTGTAGAAAAGGAATTGCTAAACGCCTGCGGTTAAGCTGCTTTTTAGTCGGCGTAGTTGTCCGCGAATGCTGGCATCGACGACTTGAGAGCCAACTTTAATGATCACGCCACCGATTAAGTCGGGGTTAATGGTCACAGCGAGTTCGACACTCTTAGCACTGGTCATCGCTTTAACGCGATCGCAGATGCTGTCTTCTTGTGCTTTGCTCAATTTCAGAGCAGTAGTGATTTCCGCGAGAGCAACTTTGTCGATTACGCGCAATAGAGATTTGAACTCATTGACGATTTCAGCTAAGAAGGCAATCCGTTTGCGATCGACTAATAAGAGTAAAAAGCTTTTGGTAACAGCATTAACCTGTGAACCAAATACACTTTCAATTACGCCTTTTTTGACGTTTGCGCCAATTAAAGGACTAGCAAATAGTTGACTTAACTCAACGGAATCAGCTAGCGTATCGCCAATTAAACGCACATCTTTAGCGATCGCCTCTAAATTATTCTGCTCTTGTGCCAAAGACATCAAAGCTTCAGCATAGGGAGCGACGACTGCTTGACTAACAGAACTAGATTTCATGTTTTTCTCCTAGTCAGAACTCAAAAGGGCAATGCTACGGTCGATCAACTCGATCTGAGTATCTTCACTCAAACCGCGATCAAAATAAGACTGCACACTCGCAAGCGCTTTTTCAGCAACTTGCTGACGCAATTGCACGATCACGCGCTCTTGCTCAGTGGAAATCTCTTGATCGGCAGCTTCACGCAACCGCGCGATATCTGCATCAACCGTTGCCAAAATTAGATCAGCCGCGTTTTTCGCATCAGTTTCTGCTTGTTTACGCAAGTTATCAGCTTCAGTTTTTGCCTGAGCTAATTTGCCTTGCTGTTCAGATAGCTTTGCTGAAGCTTCTTTTTGACGATTTTCTGCATCAGCGATCGCGCTTTGGATTGACTCCAAGCGAGCCGAGAGAATTTTGCCTAAGAAACCGCGACCTGCATAGATCAAAAGACCGATAACGATCACCAAGTTGATCACGTTGGTTTCGAGAATGTCGGTGTTAATTCCGAATCCTGAATGCTCAACCGCTTCACTTGCAAGTAAGACGAAATTTCTAATCATAAAAGGTGGTTTCTATTACTCAATATCAGCCAGATACTATCTAGGATCTTACTAAGTTACCTAATAGCTTTTCGAGAACTTGGCGACTGAGTGATTCTACTTCCGCGTCCAGAGATGCAGTCGCATCTTGTTTTTGCTTATCGATTTCCGCTTTAGCACTAGCAACTTTAGTTTGTGCTTCGGCGATCGCGGCCTCAATACGTTCTTTACGAATCTTGTTTGCGCCCGATTGAGCGGTGGCTAAAACGTTTTGAGTTGCCTTACGAGCAGTAGCAAGCTCTTGCTCATATTCTTTGACAACTAATTCCGCCTTTTCGAGACGCTCTTTGGAGCCAATGATCTGATTTCTCACATAATCATCGCGATCGTCGATCGCTTTGGTTAGAGGCTTAAAGAAGATAACGTTGAGAAGCGCGACAAAAACAACAAACTGCACCGCCATAATGGGAAGTGTGGCATTGATATCAAACAAGCCGCCTTTATGTTCTACTGCTTCCGCAGCCACAAGAACAGTTGAAAAAAGGTTCCAAATTGTCATAGGTATATTGTCGATTACTGGAAATTCTCATAGACCAGAACAAGGGGCTTAAGCCCCTTGTCTTTCTGGCTTAACAGAATCAAAAATACTTAGGCGAAAGGGTTAGCGAATAGCAATACGAGGGCAACAACCAAGCCGTAAATGGTAAGAGCTTCCATGAAAGCCAAGCTCAACAGCAATGTGCCACGGATCTTGCCTTCAGCTTCAGGCTGACGGGCAATACCTTCGACAGCGCGGCTAGCTGCTGTACCTTGTCCGATACCAGGTCCAACTGAACCAAGACCAACAGCGATGCCAGCGGCGATTACGGATGCTGAGGCTACTAATGGATCGATCACGTTCTTTTTCCTTCTGATTATTTTTAAGTGTTTACATATACGAGAAGTAGACTATGGGAAGCGAACTTCCCGCAATCAATTGTTTGGATAGAGTAAGCTCAATGCTCATCATGTCCTTCATCACCATGTCCTTCCATCGCTTCACCAATGTATGAGGCTGCCAAGGTTGCAAAAATCAATGCTTGGATGGCGCTGGTAAATAGTCCCAGAATCATCAATGGCAGAGGCACAAACAAAGGCACGAGGAGAACCATGACCCCCACAACTAGCTCATCGGCGAGGATGTTTCCGAAAAGACGGAAGCTGAGTGAGAGAGGCTTTGTGAAATCTTCAAGAACCCATAAAGGCAGGAGAAACGGTGAAGCTTGGATATATCTAGTGAAGTATTCCAAACCGCGCTTGCTCAAACCAGCATAGAAATAGGCTAGGGAGACTAATAATGCTAGGGCGATCGTGGTATTGATGTCACCTGTCGGGGCAGCAAGCTCACCGTCAGGCAGTTCGATTAGTTTCCAAGGAATTAGCGCTCCGAACCAGTTTGATACGAAGATAAACAAGAATAGACTACCAACAAACGGTACCCATTCTCTGTAGTGCTTTTCGCCAATCTGGTCTTTGGCGATGCCCTGAACGTATTCCAGAGCATATTCCATGAAATTTTGAAAACCTGCGGGAACACGTTGGTCAGCTTTGGCGGTGCTAGATCCGATGAGCGCAGCAACGAGTACTGCACCCATGACAATCCAGCTCACGATTAGCACTTGACCATGCACGGTGAAGTTGCCAAACTCCCAATAAAAGTGTTTGCCCACTTCTAAGGCGGCGATATTGGTTTTATAACCAAAAATTACTGGATCGATCATGTTCGATATGTTACAACCTGTAGGAGGTCAAATCAGCGAGAATGAAACCCGTTACTCAAATTAAGCCTTGCTCAAATCTTGGGCAACGATTACTAAAACCGCAACTTTGTAAGTCAGGAAGCCGAGAAATGCTGGCAAAATTTCCAGATATTCTGATTTGGCGGCGATCGCAATCAAAATCACAAATAAACCAAGTCGTGATAAACCGAGACGGTTGGACTCGCCACCTAGTCGGTCTACGCTCTTGGTCAGCATTCTGAAATAAATCGTGCCAACCAGCGAACCCACAGCATAGCTAAGGGCGATCTTCCAGCCATACCAAAACCATACCGCTAAGCCAATCACGACTCCAGAAGCAATGGTGAGTACTAACAGCTTAAATTTGAGGCGATCGTAATCTTCCATGCCATCAGAAACTGATGTGGATGAGTTTTCTACAACCACTTGCGAAATTGTGCTGTTTTTTGCGGGAAGGATCTTCACTGTTAACTTTTATCGATTGACTTTTAGCAGCCGTTGTTGATTATTTGAGTGGTTTGAGTGAAGAAATGGCACTAGAAATAGTAACCAAAACGGATGTTCAAAAACTTGGATGTAGCTGTCTACACCGTTGCTAAGCATATCACGCAAGATGTCACATTTGCTTTACAATTCCGCATACAGATCTTCGTATATCTGTCGCCAATAAAACCGAAAAGAGAGTGGCGGCGCTCCGCGCCGTCCTCTTTTCGGTTTTTATCTGTCTTGATACAAGTGGCGACAGCTATATAGATAATAAGTAGGAGCCACCGCAAATCGCCCCCTTCACTTTTTTGGGGGAACTTTTGGTAAGGATTTCGTCTATGTTGGAGTGTTAATATATCAAATAGTTTTAGATAAATACTTAAAAATTTTCAAATATTTATCTAAAACTCATTACTTTTTTGTGAGCATCAAGAATTTGCAACCTATGTCCACATCTTTCGCTAAGCCTCGCCCGTTTCGGTTTGCTTTCCAAGCCGCAGTTTTGTCTCTTGTCTCTTCTGCTGCTCTGCTACCTTTAGGTGCGATCGCGCAAAATGCTTCAACCGAGAAGCTTCTAGCACAAACACCGCCGATCGCCGCTCCCCAAGCTCAGCCTCTAGAGCCTACTAAGCCAAATTCTCTTGAGAGTAGTGTGTTTAGTATTTCGGGTGGGCAGCGATTGATGTCGGAGTCGATGACCGCAATTAGTCAGCAAAATTACGATCAAGCTGTCACGAAGTTGCAAGATGCCCGTCAAGTGTTTAATCAGTTATCGAGTTTTTATCAAGAGTTAACTACGAGTTTTGTAGGAATTGACAATCGCATTTCTGATAGTCATCGTCGTAAGGCTTTACAAACGGCTCAATTGCGTGATGATGCGACTTACCAGCTTGCGGTGGTCTATCGTGCTAAAAATCAGCCTGAATTAGCTGTACCTTTGTTAATTCAGTTGATTCGTAGCCAAGCGCCTACTCGCGACTTGGGACTACAAGCCTATCAGCAGTTGTTTGAACTAGGCTTTGTAGACTCACAGTACACTCCTCCTAGCGCAGCTACACCTAAATAGCGCACAAATTGACACTCTCAGCGCTGAAGCGACTGAGATTCCTGATTCAGCGAGACAACTTACCAGATAGACTTACATCTACTTGGCAGAGGTCGAACTCTCCACAGGCGTAGAAATTTCCGTAGGCCCTACGGTATTTTTCAAAC
>JBDNJN010000232.1:0-9414 GCA_041687725.1 Pseudanabaena sp.
TATCGTCAATAACTGTTCCGTTAATCCCATCAGTTCGGCGATCGCCCCACATAGCTGCAATGAAAGCTTAGGCGATCGGGCAAATTGGGCATCAATTGATCGCTTCACCACATGCCGATAAAACGGAATTTGCCAATATCTTGCTAGCATTTGAAAACAAGCTAGGGAAGCATCAACAGGTCCCCGACCATAAAAATGTGGATAATCTGTGCCTTTGCGATCTGAGCGATCGCCGACTGATGGCAGATCGGGTGCATAGGGAATATCAAACGCCGTCAGTACGGGCAGATCCTCCACGACCTCAGCCTTTACCGAAAAAGCATCGCGCAAACCAATTAAACGCGCATAACCGCCTTGAGGAACTTCGAGAATATCACTCTCGTTTATTGACTCAATCCGACTACCAACTGGTGCAGCAAAATTATCACCGCCACTAACTAACCACACAAAATCGCGATCGAGTTTAGACAATGGCATTTTTCCAGCCGCCAAGGTCATCACCCTAGCATCAGGTAACGCCTCACGCGCTAACTGAGCGAGATTATTAGGAGCCTGCGCCCGCCGCGCCATTTCCTCAGCTAAGAGATCGAATACTTCGATGGTGGAAATCTTATTTGTGAAAGCAGCTTTAAAAGCAGGATCGCGATCACAGAATTTCCAAAAATCCTCTGCTTCGAGAGCTAAACATGTACTTTCTACCGATGCGATTACGGTTTCGCAAGGTACATTGCGAATCAGACTCAGCCAACCCACGACCGATCCAGACTTAATAACTTCTAGGGTTGTCGGCGAAGTGGATTTTGGGGTTTGTCCGAGCAGTCGCGCCTGCCCCTCCATCAAAAACAGGACTTGTGCTGGCATGGTTTCCCGCCGCAAGATCACTTGTCCCATCCGATAGCGTAGTGGCTGTAGCCTTTCACTTAGCTCTTTTAGAGTGAGGCGATCAACTGTTTGTAGTTCTGGGACATGCAGAAGAAAGTCTTGAATGGGATCGTTTTTAACTGTCATTGAGGTATTTATGCGGCGATTAGAGAGTTAAAAGTGTATTTGAGAATTTTTTGCGATCGCCTTAAATTTAGTTTTTAGGAGAATTTAAGGCGATTAAGTAGAGTTTTTAGCTAAAGTTAACACTTCTTAAACTCTCTCTCAGTTGAGATTAAAGCATTTTCCCTAGCCATTTTACGATAAATATGGAGTTCATTTTGTCCTTAACTTTATATTCTATGCGTCCCCCCGAAAAGCGGTGACCTTGTACACACAAGTCACCAATTTATAACCGTTCGGAGCAACGTCACTTGTCGTAAAGATAGGCTTGACAGTAACAGATAAGGCGCTGGTCAAGATATAAGAAGTCTGAGAACTTCTAATAGTCATGTTGATTCCCAAATATTGCGGAAGCCCTAAAAGCACTCATGGACTATGTTAAGTGGATAAGATTTGGTACTAATTTAAAAAAAAGTAATCGAGAGGTTAAGCTTGATGAATTTAGACTTGATACTGGAAAAAATCTTATGATTAAACTGTATCAGCCTTTATTAATAAATTTTGTGAGAGTATTTGATGGACATAAGCGATCGCAGTAATACCTGCAAAGCAAAACAAATAAAAAGGGTGCTTAGCACCCTTTTTATTTGTTTTGCTTTAGAAACTGCCGCGCATAACTTAATTTAGCATTGCCTCTAAGGAGCAATCGCGCAGCGTTTTAGCTAAACTTAACTTTAACGATGATGTCGTTATAGTCAAAGTCACCGCCGCCTGGTAAATCTTCAAAACCGAAAGTATTATCACCAAGTAAGCGAATGTGATCCACATTGTTAGGATTGGCTCCAAGGTAAGCAAAGTAAGCTTGGCTGACCTGACCACTTAAGAACTGAGCAGCAGTTCCATTGCTAATGATGAATGGAGCAAAGATGCTACCACCAGTAAGAGTCCTATTGTCAAATGTCGCGGTTCCTTGATTGGCTACAGTGAGGTCAATCGACTGGATACGATTCTCGATCGCGGCTCTAGCATAACCAGATTGCCCAGGGGTAAAGTCAATCACACCATCACTATTAACATCGATTCCACCGTCAACATTGGCTACACGGTAGAAGCCAACAAAGTTGTTAAATGCTGCTTCACGATTGAGAGTGAAGTTAACACTTACGTTGCCAGATAGAGAACGCAAATCAAGTACTTCGCCTTGCTTACTGTCTTGAAGTCCACCGCCCAAAGATTTGGGAGATGTTGAAGCGATCGCATCAATCACGAAACCTTCAAAGTTAATCTTAAAGCCGCTTGTGGTGACGTTTGAGATTAGAGTTGTGTTTGTGGTTGAGAAAACGATTTCTCTGGATCGACCTAACAAAATATCATCCGCAGTACCATTCTTGATGACTGCAAACCCAAGCTTAGCATTTGGTGCAAATCCCAGAGTTCTCGAATCGTCATCGAAGCCAAAGCCAGAAGGACGATTGCTGACCAAAGATGAAATGACACGACCACGATTGGTTTCTAGGAGTGATTTGAGATTAGGAGCAGATCCAGACCCGTCTACTTCAAACACCACAAGTTCATTAACTGTAGAGTTAATGTTGACGTTGGTAATATTGAAGACAATTTGGGTGATACCAGATCCACCTGTGAATTCAATAACGCCTGGGGTATTTTGCGTAATACCTGTAGCAGTGAAAACACCATCTTGACGAACGCTGAGGTTCTGGACGCGAGTATCTTGAAGTGGTTTAACGTCAGCAGTATTAAACGGCACAGTATTAAAGCGATCGCCTAGAAATTCAGCTAGCGCATCCTGCTCTGATCCAGTTGCTGCGAAAGTAAACTTACCAGCAGGTAGAGCTAGAGCTGCATCAATCTGACCATTAAGGTTAAGATCGACTGTAGTCTCACCACGTAGATCAACACGATTGGCTCGTCCAGCATTTTCCTTGACAAATATGGGGAAAGGATAGCTATCGCCACCAACAGCACTAGCGCTACTCTGTTGAGTAGCTAGGAAGTTGAGTGTGACAGTACGGAAAGTGCGATTAGCGTCACCAACAAGTACACCATCTTTGACAACAGTATCAAGTAGTGAGCCATCTTCATTGAGAACCACAAGGTTTTGAATGCGCTGCCCCTCTTGAGTAATTACACCAGTTGCCTGATTAAAGGCGATCGCTTGCTTAGTTGGGTCAAAGCTGAAAGAAATACCACCAACTTGTGGGAACCGTCCAGGAGTTACTCCAGCACTAGTAAGAGCAACAGAATGTTCAATCACCCATCGTAGCTGCTGAGCAGTGAGGGTAATCAAGGTCAATGAGTTATTAAATCGTAGAGAGTTTTCTAGATCCAACTGAGAAATATCGCCTTCTTGCTTATTTGGAGCTAGGGGATTTGGCTGAGGAGGAAGAGTGATGACATCTTCTAAACCAGTTGCTCCTGTAGGGACTGCCAAGGCTCCGATATTGTCACGGATGCCGCCACCATTCTTGATAGAAATAGTAACAGTCGAGTCAATCTGTCTAGCTAGGGCAAGGTTAGCGTCAGCCGTCAAGTTACCTAAATTAGTCTCTTGAGTACGGACATCACCGCGAGTTCCATTCAGGAATACGCTGGTTTTACCAAGAATCACGTTGTCCTTAGAAGCGATTACATCGCGAATGCCATCAACGATCGCCACAACATTAGCATTAGCCTTTTCGCGAGCGATGACTGTCTCACCAAAGACACGATTGACACCTGCGGCATCAGTCGCATAGGCTCCGTTAATGGTCGAATTAAGCTTATCGACTAGCAATACGCCTTGATTATCAAACTCAGTAACCAAGCGTCCAACGTACTTGTAATTACCATCGGTATTGACCACCAAAATTGGCTTGCCATCGGTGCCAAATCTCAAGGTTGGGTAGTCACCTTGATCGGTGTCACCTGCACGGAGTACATCATTGCTATCAAGTAGACGGGTATTAGAGCCGCCACCAATCACAATATCGACATCTTTGAGTCGAGGAGCAACTTGTTCACTTTCGATCGCAAACTGTTGGAAGTGAGACAGCAGGATGATCTTATTGATACCCTGTGCAGTCAACAGATCAACAGTCTTTTGAATTTCGGCAGCTAGAGCCGCAAAATCATTGGGATTGCCAGGAGTAACGATGGTTGCGCCACTAGAGCTGATCGTTGGCAAAGTAGGGGTAGTTGCTCCGACAATACCAATCTTTTGGTCATCGGCAGTCCCTAGTACTCCATCAATACCCGCAACAGTAATGACTGTACTCTCAGCAATCTTGCCCTTGATAGTGCTTGCTTCAGCAACTGGATTGGTAGAGAAATCGGTAGCAGCAAAAGACCTACCTGCGCCAGTTTCTGGGGAAAAATCTAAGTTAGCGCTAAGGTAAGGGAATGCTGTGCCAGGGTTGCCACCAGCAGACCGAATGATGCTAGCAACTTGGGCAACACCCAAGTCAAATTCATGGTTACCTAATGCTGAAGCCTGAACGCCGATCGCATTGAGAATACCAATGTCACCACGTCCAAGCACTGGTGCGGAGCTAGTACCTAATCCACCAACTCCGTTTAGCCTTGCATCGCTAGAGGCGTTGAAAAATGCTCCAGGAATGTAATTGTCACCAGAGGAGAGAATTAATGTATTCGCGACAACGTTAGAAGGCAAGTCGGAAGCACTCTTAAACTTGTTGATAATTGCCGAGAAGCCAAGGATATTATCAAGGTCAGAAGCACCCGCCTCAAAATCTGAAGCATGGAGAATTTGTAAAGAGAAGTTAGTTTGGATATTAAAGACACCAACTGTGTTACTTCCTTCAGCAGCAGTAATCAACAAAGGATTACCAGTCGGGCTGTCAGTAGCTGACACAAAAGCCAAACCTTCAACACGAGTATCTTCAGGGGTGTTAATGTACTGAACGAAAGTTGGTGCAGTGGGTGTGGTTACATCATAAACAATCACATCGCCAACACGTTCTAGTCCAACAAATGCATAGGTGCGACCATTAATCACACCTGTAACAACGCCTTCAGGCTCTGGTCCCTTGTTATCGCTGCGGCTATCAAATCCACTGGTTGTGCCATCGCCGTTAAATAGCGTAGGAGCAAATTGTGCAGTGAGTCTCTCTATCTGATCGCCACTGTCAAATACGATATTTCCGCTTGCATCCAAAATTGAGAATGAACGACCACCAAAGGTGACAATTTGATCAAAGTCACCGTCGCCATCAGTATCGCCTGATTTATTGCTAACTGTGAGACGACCAAGATTTTGATTGAGCTTCAGATCCGCAGGATTAGGGAAAACTGTTGGATCGAGACCATAGCTGCTACTACTAACGCGAACTTCTTCGTTGAAGATACCGCCTTCACCTTGCCCAGCAATGATGCCACCAGCATTCGGACGTACACGAGCATCGCCTTCATTGGCGATCACGTAGAAGGTCTGACCACCAGAAACGAAACTAGAGATCGCATCAGGCTGATACGCACCAAATACAGGCTGGTTGACAATATTAATCTTACCACCGCCGCTTGATGTACCATTTACATCGCGATCGCTCGCATCGAGTCCATTACCTGGCAGGTTGAAGTTTTTAAGACCGAGAGGTTTAATACTGGTGATGGTGGCTGTCGCAATGTTGAGGATAGCGATCGCATTATTTTCTTGTAAAGTAATAGCAGCAGTCAAGCCATCGCCTGAAACTGCAATATATTCGGGTTCGACATCTTGTGAGACCGTAGCCACAACTGGAACGCCACCAATCGTGCGATCGCCGATGATCCTTACGCCAGAAGCAGTCAAAGCAGCTCTCTGAGCGTTAAATGCATTAAAGTTTGCCTCTTGAACCGTAGCGCTCAAAGTCCCAGTCGTAAGGTTTACGCTATTAATCGAAATAACGCTTACCGAGCCTTCAGGATCATTGGAGTAGTCTTCATTAGGTTCGCCTTCATTGGCAACCAATACCTTAGTCCCATCTGGGGTAAAGGTGAGCATATCTGGCAAGAAGCCAACTTCAACAGAGTTCAGAAATACACCGTCAGCAGCTCTAAAGAAGCTAACTCGCCCCCTTTGAATGGTGTTAGGAGGTGCAGTATTGCGAACATCGTAGGCAACTGCAACTAAGCCATTTTTGACGGCTACGCTATTTGGAGCGATCGTAGTTCCAGCAGGTGCGGTAAAACCGACAACCAAATCTGTAGCAGCCGTTAGCCCACCTGTATTACTGACAGTATAAACATTGACCGTAGAAGCCGCCACAACGAACAAGCGCTTACTAGCAGGATCGAAAGCAGGAATTTCTGAGGCAGTTGTGCTAGTGGCACTACCAACCTTGTTCAAAAATATTGACATAACTTACTATCTCAGATTTTTCATTAACTCATTCCAATCTTAGAAGGAGTCTTGAAAGTTCCCAATAAGGCGAGGCTAAGCTATGTTTAAGGAAAGGTTAAAAAACAAAAGAAACGCTTTTTTGATAGATAAAAATCTTTTTTAGCTTTTATACTGATGTTACGTGGAAGCCTGACGGGGTGACAATGGGTAGCAAAAGGTAGGCACAGACTAAAGCACGAGAATATGTGATAAAAAAAGATAGGTCAAGAAATCAAAAATACGATCTATCTAATAAATAATGCTGAAATTTTACCAAACAGTGTTTGAAAGTGGCTCTTCTAGGTTTAGGGTGTATAGTGTATAGCACAATACAAATATAACAGTTAAGCGCTATGGACTTAAACCTATATAGTTTGTTAAATATTGCTGATACAACAGTGGATAGGATGACCAAAGAGGAGCATCAAATAACTTTAAAACTTCGGTTTTTACATGAGAAAGCTATCTGTCCACACTGCAACCAAATCAGCTAAGAATTACATCAAAATCGACCAATATTGATACAAGATTTGTCAATATTTGGTAAAAAGGTGTATTTAGAAACGCCACGTCGTCAATTTTATTGTCAACATTGTCAAAGATATTTTACAGAGCGCTTGACATTTACTGACTGGGAAAGAAGATACACCCAGAGATATGAAGAGTACATTTATGAACGGGTACAAAGTACGAGTATTGAACAGGCTAGGCGAGACGAATCATTAAGTTGGGATCAAGTACAAGGAATTTTCAAGCGTCAGTTTGAGCTAAAAAAAAGGATAATTGGCAAGGAGCAAGACGGATTAGTATCGATGAAGTAAGCCAAAAGAAAGGACAGGGCAATTTCGTGACAGTTGTTTGTAATATTGAATCGGGTAAATTGTTAGAAGTTATCAACAGTCATAAACAAGAAGAAATCATTGAAGTCGTTAAACAGCAACCACTTGAGATAAGAGAACAAGTAGAAGAAGTGAGCGTAGATATGTGGGGAGGATTTCCAAAAGTTGTGAAAGTCATATTTCCAAATGCTAAGACTGTAATTGATAGATTTCATGTAATGCAGCCTGTTATTAAGGAGTTAAATAAGATTCGCCAACAAGCAAAAATTACGATCAAGGGCTGTCGATTTATTCTATTAAAAAACAAGATTGATTTGACTGAAGAACAAAAAATTAAGTTGGAAGATATTCTGAAGAAGTCCAAACGGTTGCGATTGGCTTATAATTTAAAGGAAGATTTCAGAAATATTTTTGAGACTTGCAAAACTCCTGAAGAAGGACATGAGCAATTACAAGCTTGGATTAAAAAAGCCCATAGTGTTTATGGTAAAGTTCTCGAAACTATTACTACACATTTAGACGGTATTTGTAACTACTTTTTACACCGCACCACTAGCGGTGTTATGGAGGGTATTAATAATCGAATTAAGTTGATCAAGCGTCAGGCTTATGGGTTTGTAAATTTTGTTAATTTTCGCTCTAGACTTTTAGCTTGCCTTTCTCATTAGCAGACCTCATCACCTTAAACTCAGAAGACCCAAGCTAACTTTAAATCGTTTAGCTATACCCCTCTGGGTATTTTCTTTGTTTTGCCATGCACTTAATATCTTTTTTCGTAAATCAAGCGAATATGCTGCCATATATTATTTAACTTTGGTGATGTCTTTACATTACTAGACTTGTGGCGGGTTTGATCGGAATTTGCTGTAGCTAAGAGGAATCATAGTGTACTTTCGCGATCGCCGCCATCAAATTGAGTGAGCGCTACGGCAATCAATAACAACACAATTGCCACAATTCTAAAAGCATTAATGGGATGTGGCGTAACTCCAAACCATCCAAACTGATCGATCAAGAGAGAACTACTCATCTGACTACATACCACAGCGAGAACTGCTGTCGTTAGTCCCAATTTGGGAATGATAATCGTGTTTAACGTCACATAGACAGCACCGAGTAATCCGCCTAAAAATGCCCACCAAGGCGCTTGAGGCAGTCGATTCAAATTTTGCGGGCTAAAAATTCCTAGTAGGATTAGGAGGGTCAGGGTCAGCGAACCAACCGCAAAGTTAATCGCCGCCGCCGCGATCGAAGACTTTAAGGTTTTTCTCAATCGAGTATTTGCGGTTGCACCGATCGCTAAAAAGCTACCTCCCGAACCCGCACCAATCAAAGCAATGAGCATATCCATAATATTTATTAAGATTGAGCGAGAAAGAAGATAGCGACAATTAATAGACCGATCGCGAAGCGACGATTGCGGGTGAGGGGATGTTTGGGTAAGTCTAACCAGCCATAATGATCGACGATAATGCCAACAAGGGATTGTCCTCCGACCACCAATCCCAAAGTTAGGGTAGTGCCTAGCACCGAGGTGAAATAAGTACTAGAGCAGATATACCAAGTACCTAGCACACCACCGATCAGGCTCCATTTCGGGGCTTTCGCGATCGCTCGCCAATTAGGATGACCAAATTTTTGCGTCGCGATCAGTAGTACTAAAACTAATGTACCGACGATAAAGGAAATATTCGCCGCTAAGGGAACAGAATTGAGCGATCGGGCTAGTTGGGCATTGCAAGTAGCTTGAATTGGTAAAAGCACACCACTCGAAAGCGCGAGCAGTAAATATAAATAGATTTGATATCGCGAAGCAATCAAATGTAGGCGTTTCAAAGCAAGAGATACCATGGTAAAACAAGATAGCAAAACTAGGGTGAATGGGAAATTTGCAGTAGTATAGAAGCCTTGTTCTGAGAGATCAATCAACTAAAAATGGATGAACTGAGGTACAAAAGACAATTCATGAATTGCCACTACTTTATTCTTTTCTTTTGTGTAAATTTTCTTAGTACAGGTTCAATCGTTTTTTAAAAGGGCGATCGCGCGAAATATCAAAAATTATAAACCTCATTCTAGTACACGCTGGCTGAAGTAACGAAACGTAAAGATTAGAAGAGAAGCAGGAAAAAACAGGCGATAATAGAGGGAGAGTGAGTAGGAGGAAAAAGAGATGTCAGCCCCGAAAACAATAGAGATCAAAGTCAGCGAACA
>JBDNJN010000233.1:0-2538 GCA_041687725.1 Pseudanabaena sp.
ATACTCAACATTTGGTGGCATCGGTAGACAGATCGTTTTATCTCCTGATGTTGTTCGGGCTTTGCGTTTTTCCATAGGACTTTTTCTCTCAATTCGTCCACTTCTCCTATTTTATCAAACACAAACTAATTTAGAACGAGTTTCATCACAAGCCAGATGGAGCAGATTTGTTAATTACATCTACATGGTTCTTAACACAAAAAATACCGAAAACAAATGCCAGAGATTTAGATATAGTGAATTCTGTCGTTTTCTCTGAACAAGTTTATCGTCTCAGAACTCTAGAACAGACTAGTTTTTGCATACAGGATGGATTAGTTATGAATGATACTCAAGTAAAAATCTGTTCTGGAGTCCTTCAGGACTTTAAATTTAATTATTCAGAGAAGCGAAACCAAGTGTTACGTGATGCGAAAATAATGCAAAGCCGAAATACAGCTAATTGATCATTCGTTCGTACAAATAAGTTTTTTTTTCAAAATTCAGTGAGATTACCAATCTTTTAGAGTTCGTTAATGAAATGTAACGCACTCTATCCCCTTGTAAATCAGTGCGTTACGCTGACACTAAAACACGCTATGGTTGTTGTTTTTAATCATCCCAAGAGCTTTGAGGTTTTTCTTTGCGATCGCCACATCCCCAAGATCGGGGATAAACTCCTTAAGAAATAAACCGATGGATACTGAAATATTGCAACTCGTGAGCGTTTTCACATAAACCATGTCGCACTGGATTGTCATGAACATGATCGCAATGTGGCGCAAAATCTTTCTCATCACGGATTAAATGTTCCCAAAAACGACGCTGCCAAAGATTGCTTTCCCCTCGCTTTTGTCGTGATTGAGAAATTGTCTGATTAACTCCCAATGCTTGCCCATAATGTTTAGTTACATAGGTTTTGATTAATCGCAATCTTACGGAGAAATCGTGATCGTTAGAGGGTAAAGTCCACAAACAATGAAAATGGTCTGGCAATAAAATAAAAGCATCATAGAAAAAGGATATTTTACCCTCATATTTTTAATTCCTTGCCGAGTTGGGGCATTCTAATCCTTTATTGTTTGATGATTTTAGACAACAGGTGATGGCGGCTGTCTCAGTGGCTTTAGTTACCAAGTTGGGTGTCGATGGCAAATATGAAGCAGAAGCCTATAGGATTCAGACCGAAGACAACATCTATGCGATCGCCGATCTAGGTGGTCGTGAGATTGCTAAGTTTGAGTTGGCAAACAATCGGGCGGTTTTTAGTGCTGACCGCACCACCCTCGATCAGCAAATCGACTTTACTCAAACTGCTTTTCAAACCACCAATATCGATCTGGCTGATCTGACCCAAAATCAGGGTTATCCCACCACGATCTCCAAGATGGGCGATCTATCTCCTGCTGGTTCTAGAGGTGTTGTCGTTGTCGATAATTTCCTCAGCCAGACAGGGAAAGAAACTTTTCAAGGTGAAAATTACACCTTGAAAAGAAATCAAGATGGCGATGTTGAGATCGCTAATGATATGGGCGAAAACATCCTGCGTACTGATCAAGGTCAAATTACTTCTCAGTCAATGACACCAGAAGATTTGGCTAGTTTCAAGCATATCTTTCAGCGCATGAGTCAACCCGCATCGGCGGCTGACAAATTGCCACGATTGAAAGTAGAGCCTGTTAAGCCACAGCTAGAACATTAGGAAAATACGATGATTACCGCTAATCCTGATGTTGATGTCGCCCTGTTTATCACTGCTTTTAATCAGCTTGTCGATATTCATGTCGTCAACATTTTAGCGATCGCTGAACGAGAGAATTATCCAATTAATTTGACGGATTTTATGATGGAAGACAAAGATGACATATTCGATGAAGAATGGGATTTGTCTCATGCACCAAGCAGTAATCCCGATTCAGGTACTGATGAAGCTCAACGGGTAGCTAGTATTGTTGCTCAAGAGCAAAATCAAGTTAATTATGCAGCCCGAATTCAAGCTTTAGCTCTATCGATGTTTGATGATTTGGGTAAACTAGGGAAGGAGACTAGCTCAGAAAGCAAGCGTGGTAACGAAATTCCCCAAACTTCTACGGACAAGGCTAATGACGAGCAACGAGATCTCAAACTTGCCCATGATTGTCGAGAACTGTTACAAATACAGGGTCAGGACAATGGCAGTCAAGTCACCTTTGAGCGTCCTGATGGTAAAGGGAATTACAAGTTTAGTTTGGAAAAAGGCTCGGACAGGATGACTCTACAAGCAAAGGATCGTCCCGTTAATCCGATTCTGGTTGAGTCAAAGGGGAAAATCATCGAATCCCACGCTACCGATCTCGATGCGATAAATATCGCGAAGGCGGTAGAAATGTTGAATGCACAGCAATCCCAGCCATCAGAAAATCAAAAATAGTTTCATTTAGGTTAGTGTCATTAATTTTTCGCCACAGATTTACGGTCATGTTTAGCATGATCCCGCTCAACGACGAGGAAAAAGACAGTTAAGCAACTAGTCTCATAAGGGAAAGCACCAATTTCATCAGATTTAGTGCGAAACTCGCG
>JBDNJN010000026.1:0-3695 GCA_041687725.1 Pseudanabaena sp.
ACAAGAGAAAACAAGCCATTTAAAATTCTTGATCAAGATTTTACAAAGATATTTTCGAGCTTCAATCGCTGGAATCCAGAAAACTCGTTCCCGAAAATGAGCTAAATTAAAATGTTAAGAAACGTGTGCGGTTGCCCTGATGTTGAGGCCTGGTTAGCTGAAGCTTTTGGTCAATCTATGCTGTCGAAAAGAAAAACCTTATTTTCGGACTTACTTGACGACATAGAAGTTGTATGAGCCAAAATAGCCTAAAAAGGCGCAAAGTCAACAGCCTAGCAGTGACCTACGCTCAGAAATTAGAGGGCGTATATTTCACGTTTTGTTGATTTTTGCGAAATTATGATTGAAGTTCCCTTGGTTTAAATGATTTGGCGATATTATTCGTCTGCTATCACGCTGCCCCCCATTTTTTTGATTTTTCATTTTGTTCTAAAACAAGTGGCGACAGCTATATCCTCAGATAGAGATTACTAATATGGTATTATATTTATGTCAAATTTGGTATAAAGTTGATTTGTAGGTAAAAACTACAAGTTTGTATTGAAATCGCTTTAACTAAGCGTGATGAAATCTTCTTTGATCTATATGTATTTAGGCATCAGAGATGTAAGAACAAATATATAAGGTTCTTTCTTAACTACTCAGAAACCTAATATAAAAAATATAATGACTAAGGAAATTTTTGTGCTTAGTGGAGAGATTAAAACTCCGCCATTTTCTAGCGAAGCAAGACATGAAGCGGGATTTTTGCTTAGAAAAGTCCAAGAAGGCGAATCACTCTCAATGCCATATTCTCGTCCTATGCCTAGTATTGGTAAGAACTGCCATGAACTGCGTATTGGAGAAGGAAATTGGCGGATTGTCTACCGTATTGATTCAGATACCGTCTTGATTTTAGAAGTATTCAATAAAAAAACGCAAAAAACTCCTAAGCAAGTTATTGATAATTGCCAAAAAAGAATAAAACGTTAGAGACAGTCAAAAAATAATCGATCCTTTATTTACCTTAGAAATCACTGGGATCGCCCACTCCTATAGCAGCAATTTTCTTAAGTAATGGGATCATTTACTTTTTGGTAAACTCTTACGATGAAGCTTGACACTAAGTTGAATGTTATATTATTGGATTTTTGAGTCCATGCTGAGTCTATAAACTGATGGAAATTACGATATATCTCTTGATTCCCCTTTATTCAAAGTAAATTATATTGAGCGAGCATAAGCTATGAATTCAGAAAAACGTCGCCGATTAGAAGAAGCAGGATGGCAAAGTGTCACTGTAGATGAATTTTTGGGATTGACTCCCCAAGAGTCGGCATTGATTGAGATGAGGCTCTCTCTTAGCCGATATCTGAAAAAACTGCGGACTAAACAACAATTAACGCAGCAGGCTCTCGCGAAAAAAATCAAATCTAGCCAGTCTAGAGTTGCTAAGATGGAATCAGGAGATCCTTCTTCTTCCTTGGATCTAATTATCAATACGTTATTAGAGATTGGTGCAACTCCTCAAGAAATTGGCGAAGTAATCAATTCTCCATCATATTCATTTTAAACAAATTACAGCACTTTGCGATGAAACCAAACCCAGATTTTTTGAAAAAGCCCCGCTTCGCGGGGCTTTTTCAAAAATGTTGTGGTTCGTCTGTTCGCAATCTGCTGTGACATTAATCGCGATCGCAAATCCTGCCAATTTTCTCTATATTTTGCAATCCTTATAAATCTGCTTAAACTTTTGCTGCTGAATACTGTGATCGACAATTGGTAGAGGATAATCGCGTTTTTTGCACTGGTGCGGTGGAATGTTGCCACTTAATAGCTCAGCCGTAGTTAAACCTTGCAATTCTGGCAACCAGCGCAAAATATATTCACCTTCAGGATCGTATTTTCGTGATTGCGACGCAGGATTAAAAATCCGCAAAGGTTTTGGATCCATGCCACTAGAAGCGCTCCATTGCCAACCGCCGTTATTTGCCGCCAGATCGCCATCTAATAATTTCTGCATAAAATAGCGCTCGCCCCATTGCCAATTGATAATCAAGTCTTTGGTTAAAAAACTCGCCACAATCATCCGACAACGGTTATGCATCCAACCTGTTTGGTTAAGTTGACGCATCGCCGCATCAACAATTGGATAGCCTGTGCGACCTTCACACCAAGCCACAAACTTCTCTTCGTCATCTTCCCAAGGAAAATTTTGCATTTGCGGACGATATGCACCTGTTTCTAATTTGGGAAAGTAAAAGAGAACATGCTGATAGAATTCACGCCATGCGAGTTCTTGTTTCCAAGTGGTGATTCCTGTCGCTTCTTCTTCACTCCGCACCATCTGTTCAGAGGCGATCGCCGATTCCCATACTCGCCTAATTCCCACTGTCCCAAATCGCAAATGTGGGCTAAGTGTCGATGTCCCTGCATGGGCGGGAAGATCACGTCCTGTCTGATAGCGCAAAATTCCATTACCATTGCAGAAGCTAGCTAATAATTCTAAAGCGGCGGCTTCACCAGATTTTGGCAAAGTAATATCGTTAATAAATTTCAGTTCGCGCAAACTAGGTAAGGGAATTACAGGTAAATTCTCATAACTTGCCAAGCCTGTTAATTCTTTGGGAGCATCAAAAGGTTTCGGCTTCGGTTTGCTTTGCCAGTTTCGCCAAAATGGAGTGTAAACCTTGTAAGGTTCTCCTGCTTGGGTAGCGATCGCATCGGGAGCAATCAGACCAATATCAATAAAACTCTGTACTTTAATTCCTAATTCTTGCAAAGCACTAGTTGCTTCGCGATCGCGCTTTATCGCAAAAGGCTCTACATCTTGATTAAAAAACACATGACTCGCATTGACTGCCTTGGCTAATTCACAAATCGAAGCGATCGGCTCACCATGCATGAATAATAAATCACTCCCCAATCGGCGATAGTTGGCTTGCAACTCCCGCAAACAGCCCAACATGAAGTCAACCTTGCTACCCTCAGTCACGCCATTATCGAGAATATCAGGGTCAAATATAAATACTCCTAACGCCCGATCACCAACTTGGGCGATCGCTTCACTCAGCGCAGGGTTATCATCAATTCGCAAGTCGCGCCGATGCCAAATTATTGCGATCGCATTTCCCGAATTACTGGCGGTTTTAGTCATAATTAACTATCTTTAAAACTTAGGGCATATACACAAGTCAGTGTAGCAAAAGCCTATCGCCGTGAATTATTCACTGAATGGGTTAAGTAGCGAAATTCCACACCCTTCAAAATCACGAATATTGCGAGTCACTAAGGTTAGCTGATGAATTCTAGCAGTAGCCGCAATGAGTATATCTGCTTGAGATCTCGTGATTCCTTGACTTCTAAATCTTCCGCGTAGTTCACCAGCAAATTGGGCAATTTCAGGAGTAATGGAAAGTATTTGGCAATAAGTTCTCAGGAAATGTTGAAACCACGATTGGATTTTCGGGTTAGGTTTTGCAGTAAGTCCGAAAATAATTTCTTCGAGAGTGATCGCACTCAAGGTAATAGTCGTAGCGCTAATACTCCAATCAACCACACCCATGTTTGGTTTAGCTTAACAAGCGGGAAGCCCCGCGCTCTAACCGTTTACAAGGGTGAGCGACGGGATGAAAGCGAGTCCATTGAGGGGTTCGATGCCCCGAAAATGGACAATTATCTTAACTTTAACTACAAAAACCTATACAGGATATAAG
>JBDNJN010000234.1:0-2784 GCA_041687725.1 Pseudanabaena sp.
CAAATCTTATTCTCAATACTATAGCATAACTTTGCTGTTTATGGGGATCTAAAAAGACTAAAGCGAATAAATTCGCTCGTCCGATTTTCATCTCAGGTCTGAAGACGCTGAGCTTTCAATCTGTCGTATTATTCTGTAAGCCGCGATTGATCCGCAGCCGCACTAATAGCGATCGCCGAATCATTTCACTAGTCAGATTTGCCGCAAAAAAAGTGAGCACGATCAGACTTAGCGAAAGAATGATGGCCGCGATCGAAAACTTATTACCGCCGACATCGAGAATTTGGGCTGTGAAGATTTCGGACAGTTTTGCGAATAAAGCATCCATTTTTTCGTCTATTTCTGCACTTTATAAACTAATATAGCGTTTGCATTTGGTATTTCTGACTTTTTGAGATTGGCACTGATTTTACCCAATCCTTGCTCAGTTCCAATCCATACCTGTTGATTGTGGACAAGCAAATTGATCACTGAACTACTTGGCAAATTATAGATAGATGCGGTAATTGCCCCATTGTTAGTATTGGCAAGGACTAAACCATCTCTCATGCCGATCCATAGTTCACCATTTTTGTCACTGGCAAGGGCGACAATATCGCGCCCAGTTACAGGATTAATGCGGGCGATCGCTTTATTGGTGTTCGGATTAATTTCAATTACATTGCGAGGTGTTCCTGCCCAAATCTTGCCCGATGGATCGACGGCTAGAGCTTGGACAATTTGCCCTGATACAAAGGGAATCCGCGCCGATATTTTTGCTGTATTCGGATTAATTTTAATCAAGCCATTTAGTGTACCTACCCAAATATTGCCAGCATTGTCAATCTGCATCACATTCGCGGCTGTCCCCGGAATATCAGGAAGTCTGGCATAGGTTTCGGCATTATAAGGACTGATGCGCGTAATCCCTTGATCTGTACCAACCCAAATAAATCCCGCCCGATCCATCGCTAGGCTTAAAATCCGACTTGAAGATAGTTGAATGGCGATGTTTTCAATTTTGCCTGTGCTAGGTTCGATTTGATAAAGCCCTGAAGTCGTACCGACCCAAAAATAACCACGCCGATCTTCTAATAGGGCGGTAACCGTAGAATTTGGTAAGGATATAGAGGCGATCGCTATTCCAGATGTTTGATCGAGTTGCATTAAACCTTGCCAAGTGCCGATCCATAGTCTGCCTTGGTTATCAATTAGGGTGGAACTAATGCGATTATCTGAACTTGAAGATGGTTTACGGGCAAGGCGAATATTTGCTGATGTGACGGATTTATGACTGTCTAAGTTAATCGTATTTGTATTGGCGATCGCGCCATAGCTGACTGCATATAAACTCGCTACGTTAATCGTTATCGCTAATAAAGCTTTAGAAAAAATCTTAGAGAAAGTTTGAGAGGGAGCCTTAGAGGTTTTTTTGGCGATCGCCCTTGATATTTTTGCTATTACCAAAATCTTTGTCATTTGACTACACCCCATTTTCACTTTTTTTAACGGTCAGATGTTAGCACAAGAAATTGCGATCGCTACAGTTTTTTGGCTCAGTCGATCCATTCATTATCTGATTTTTGATCGCGAAACAAGAGGCGATCGAAGCCTTCACTGAGGCTAGGAGGGTTATAGGACAAAGTGCGATACATCTCTACTACGATATCGTCAGGGACTACGCGATCGCGATTTTCATTACGCGATAAGCAAATCCAGAGCGGCACATTCAGCCAAACCCCTGTAATTGGGCTAAAACAAAGCTCTTTGGCAAGGGCAATAATACTTTGACGATATTCTCGTTTATAGTTTGTGGCATCATATATTACAGATTGTTGCGAATTTGCGGCATTTATAAATTCCTGTTGTACTTGCGCCCAAATCTCAGCCCAATTACCCTGAATAGCCGTTGAGCCATATAATTTGGCACGAATGCGATCGGGGCTGATTAATTGGGCTTGCCCATGCGTGAGCGCCTGAATATTGGTTTCGTCATCTTTACTAGAAGCACGTAGCATCAATTCCGCGAGGCTAGATTTACCACTTGCAGGTACACCAATTAGGATAATTACACTTGCCATTCAAATCGCCGCAAAATGCTAGATAAGTCTTTCTAACTATAGCAATCCCAAAAACACCTCTAAAAACGAATCTAAAATATGTCCACACTTTACGATTTCAAAATCACAAACATTGATGGTCAACCAGTCGATCTCGCTCAGTACAAAGGTAAAGTTGCCCTAGTTGTCAACGTTGCTTCTAAATGTGGCTACACCAAGCAGTACAAAGGGCTAGAATCTCTTTATCGTGAATATAAAGAACAAGGGCTTGAGATTCTTGGCTTTCCTAGCAATGACTTTGGCACACAAGAACCAGCATCTGAAGCAGAAATCAAGAGCTTCTGCTCTCTCACCTACGATGTCACCTTTGATATGTTTAGCAAGGTAAAAGTAAGCGGTGCTGGCATGACAGATGCTTACAAATATCTCACCGAAACTACAGGCAGCCAAGTGCAATGGAACTTCAATAAGTTCTTGGTCGATAAAGAAGGTAAAGTTGTGAAGTATTATTCTTCCAGCGTTGCGCCTGAAAGTGCAGAATTGCGTAAAGATATCGAAGCTCTATTAGGCTAAGTGCTGCCCTCACCCCCTCTCCCTGAGGGAGAGGCAGGGTGGTTTCATTTTCGGAAAGGGTTAGAGGGTAAAGATTGTAGAAAAAGGCAAGAGATAAATATTGGGAGAGAAAATAAGATTGAACTAAGGAGCAAAGATCAGGAAAAATGGTCTGATTAAAGCTAAAGCAAAA
>JBDNJN010000235.1:0-26348 GCA_041687725.1 Pseudanabaena sp.
AAACTGGTGCAGTGAGTCCAAAAGACGATGACCTGTATCTTCGGACGTAAAGCTCAAAGTACGAGTCTCCTGTAAAAGAGCTTTCTTCGGGAAGCCCGCGCTCTAACTGTACTCAGTTGAGCGTCGGGAGGATGTCACTTGAGTCGTCACGCAATCTTGTAACTTCTGTTCTCGTTGGGATTAACGGTTTTGACGTGAGTAGGTAGGCAAAAGAAACCTTAAAACCCAAAAAGCTGCGCGTGCGCCACAGCTTTTTGGGTTTATTTATGCTTTCCTACTTATCACAAAATTGAGCTGGCTAATTCAAATAAATATTACAGAAAATCAAGATTTATTGCTTTGCAATTTACTGACGAGTTTCCTTACTTTTGATATGGGAGTATCTAGGACATAAGAAATGATTATAAAAAACAATTAAATTTGGAGGCTTTCAATGGGCAGCATCGTGATTAATGCTAATCCTGTAGAACTATGTGCTAACAGTTCCTCGGAAGATACTCAAGCTCTAATTCGGGCAGTTTATAAACAGGTTTTAGGCAATCCGCATGTCATGGAAAGCGAGCGATTGGTCAAAGCTGAGTCACAGTTATGCGATCGCAGTCTATCGGTACGCGAATTTGTTCGCGCAGTGGGCAAATCTGAGTTTTATCGCTCTCGTTATTTTGAGTCATGCGCTCCCTACCGATTTGTAGAATTGAATTTCATGCATTTCCTCGGTCGTCCGCCGCAGTCGCAAGCCGAGCTTTCTGAGCATATCGTTCGCTGCATCGCTGAAGGCTATGACGCAGAAATTGATTCGTACATCGATAGCGATGAATACCAAAGTGCTTTTGGCGAGAATTTTGTTCCTTCTAGTCGCAGTAAAACCCAAGCAGGACAGAGCCAAGTCACCTTTAATCGGATGTTTGCTCTTGATCGCGGTCCCTCACAAATCAGCAGCGCGGTGAAGTCTTCGCAACTGGTTTATGAAGTTGCGACCAATGCCAGTAACAAAATTGCTCCTGCTAGTGTCAGTTTGGCTGGATCGGGTGAAGCGAACAAGAAACGCTTCAAGATTGTGGTACAGGGTTCTAAATTTGATACACGTCGCCGCGTCAGCATGAGTACTTATCTAGTTGCAGGTGACAATATGACTTCCCAAATCCAACGGATTAATCGTACTTCTGGCAAAATCGTCAGTATTACCGAAGTTGCATAAGCTCTGATCTTTATTACTCCAATCTTTTCTGTCCTGCCAATTGGCAGGACAGTTTCCCCTTTACTCTTTTATGCCTATTGAGTTATGAGCCTTGCGATCGCTACCCGTTCCGTGGCAATTTTGCCACCCATTGCTGCGAAGAAGATGCAATCTTGGATACGGAGCCGTCATGTCATTTGTTCGGGCAATTTCTTCATCTTTGAAACGGTAGATTATTCAGCGATCGAAAGATTCACTGAGTGTATTGCCGCCTTAGGTGGAGCCATGATTTCCCTAAATTCAATTGGTAAAGTTTGGATGGGTGCTCATCGGCAAGTAGTTCTTTATCGGGCTAAAGCGAGTTTGCACACTCCCCATCACGAGCTAAAGCAATATTGGATTAAATATGGCAATTTTCGGACAAGATTTGACGATCAAGCTTAATAAACACAAGATTTTGGTACTTTTTTAGATAATTTTTTAAATAATTTATTTTCATTTAAATTTTTTATTAACTTACAGCAGATTTCGATCAAACGAACCACAGTAAATTCTTTAAAAGGGTTGTAAAGTAACCATTTCAAAAAATTTACTGGTTCAAGTTTGAACGCAAAGTGCTGTAGAACTCATTAACACACCAACAAGCTATTTAACATGGTAACTACTTTTATAAATCCACTGGTAAATCCAGAAGCAAACCTTGGGGTTAGCAGATTCGATGAAACGGAACCGATTCAACTTTGGCAAAAGCACTCTGATGTTGATGTGGATCTGGTGATTCGAGCGGCGTATCAACAGGTGCTCGGCAACGCTCATGTGATGGAAAGCGAGAGGTTGTCTGTTTCCGAATCCCAACTGAGACAAGGTGATATTTCTGTACGGGAGTTTGTGCGGCAGGTTGCTCAGTCGGAGCTTTATCGAGCAAGGTTTTTTGAGCCATGTTCGCGACTGCGATTAATCGAACTCAACTTCAAGCATTTGCTCGGTCGCGCTCCTGAAAGCGCCGCAGAAATCGCCGAACATTCTCAGTTACTCGATCGCGGAGGCTTTGAATCTGAGATTGATTCTTATATCTATAGTGATGAATATCAAGAAGCATTTGGAGAAGATACCGTACCTTTTTATCGTGGGCATAAAACCCAGATGGGTAAAAAGATGGTCGGGTTTACGCATATGTTTCAACTATTGCGCGGATCAGCCAGCAGCGACAAAGATCCCAATCACCAAAATCGCTCTCGCCTAAATGCCTCTATTTTAAAAAATCGTCCCAGTGCGATCGCACCCCTCCAAGGCGCACCTTCACAATGGCCCCGTCCTGCGGCGATTACCGATATAAATCTACTCTTAGCCAAAGTTTTTGGGACAAAGAGCCAATCTCCCGATCGCTCTTTCAAACCAGTTGCGCCAACAGTGGCTGCTAGCGCAGAACGCCAACAGCAGTTTTATGAGGCATACCGCCCCTTCAAAGAAACAGAACCCGTCGAGTTCTATGCAGGTTCTTCAGATGCAGATATCGAAGTTGTCATTCGTGCAGTTTACCGTCAGGTTTTAGGCAATGCTCATGTGATGGAGAGTGAGCGCCTAACCGTTGCCGAATCGCAATTTAAGGGTGGTGAATTGAGTGTCCGTGAATTTGTGCGTCAGTTGGCAAAGTCTGAATTGTATCGCGCTCGGTTCTTTGATAGTTGCTATCGTTATCGGGCGATCGAACTCAACTACAAGCATCTGCTAGGACGTGCGCCCGATAATTTTGATGAAATGCGCTATCACAGCAGCGTTTTAGATCAAAAGGGCTTTGAGGTAGACATTGATACATATTTGGATAGTGATGAGTATCAAACTGCTTTTGGTGAAGCGATCGTTCCCTATTACCGAGGCTTCAGCACTCAGCCTAGTCAATCGATGCTGGAATTCACGAATATGCTCCAATTGTTGCGAAGTGCTTCTAGCAGCGACAAGGATCTTGCCACGAACAACAAACCCCAATTGACCAGAGCGATCATTCAAAACTCACCCTATGGCAAGCTCAAGGTTAGTGATGTTGATGCCATCCTTGCCCAAGTCTTTAAGCCTAAACTCTCGCCGATCGCCTCATCTTGGGCAACTAGTGAAAAATTTGCGACTGAGCAAGCTTTGCGGCAGACTCTTCTCGATCAAGATCTCGTAATCGAAAGTTTGCAAAAACAGCTTGCAGATTTGCGTCCTGTCGCTTCCCTTGGGGCTGCGTATCTCAAAGATACTTGGCATCCTTCTGTTGTCTCTGTAATTAGTGATGTTTCGGCTTCATTATTACAGCAAAAAGAAGACCAGATTGAGCAGATTGCGGCGTTGCAATCTCAGATTGCTGATGCTCGCCGATACGCAGCGATCGGCGATGCGCGACTTAATAAGTGGCGCAGTCGAGTTTTCAATAGTTGATAGAACCTCGATATTGTCAGTTAAAAGTTTTGCGAAGCAAAACTTTTAACTGATGTTACGTGGAAGTTAATTTAAACACCATCAAGAGAAACAATAATGTCAATTCCACTTCTAGAATACAATCCCCTCTCTCAAAACCATCGTGTTGCTGGATTTGAAGTTCCTAGCGATGAGCATCCTTGGATTTATACCACCGATAATCTATTGGCTGGTTCTGAGCTAGATATCCTGATCGCGGCAGCCTATCGCCAGATCTATAACGAACAACAGATGCTTTCTAATCACCGTCAAGTGAATTTAGAATCGCAGTTACGCTCAGGGCAAATTACGGTCAGGGAATTCATTCGCGGCTTAGTGTTGTCTGATTCTTTTAGAAGACTAGTTTTTGATTGCAACAATAACTATCGCTTTGCAGAGATTTGTATTCAGCGCATTTTGGGGCGTAATGTCTATAGCGATCGCGAAAAAATTACTTGGTCAATTGTGATCGCGACTAAGGGCATCCAAGCCTTTGTCGATGAGTTACTCAATAGCGATGAATATCTCCATAATTTTGGTGACAGTACCGTCCCCTATCAACGTCGTCGCATTTTGCCCAGTAGCACTAAAGGTGATGTCACCTTTGCTCACATGGCGCGTTATGGTGCTGACTATCGCGATCGCTTGCCGAAGCAAGTCTTTGCTGGTGGTAAAGGCGCTGCTAAATTGGATTATTTGCGTTGGGAATGGCAAAAGAATCCACCAGCAATTATCGGCAAAATTGGCGCAGGTATTATCTACGCTGGAGCTGGTATCGTTGGCTTCTTGATATTGGCGGTCTTATTTGGGCTATAGGTTCTTACATCGCTTTGCTAGGACACAAACCCAAAAGAGAGAGGCGGCGCGGAGCGCTGCCTCTCTCTTTTGGGTTTTTATTTGCGATCCTAAATGATGATTTAAGGACGATTTAAGGACGATTTGATCAAAAGCATGATCAAACGGGATATGTTGCCGTTTGGTTAAGAATTTCAGGCAAAGCTTGTAACATTAAACACATTTGTTAAGGAATGTTGCTTAGTTTTCTATACTTGAGACTTAACTACGTTCTATCTTCTATTGTTTATTCATGGTTAATTGCTTTATAAAACAAGCGATTAAAGGTAATAAATTTTAAAATCCACTTTTTTAAGGAGAGCGAAATGCTTGACGCTTTTTCTAGAGCTGTAGTTTCAGCTGATGCTAGTACTTCCGTTGTAGGCGACATCAATGCTCTTAAAGCATTCGTTGCTAGCGGTAACCGTCGTTTGGATGCTGTAAATGCGATCGCCAGTAATGCAAGCTGCATGGTTTCTGATGCAGTAGCAGGTATGATTTGCGAAAACCAAGGCTTGATCCAAGCTGGTGGTAATTGCTACCCTAACCGTCGCATGGCTGCTTGCTTACGTGACGCTGAAATCGTTTTACGTTATGTCACCTACGCTCTATTGGCTGGTGATTCTTCCGTACTTGATGATCGTTGTTTGAACGGTTTGAAAGAAACCTACTCTGCTTTGGGAGTCCCTACAACCTCCACAGTTCGTGCAGTTCAAATCATGAAAGCACAAGCTGCTGCTCACATCCAAGACAATCCTAGCGAAAAGTTTGCAGGTTCCAAACTTCGCAAGATGGGTACGATCGTAACTGAAGATCGTTGTGCTAGCTTGGTTGCTGAAGCTTCCAGCTACTTTGATCGCATCATCGCAGCTCTTAGCTAATTAATCCCTTCTAATTAGCATCCGCTGATTAATAGCTATTTGAGATTTTCTCAATCTAACTGAAACTAAGCTCACTGTATAAAAAGAATCCAGTTTGGAGATTTAAAATGAAATCCGTTGTTACTACCGTAATTGCCTCTGCTGATGCAGCTGGTCGTTTTCCTACCACCTCTGACCTCGAATCAGTACAAGGTTCTATCCAACGTGCAGCAGCACGTTTGGAAGCGGCTGAAAAGCTAGCTGCTAACCTTGATAACGTTGCTAAAGAAGCATACGATGCTTGTATCAAGAAGTACCCTTACCTGAACAATGCAGGTGAAGCAAACTCCAACGATACATTCAAGTCCAAGTGTGCCCGTGACATCAAGCACTACCTTCGCCTAGTTCAGTACAGCCTTGTTGTTGGCGGTACTGGTCCTTTGGACGAATGGGGTATTGCTGGTCAGCGCGAAGTTTATCGTGCATTGAGCTTGCCTACTGCTCCTTACGTTGAAGCTTTGAGCTTTGCTCGTACCCGTGGTTGCGCCCCTCGTGACATGTCTGCACAAGCATTGACTGAGTACAATGCATTGCTCGACTATGCAATCAACTCCCTTTCCTAGTCAAATACTTTAAAAAAAAGGTAGGGGCAATTCATGAATTGCCCCTACCTTTTTTTTTGTAAGCTGATGCGCCTTTAAGTTGCAAGATGATTGTGCCGCGCAAAGCGCGGCACAATCATCTTCTGGTTTTTGATATGCATTTTAAATGCCGATCAGCTTAGGGACATGCGTGAAAATAAAGTACCAATTACTTGACGGTAGCAAAGTCGTTTAGCCCTAGCTAATTGGTACTTTATTTAGCTGCACGTCCCTTATGACATTCTTTAGGATCGCAAATTAAATAAAATCCAAATATGATTCGGCGGGCGAAGCCCGCCGAATCATATTTGGGTTTTGAAGTGCATAAGTTATTTGATTTGCGATCCTTAGCTAGGGATTGATATAATTTAAGGATTATGGATAAACGTTTTAATAGTTTTTTTAATTTAACGGAAGATCAGGCGATCGCCCTTTTAGATACACCTCAAGACCAAATTGGTGAGGAAGATTCTCGCTATATTGCTGCTTCTCATTTAATTAATTTCTCGTCAGATAAAGCGATCGCTGCTTTAATACGAGCGATCCAGCAAACCGATGATGCTTTGGATAATCGCATTGTCAGGCGGAAGTCGGTTGAAACTTTGGGACGACTTCAAGCCACGCAGTCTTTACCGATTATTCGTGAATGCCTTGTTGATTCCGATTGCTTCTTAACTGAAAATGCAGTATGGGCGATCGGAGAAATTGGTACTAATGATATTGGAATCTTAGAAGAAATTGCCCAACTGCTAGATAGACCCAGCCAATCATATCGCGTTATCATTCAAACCTTAGCCAAGCTCGATTACCAACCAGCATTAGAGAGAATTCGCAGATTTACGAATGAAACTGATTTGCCTTTATCTAGTGCCGCGATTACCGCAGTCTGTCGCCTGACTAGAGACTATGCAGAAATGGAAAAAGTCGTTGATTTGTTGCATAATGCGAGTGTGATTGCGAGACGTTTATCAGTTCAAGACTTGATCGATGCCAAGTATTATGCGGCGATTCCCAATATTTCCACCTGTCCAGTTTCTCTAGTGTTTCGCTTACGCGGGATTAGGATGTTAGCTGAAGAGGGAATTAGGGAAGGGGCGATCGCATTTTCTGATGTGCAACCTTATTTAGAAAAATCTTTAATCGACCATCCTCAAGATTTGATTTTGGTGCATAGTTACGATACTTTACCAGCATTATCTTTCCTATTGCGTGAGTTATACGAAACCGATTTTGGGCGTTGCTATTTAGCAATTAAAACAATTCTGGACAATTATGCGGATGTTGCACCTGACGCATTGTTTGGAACCTATGCCGAAGAAGCTCACAATGACTATGGTGCTCATTTTCATGTGATGAAACTATTTGGTTGGCTAAAATATGCTCCTGCTTACGATCTCTTAATCGAAGCTCTGCATAATAAGCAGCCACAGTTCCAGAAGTCCCGCGCCGCCGCCGCGATCGCCCTAGCCGAAATTGGAGATGTCAGAGCCATTCCCGAAATCAAAGCCTGTTTCACCACCCAAATCTGGGATTTAAAATATGCTTCTCTACTTGCTCTTGAAAAATTTGGCGATCGCAGTGGCTACGAATTGCTAAGTGAAGATAGCGATTTATTAATTCGTGAAAAAGCTAATTCAAAGAAAAATTAAAACTAAAGCTAAAAATAATTATGTCTGAAGTTCTATTCCAACAACTCAAACATCCAAATCCCAATCTCCGCAACCAAGCGATGTGGGAACTAGCGGAAAACCATAATAATGAGGAAACCATCGCTAAGTTGATGAGTATCCTCAATGATGAAGATACAACTTACCGTCGCGCGGCGGTGAAAACTCTCGGCGAAATCGGTCACGCGACGGTGAAGCCATTAGTTGAAGCGATGCTTAATAGTGAAAATGTGACCGTAAGAGGGAGCGCCGCTAAAGCATTGGCACAAGTTGTTATTTGTCATCCCGATCAGCCACTATCTGTCGAAGGTGTACAGGGTTTAAAAACAGCTTTGCAAGATCCTAATCCTGTCGTTAATATTGCCGCAGTGATGGCGATGGGTGAAATTGGTGCGCCTATTTTGGATATTTTGATAGAAGCTTTACAAGAAACGGATAATCCTGCTTTGGCAGTTTCGTTGGTAAATGCGATCGCTTCTATCGGCGATAGTCGAGGCGTTGATATATTGCAAGCAATTATTGATGATGAATCAGCAGATTCTTACGTGCGGGAAACAGCAACTAGTGCCATATCGAGATTAGATATGACAACTGGGTTTAAGTCAGCAAAAGCAGCCAATTAGAACTGGAGTTTAAACTAATTTTCATTCACAAGTCTTCAATACTGATAACCCATAGCAGTCAACCTACAGCACTATAGACGGTTATCCGCCCTGTGCTTAAATATTGAAAATCACTAAACTGTTAACAAATCTTTACACAAGTTAACATTAGAGATCCTTGGAAAATGCATAACTCCACTGACCAAAATAGCCCTGAGCTAAACATGGATTATCTCCGAAAGCTAATGGGACAGCAGGCTCAGCGCCGTCCGATCTTCGAGAATATAGCTATTCTTGGTTGCGGCTACGTGGGAAGCGCATTGGCTGACTACTGGGAAGGGCGGGGACACTGTATTACTGGCACGACTACAAGTAGGGAACGAATCGCTTCCCTTTCGGCAACCCTCTCCAAAGTAGTCTTGATGAGAGGAGATAATGTCACGGCTGTACAGGATCTACTCCAAGGTCAAAATACATTGGTCGTAAGTGCCGCACCCAGTGGCTCACAGGAAGCTAGTGAAGTAGCTTATGAAGCGACTTACCTTGCCACTGCCAAGAATTTAGTCAAGGTATTGAAGCAAACGCCTAACTTGACGCAAATCGTCTATTTAAGTAGCTGTTCTGTCTATGGTGATCGGCAGGGAAGTTGGGTTGATGAGACCTCATCAGTCAGCCCCTTGGAGCATAAAAGTCAGGTAATTTGTGAGTCCGAAAATATCATCTTACAGGCTGCTAACGAGCATCAGAAAGTCTGTATTTTGAGGCTGGGGGGGATTTATGGTCCTGGACGAGAGCTGTTGAACATGTTTGGCAATTTAGCTGGCATGACGATACCAGGCAAGGGCGATCGCTTTATCAATTGGGTTCATCGTGATGACATCATCGGCGCGATCGACTTCATTCGGTGCAATGAACTTGATGGAATTTATAACCTAGTTGACGATAGTCAGATGACAATCAAAGAACAAGTTAAGCTTGTTTGTTCTCGTCACAACTTGCCACCTGCGAATTGGGACTCTTCTAAACTGAGTAATCGGCGCAAAAGCCTACAAGTCAGTAACGAGAGGATCAAAACCGCAGGATATGAGCTGATTCACCCCCAACTTCTGGTCTGAGCCAGATTTCTTTTGGATTTTGCGGAGAGCCTCGAAAGCTACTTTCGGTAATCATTCAATAAATCAGCAATGAGTAGATTCCGTAAACATCAATAATCGTCATCTTCCGACTGGCGCTCGATCTGAGCGATCGCTAGTCTCGCCAAAACCCGCACCACTTCATGTTGATCATTTAGGACTGCTTGTAATGGTGCGATCGCCATGCGATCGCCGATTTTGCCGAGAGAATTAATCGCCGCTTTTCTGACATCTAAATCAGTATCTTGAACCGCCAAAATCAAATGTGGTACAGAGGGAAGATGATTGACTTGTCCTAATACAGAAGCCGCTTCATTGCGAATAATTGGTTCTGGATCGGTCAAGGCATTAATTAAAATATTGCAGGATTTATCATCTGACTGCTCTTGAGCAACCCGACCGATCGCCCCAATTACCGCACAACGCACATCGAGAGAAGATGAATCCAGAGCTTGATATAGATATTCAGCCGCTTCCGAACCCATAAATGCTAAAGCCCATGCTGCCAAGCCTTTAGTATCTTCAGGTTGTTCAGGAGAAGCGAGAATATCTAATAAAGCAGGAGCAGCAGCATTGCCAATTCTTGCCAAAGCCCCTGCGGCAGAATTTTTTACTACCGTATCGCGATCGTTTAAAAAGGAATGTAGTAAGGTGGGAATCGCCGTAGGATCGGCGATTAGAGTTAAAGTTTTTGCGGCAGCACGACGCATAACTTCATTTGGATCGTTAGCTAAAGCTTCAATTAACAGAGGTGTCGCGGGCTCGCCAATTTCGGCTAAAGTTTCAGCAAATCTCAGTCTTACTAATCCGCGTTTATCGGCTAAACCATTTACCAACCTTTGCAGCAACTCTATGTCTGAATCATCAAAAGTTCCTAAAGTAATCTGTTCATTAACTTCATCAATTAGGGCCTCGTTGAGTGCTTGAGCGATTAAAATTGGGTCATCGTTAATAGATGTTTCTAGATTAAAAGATTGGCTAGTCATAAGTTTGCGATATTGGTCAATCAATTTATTTAGAGTTTAAAATTTCTTGCTGTTGGCGCAGCCCCTGAATTTGCAGATCAATTTCAGCTAGGCTAGGTTCTAGATGCGAGAGAGCCTGCGCTTTCATGATTTTTGCTTTTTGTGCCATTGCCAAAGTTTCGTTAACCAAGCGATCGCGGTATTGCGCTAATTCGGCAATCATTTCGGCTAGTTCTTCAAAGGTTGCTTGCTCGACAGGAGCAGTTTCGATACTTTCAGACATATCTTGTTTATTTATATAATTAATTAGAATTTGACTTTGAAAACAGATTGTTATAATGTCAATCTTCGCAGATCGAGTTACCAATTACTCCCTTCCTAGTATAAAAATAGACATTAAAATCCAAAAATTATCGTTGCGGCGCTCCGCGCCGCAACGTCTAATCTTTCACTGGGAAGGGAGTAGGTAGCTTATTTTAAACTTGCTCATCAAATCTTGTCCGAAAACTACCATACTTAATCCAATATTGCTTTAAGTTGTGATGGGGAGTATGCAAGCTGGCTTTAGCTCGATAGAGGATGACTTGACGACAATCGCCGATCCAAATTTTGCCAATCGACTCGACCGAAATCACCGCACCACCTAAAGCCGCGATGCATTCTGTAAAACGCTCAGTTGCTGAATAATCGACAGTCTCAAAAACAAAGAGATTACCCGAACAGATAGCATGGCGACTGCGTATCCAGCATTGAAGCTTTTTTTCAGCAATGGGCGGAAGCATTCCATTAGGAATAAGTGAATTAAGAGATGTTTCAACAGATAGTTGGGACTTCATTGGCAAAATTCTGAATTTTTTCAAATCTAAATGCTCCGAAAGTAGAACCCCATAACTGTTGATGGGTATTCACATCTAAGCCTTTGTCTAAACTTAAGAAAGTAGTTTCTGTGACTTCCACATGACTGTCCAGATAGGTTTGGCAACCTTTTTTTTCAATTAAACATTGATTTCCTTCTACATTGCCCAAAAAGCGATCGCCATCCTTTTTGAAAACCATTGAGCAGTTATATCGACGGTCGATACAGTCTGGAGTTAATGTTTGGAGAATATTTAAGTCGCGTCCTGAGCCTGCATAAAGCATAGCGTTTGTTAAGCTGTAGTTTTCGACATAAATCTCGTCGCCGCGATCGACTAAACGATGCACACCTTGTCGATAGGGAGTCCAAAGATCGTAGTCATAAACCTGTTCTGAATAAAGTCCAATTCCAGAGAAGAATTCCAATGGCAAAGGACGAAAAAAGGCATGGACATGAGCAAAGTCTTTGGGATTGTGAGAAGCCTGTTTATAGTTACTAAAATCCCCTGACATCCAACGAGCTAGGGTTACTAAGTCGGTTGATACGTTATTTGTCGGTCTATCTGGCAAGGTCATGGCTGGTTAATTTTAGTCTGTGGCTTCTTTGGCAAGCTGACGAATCTCTGAAGAAAACGAAGCGGTCACAACTCCAGTGCCAGCGCTAGTTTTGATTAGCGACACGCGGCAGCGCACATTGGGATTGACAAACCAAATTTTTTCTTCGGCAGCAGCGCGATCATAAGCTGTAATCAAGACAAACGTGCCATCGTCTGTGAACTGATAGTCACCCACCGCAGGAATTTCTTCCGCATAGCCCTGATCTCGCAATAACTTGCCGCGATTGGGATGCTCAAGATCAGGAATCGGCACGAGAATACAAGTACCTTTGAGAGCCTCGTTTTCATCCCAGTCCGATTGTCCTGCCCAAGTCATCCGAAATGGTGACACGGCTAGCTTGCGATCGATGCTATTCATTTCGCATAGTGCGATCACTTCAGCATCGTCAACGGACATAGAGGCGATCGCAATCTCAGACTGGACAGCTTCAAAGTGACTAAATATCATATGGTGAGCGCTACGTTGCGATCGCCAATTGCCAATAGAATTTGCCACAAATTGCTGAATATCGAGCATTTATTTAATTTGAATTTGTACAGTTCAGTGTTTAATGCAAGTCTTTTCAGTTACGCAGAAGTTGCTAAGACCCTCACCCCTAGCCCCTCTCCCTCAGGGAGAGGGGAACAAGAGAATATTTGTCTCTTGCCCCCCCTCGCCCCTAGGGAGAGGGGGCTGGGGGGTGAGGGTCTTAAAATTTTCTGCGTAACATCAGTCGCTAAGCTACTTCAGTAATGCGAAGAATCTTTCCACCAGTTTTCTGAATGTTCTGAATCTTGCTAGAAAGCTGATTGTAGCCAACCTCGTAGGTAGTGACGCTTCGAGTGACACGAATTCCAGAATTAGCCTTGGTAACTGCAACACGGAAACGCTTGCCTCTATTGCTAGTAGATCCAGATCCACCTGCGGGGCTAACAATTTTCGTGGGCAGATTGCCACCAATGTCACCAATCAGTTTTGCGGCTCCAACCACATCACTAGAGGCAAATCCACGAGACAGGGCGAAAGTACGGTTGAAGTTAACGTTCTTCGAGCCAGTTTGAGTGCGACTACCACGAGCGGAAGGTACTGTATTTTCACCAAAGCTGCTGATATACTCATCACTGTAAATGTAAGAGTTGATTTCTGCTGCGTAGCCGTGGTTGATGTATGTTTGAACATGCTCGGCAATCTCTGCTTGATCCTGCGGTGCGCGACCGAGCAAATGCTTGAAGTTCAACTCGATGAAACGGTAGGGGGAAGAATTTTCAAAAAAGAGCGAACTGTATAGTTCTGACTGAGCAACTTCTCTGACAAAACCAGCAACGGTGATGTCACCATTACGCAACTTGGACTCAGCGCTAGTCAGTCTTTGGCTTTCCAACACATGAGCATTGCCCAGAACTTGACGATACACAGCCCGAATCACTGCTTGCAAGTCATCTTCAGTGGCATTTGGGCGCAATTCAACGGTTTCAGTTTCGATCCAAAGCATAGTATTAATTCCTTGTAAATCTAAAAAAATGATAAAAAATTGAGTTGAATAGCTGATTGACTAACAAAAGTGCCTGAAAGCCATGTCAGGCAAGATGCCTGACCCACAAATCAAATATGCCTGTGGCGCGGGCATCCTGCCCGCTTTTCGGTGAGATTTGTCAGTCAATCAGGTTAAATAGATAGTAGAGAGTGGGTGAATATTACTCACCCACGCCACAAGAAGCTCTAGACAATTTCAGTAATACTGACAATTTTGCCAGAAGTACGATTAATGCGTTGGATTTGTGGGGTCATCTTCCTAGCAGATACGATGTACTCAGTGGCACTAACACGACGAGAAGTGTCAAATTTAGAACCAGAAACTATGATCTTAAAGCGCTTTTCAGTGCCAGAACCAATTACGGTGTTAGTAGAAGCCTTAATCGCAGTTGAGCTATTGGTCGCAACAGCATAGACAAGCTGAGATGCTTGTACAGAGCTATCGACTTGAGCAGGTCCGCGATCAAGAGCAAACATGCGGTTGTAACCAACTTGCTTAGGATTCGCTGCACTGCTCGTACCGCGATTGTAAGGTACGATGTTCTCGCCAAAAGCAGCTTGGTATTCATCGCTGTCGATGTAAGAATCAATCTCAGCATCGTAGCCTTCGGCAACACATCGAACGATATGCTCAGAGACTTCTCTTTGATCTTGAGGAGCGCGACCTAGCAAATGGATAAAGTTCAATTCCACAAAGCGGTAAGGAGCGCAGGACTCAAAATAACGGGAGCGATAAAATTCAGACTTGGCAACAGCACGAACGAATTCTCTAACTGTCATGGAGCGATCGCATAATTGCGATTCTGCTGAGACTAGGCGCTCGCTATCCATGACATGCGGATTGCCAAGAACATGTTTGTAAACGGAGCGGATGATGGTTTGAACTTCGTCCAAACCACTGCCAGCCCATAGCTCAACGGGTGATGTTATATAAGACATAAAAATTTAAGTTTGATTTTAAAAATGAGTTTTACAAGATATAACAGAACCTAGATTTTGTTGAAACTATGTTTTATTCATAGTTTCAACAAAATCTAGCAGTTACAATAATCTAGACCGAAGTAATACTGGCAATCACGCCACCTTGTTTGTGGATACGTTGATACTCTTGAGAGAGTTTATCGAAAGGCACAAAGAAAACCTGATTGCTACGACGGAACTTAGAAATCTTGCTGAAAGCCTTGCCTTGATAGCCTGTAACTTCGATGCGGTAAACCTTACCACCAATGCCACCAGAACTAACAGAACCAGCAGGAACAGAGAATCTTGCACCATCGCTAGCAGGAGAAACTACAGGTACAGGAGTGCCTTTAATTAGCAAGGAATTTAGTTTAGGAGTCTTACCAGAAAGATCGCCCTTCAAGCTGCTGCTGGAAGCTCCACGCACCAATTGGAAGGTATGGGTAAACTGAACCATACTCTGACAAGCTTCAGTCTTGTATCCACGAATGTATGGTACAAAGTTTTCGCCAAAAGTATTTTGATACTCATCGCTATCGATATAAGAATCAATATCTGCTTCAAAGCCTTGGGTATCAAGGATGGTGCTATGTCCACGCATTTCCTCAAGATCCAATGGAGGACGACCTAACAAATGACGGAAGTTAAGCTCGATCGCTCGATAGCGAGGGCAACTCGTAAAAAAGCGCGAGGAGTAGAGTTCAGACTTTGCCACTGCACGAACAAACTCACGTACACTCAATTCATTGCGCTTAAATTGGGATTCGGCTACAGTGAGTCTTTCGCTCTCCATGACATAGGCATTACCCAATACTTGACGATAGACGGCTTGAATAATTGTTTCGGATTCTTCTTGCGAATGACCAGAAACCCACTCAAGGGGAGGGGTTTCATCAAACAGGCTGACTCCTAAGCGTGAAGCTGGACCAAAAGGCATTAATGCTATCTCCTGTTAATAAAATTGTTTTAAAAAGCAAAGAAAATCTAAACTCATCTAGACTTGACACTCCTCGCGAGTAAAGCAGCGAGGATTCTTGAGCTAATCACAGCCCTTTTGCATCAAAAAATATTTTTATTTAGAGTTTATTCGCCAAGTGAATTTGGTTAACTATACATAATCGATTCTCTTACAAGCTTGTTGTTACGATCATCAAGATTTGTAAATATTGGCTGGATTGAACTTATTTTGCACAAATGATTTGGCCAAATATTGCGATCGCTATAGTTCAACCTTAAAGATCTGGTCAGAGGGTTTTGAGGCGACAGTGGCATCCCAAGAAATTGCTTGCAAAAATGTAGCACCTGAAAGCGTTTCGACAACATCTACACCCCACTCTTGCGGCTGTAATGCATCGGGAGAATTGCTGGTTGGGGGAGTTGTTTTCATGCCGCCCAATACCAAAATTTCAGGAATAATCTCTTTATTCAATGGCTGTCTTTGGGTTGCCATGGCTTGAGCGCATATCCGTCCGACTTGTTCTGGTGAAAACTCTGCGATCGGAAACAAAACCTCAGTAATCCAATGAGGATGAACTATCATCCGACATTGCAATTCTTTAAAATCCTTAAAACCATCCTCAAAGATCTTCGTAAATTCTTCTCGGCCAAGTTTTGGCAAGATATCAGACGAAATATCAAAATTATGAGAAAGGAGCATTCTGGCGATACCTTTTAACATAACCGCCGAACTTTCATTGTGTCCAGATTGTAAGTCCATAGGATTTTATAATTTTATAATTTTATAATTTCATAAATCAAAACTAAAAAACAAGAAGCGGCGTATCTCGCCGACCTGATTGACTGACAAATCTCACCGAAAAGCGGGCAGGATGCCCGCGCCACAAGCATTTTTGATTTGTGGGTCAGGCATCTTGCCTGATATGGCTTTAAGATACTTTTGTCAGTCAATCAGCTCGCCGACTTTCATGCATAGCGATCCTAAATCATACAGCAGGATTATTAGCAATAGTTTTGACGGATTTACTCATGCACCCCCTCCACACCTACTCCCTTCCCAGCGAAAGATTAGACGGCGCTTCGCGCCGCACCGTCTAACCTTTGGGTTTTAATGTCTATTTTTGGACTGGGAAGGGAGTATGTTGAGAATCTCGCGATTCGCATGATGCACGAGTCCGAAGATTAGTTGCTGAATATCTCTGTTTTTGTTCGGCTTGAAGATTTGTCCAAAACCTATGTAGCATTTTGAATGAGAGTGATTTTCTGTTCGGCTTTTTCGAGATATGCGCGGCAATATTGCGATCGCTTCATACCTTCTTCATAAAGGGCAAGCATTTCATCTAAAGAAGCTTCGCCATCATCAATAATTTCGACAATTTCTTCGAGGCGCTGCATTTGTTCTTCAAAGGGTAGATTTGGCAAATTATTCGGGACGGTCATATTTTTCTTCGATTACTTTCTCGATTTTGGCTTGGGCAATTTCCGATCGCCGCACGATTTCCACTTTATCAAATGTCCTGAGAGACTGATCGGCGGTCAGGAAGCGATCGCCCGATCGCAACAAAGCAAAACCGCGCTGTAATGGTGATAGTGGATACAGCGATCGCAGATGGGCGGTGATGCTTTCGAGTTTGGTTGTGGATTGGCGCAGATGACGAATTAGGTTTTTTCGTAGATCGCGATCAGCTTCGTCTAACTGTTGGATGCGATCGTGCAGGCGATCGCTAAAGTTTTGCAAAGCATAGCTACTGGTGAGAGAGCTTAATTTTTGGCGATAATTTTGCGTTTCTAACTGCACACTGCGCGTTAGGCGGTTTTCGATCAGCTTAATTTGTTGCAAAAGTGTATCGCGATCGTATTGCGATACTAGTTCCGCCGCCGCCGTGGGTGTGGCAGCGCGTAAATCAGCGACAAAATCGGCGATCGTAAAATCAGTTTCATGCCCAACTGCGGAAATAATCGGAATTCGCGAATTATGGATTGCTTCGGCAACGGCTAAGGTATTAAACGCCCAAAGATCTTCAATGGAGCCGCCACCGCGTCCGACGATTAAGACATCAGCATCGGTATTTTGCAAAGCTTTAATGGCAGATGCAATTTCTTCAGGTGCAGTTTCACCTTGGACTGTGGCAGGACATAGATAGATCTGGCAATGGGGCGATCGCCTTTTTAAGGTGCTGAGAATATCTTGAATTACGGCTCCTGTCGATGAAGTGACCACGCCGATTTTGAGCGGTAAAGCGGGAATGTCACGCTTGAATTCTGGGTCGAAATATCCCCGTTCGGCTAGTTCTTCCTTGAGGGCGGCAAAGGCAAGATAGAGATCGCCCTGTCCTGCGGCGGTCATGCGATCGCAATCGATCTGATATTTACCACGGGTTGCATAAACCGCCAGCCGACCTTGCACGACCACCTGCATTCCGCTTTTAGGACGAAATGACAAAGTGCGGCTTGCCCACATCACGCAATCGATTTGGGCGGACTCATCCTTGAGCGTGAAATAGCGATGTCCAGAGGCGGCGGCGGTGAAGTTAGAAATTTCTCCTGTCACCCGCACGATGCCAATTTCATCCCGCAACAAAAGCGTAATTGCTTGTGTCAAGCCAGATACAGTCACCGCATCTTTAGCAATAGCCATAAAATTTCTGCAATCCGCCCTATGAATACTTTTCTTAATTCTCTGACCTATTCTATGCTGCTATTTGCGGTCTTGCCTGTTGCGGTTCAAGCCCAGAATTCGGTCCAAAATCAAGATATTTCCATGAAATGAATTTGCTCTAAATTTACAGGGCAATACCGTAGTATTATTAGGATGCAATTAAGCAAAATATCTTTAAACTAGAATAACGGTCTGTTGTGGAACTTTCTTTAAAGAGTGAATATGCCATCTTGGCGATGCTTGAGCTAGCTCATCATTTTGCGATCGATCAGCCTCTGCAAATTCGGCAAATTGCTAGCCAACAAAATATCCCCGATCGCTATTTAGAACAATTGCTTGCAACCTTAAAACGTCAGGGTTTGGTCAAAAGCCAACGCGGAGCTAAAGGTGGATATATCCTTGCCCGTGAGCCTTGGCAAATCAGCTTATTAGAAATTATCCGTGGCATCGAAGGACACGATCCAATCGCTGAAAAAAGTAGTAAATCAGGTAATGAGAGTGCTTCGCTTTCAGTCATTCATGAGGTGTGGGAATCAGCTCAGAAGCAGGCTGCTAATGTATTAGAGGGCTGTACGCTGAAGGATCTATGTGATCGGCAACGCCAACGTCAAGTTGCGACAACCATGTACTACATCTAAATATGTAAAAGCTGAGGCGCGCGCTGCGCGTGCAGTATACTCTTAGACGGTGAAGCAAGTAGAAATGCAGAATTTTACAACTTTGGTATGATTGGGGTAAGTATTCAGTCAAACGGGAGACCCATGAAATACAGTGGCAATGTTTGGGACAAAGATGCTCTAAAAAATCCAGAGACAGAATACGATCGCCTATTGGATTTACTACAAAATAAGCAAGATTTTGGCATGTTGTTTGTGCGCTGTTCGCCGCCAGAGGGGGAACAAATTATTAAAAGAATCAGAGTAGACGCAGCGCATCAAAAAATTCAGGTATTAAATCTTGATCGCCCGATTGATGATTTTTATAAAATGTTCGTGAATAGACCAGATTTACATGAAGCAAATTTACTGTTTATTTCAGGCATAGAAGAGTTCTTAGAAAGTGAGGTCGATGACCTGGACGATCGCGAGTTGAGCGAAAAGTTAACTCATCTTCCGCGTCCGATTGCTCATCTGATTTTATTACAATCTAAACTTAGGGAAAAATTTTCGATTTGTTTTGTTTTTTTGCTGCCCTTATTTGCGCTCAAGTTTTTTATTGATAGCAATCCCGAACTTTTTGACGAAGCCGTTGAGGTGTTTGAATTTCCCACTGACATGGAATTGATGCGTCAAGAGGCTTTTCGCTGGGTCAGTGACGATCGCTATGAGACCTATGCCCTGATTAGCGAAGAAGAACGCGATCGCAAATATGACGATCTCCAAAAACTAATCGCGGCTCAACCCTTAATTTCTGAGCGCCGCATTGAGCTATTGCTAGAGCAAGGTGGTTTATTGGTAGCTGGCAACCGTTGCCAAGAGGCGATCGCCAATTGCGATCGCGCTTTGCAGATTCGCGCCGATAATCATTTGGCTTGGTATAACCGTGCAGTGGCTCTAGATCTATCCAATCACCATGAAGAAGCCGTAGAAAACTATCGCCATGCGATCGCTTCTAAAGAAGATTTTTATGCGGCGTGGCACAATCTTGGAACTTCATTGAGTATGTTAGGACGCTACGAAGAAGCGATCAATAGTTACAACACGGCTCTCAAGTACAAGCCTGATTATTATTATTCCTATGGTGGAAAAGGCTTAGTTTGCGGCGTTCTCGGTAAATATGAAGAGGCGATCGATTATTGTGAAAAAGCCTTAGCGATCAAGCCAGATTATGTACAGGGTTGGTTTAGTCGTGCCTATGCCCTTGAAAGTATCGGAAATTATGCAGACGCTGTAGCAAGTTATGATCGCGCTTTAGAATACAAGCCTCGCGATCATCAAATTTGGTATAGCCGCGCCAAAGCGCTGGAACAGTGGGGCAACTATACCGAAGCGATCGCCAGCTACGATCAAGCTTTAGAGATTCGTCCTGATGACTATTACGCATGGAATAATCGTGGACTGGTGCTTAGCAAGCTAGAACTTTATGCAGAGGCGATCGCTAGTCACGATCAAGCGTTAGAGATTAATCCCAACGATCATTTTGCTTACTATAGTCGTGGCAATGCGCTTAGCGGACTAGGAATGCTCGAAGAGGCGATCATTGCCTATGATCGGGCGATCCAAATCTCACCCCAAGAAACCCAAGTATGGAAAAGTCGCAAGCTAGCATTGAGAAGACTCGGATTTGAATAATTCCTATGACAGCCACACCTCCTCCTTCTTCGATTACAAATTTAATAACAACTGCCGCAGGAGTTAATAGAAATTCATCTTGTCAGCAGGTTAAAGGTTTCAAACTCCCTTTGAGCTTGTTGATTATTGCACCGTTTTTGGTAAGTACTTTTGGCATCGTTGGGCTAATCGGATGGCTATCATTTCGGAATGGTCAAGATGCCGTCAAACAGATTTCTGGTCAACTTCGCAACAAAGTGACTGAGCAGGTACAAACTCGCTTAAATGCATATTTAGAACTTCCCTCTATTCTGAACAACTTAAATTCTAATAGTATTGATTTAGAAGAAATTGATACTGCCCAAAGTGAGCAGAAAGTCCAAACGCATTTTTGGAAACAACTGCAAAGCTTTCCTCAGATTAGCAATATTTTTGTAGCCACCACCTCAGGTCAATATTTAGGGGCAAGACGTATCCAAAAGAAGCTGGCAGTAGAGAATTCCACTACTACTTTTATGACTGATGATTTGGGAAGATCGCAAACAATTTTGTTAGCTAAGCATGGTTTTGATTTGCGCGATCGCCCTTGGTATCAGAATATGATCAAAGCCAAGCGAGACACATGGAGCGAAGTTTATACAAATCTGGTGACTGACGAAGGTGAGATCGCCTTGATTAAACCGATATATACAAACAGTGGTGAACTGCGAGGAGTCTTAGGCGTATCCATGCTTTTAGGAGATATCAATCTCTTTTTGCATCAAACAAAAGTCAGCGATCGCGGACAGACATTTATTATTGAGCCGTCGGGAAAACTGGTGGCGACTTCTAATCTTGATGTGGCAATATCTGCTAAAGACAATAAATCGGAACGGATTTTGGCGACCCAAAGCCAAGATGAATTAACCCGTGTTGCGGCGGAGAATTTGCAGAGTTATCCTAACCAAGTAGGCGATCGGATTCAGCAATCAGTCATCTACTCTCATGGAGAGAAATACTTTCTTCAGGTCAGTAAGCTCAATGACACCCATGGACTAAATTGGCAAATTGTGGTGGTTGTGCCTGAGTCTGATTTCATGTCACAAATCGCGAATAATACTCGTTTTACGATGTTTTTATGCTTGATAGCTCTGGGAGTGACCACAATCTTTGGAATTATCGCCGCTCGTTGGATCAGTCGTCCGATTACGCAATTAAGCATCGCTAGTCAGTCGATCGCCGAAGGGAATCTCGATCAAAAAGTGGAATACTCATGTCTGGTGAAAGAACTTGCAATTTTAGCAACTTCTTTTAATCAGATGAGTTATAAAATGAAAAAATCCCATAATCGGCTAGAAGAATATTCCCAACTCTTAATGCAAAAAGTTGATGAGCGCACCCAAGCTTTGCAGCAAGAGATTGTCGAACATGAATCGACAGAAGCCGCGCTCAGGGAATCAGAAGAAAAATTTGCTAAAGCTTTCCGCTCTAGCCCTGATGGGATGGCATTGATATCTACGGATACAAACAAACATATCGATGTCAATGATAAATGGTCAGAAATTACGGGCTATAGTCGAGAAGAAGCGATCGGTGCGGCTCCATCAGATCTGAATCTCTGGTTTGATTTAAAAGAGCGCGATCGCGTATTAGAAATTTTAAAATTAGAAGGAAGGGTACTCAACTTTGAATCTACTTTTATTACGAAGGCTGGTAAAAAAATTACAGGTTTAGTTTCTTCAGAGTGTATTGAATTTGGTGGTAAAGTTTTTGCAATCTATGCGATTAAAGATATCAGCGATCGCAAACAAGCCGAAAGAGAACTGCAATTGGCTAAAGAAGTTGCGGATACTGCCAACCGTGCTAAGAGTGAATTCTTAGCAAATATGAGCCATGAATTACGCACGCCTCTGAATGGTATCCTCGGCTATGCCCAAATCCTCAAACGTAGCAACGATCCTAATAAACATCAATCAGGATTAGAAGTCATTCAGCGTAGTGGCGAACATCTGTTGACCTTGCTCAATGATATTCTCGATCTTTCTAAAATTGAAGCTAAAAAACTGGAACTCAATCCTATTGACTTCGATCTTCCCAAGTTGCTACAAAGCATTACGGATATATTTCAGTTTCAAGTCCGCGATAAGGATGTGGAAATCGTCTATCAAACACTTACAGCAATGCCTACAACAATGTATGGCGATGAAAAACGCTTGCGTCAAGTTCTAATTAATTTATTTGGGAATGCAGTTAAATTTACTGATCGCGGTCGTGTCTCTCTTTCGGTCAGCGCTCAGCCTTGTGAATCTAGCAATAACTACAAAGTCCGTTTTGCGATCTCTGATACAGGCGTAGGCATCGCTCCTGATAAATTAGAAGCGATCTTTCTCCCATTTCAACAAGTAGGCGACCGCGCCCGTCGCTATTCTGGAACTGGTTTGGGCTTACCAATTTGTCAAAAAATTGTCGAGATGATGGGCGGACAATTGCAAGTTGAGAGTATTCTTGATGAAGGAAGTACTTTTTGGTTTGAGATTGAATTAACTAAAATTCCCAATCACATCGTAATTTCACCCATAGACAGTAGTACGATCACTGGTTATTTAGGCGATCGCCGCAAAATTTTGATTGTCGATGACAAACTAGAAAATCGGATGGTATTGCGCGATTTACTTACGCCTCTCGGTTTCATTGTCGCTGAGGCGATCGATGGCTATGACTGCCTAACTCAAGCGCAGACATTCGAGCCAGATTTGATTTTGCTGGATATGGTAATGCCCCAACTCGATGGACATGAAACTACGAAACGGTTACGCCAATTACCAATGTTCGAGAAAACCGCGATCGTCATGGTTTCGGCGAGTGCTTTCAATCAAGATCGCAGTCTTAGTATTGAGGTGGGATGTAATGATTTCATCACTAAGCCCGTCGATCCTGATGCTTTGTTCTATACGATGCGATCGCTACTCAATTTGAAATGGCAATACGAAAGCTCAAATGTTTTTGATTCCGCAATTACAAATGTATTTGATGGAAATTCTGAAGCGATCGCCCAACCTCTAATTTCACCATCAAACTGTACGCTTGAGAGATTACTACAACTAGCGCGTATGGGCGATATTCTCGCAATTCAAGATGAAGTTAAGCTTTTGCAAGCAAATGATGCTGCGCTTAGCCCCTTTGCAAATCAAGTTCTCGATTATGCTCGTGATTTTCAAATCAAAAAGATTCGCGAATTTTTAGAATCACAAACTCAAAAAACAGAGGCCGTGCAAAGCACTGCCTCTGTCTCATAAGACCCAAAACCCAAAAAGCTGTAGCGCACGCGCAGCGTGCGCTACAGCTTTTAAAGAACCACAGTAGCGCAAGCGTCTCGCTTGCATTGTGGTGACGCAGGCAGGATGCCCGCGCTACAGCTTTTAAAGAACCACAGTAAAATTTTTAAAAGGGTTGCTTCGCAACCCTTTTAAAAATTTTACTGGTTCTGGTTTGAACGCAAAGCGCGGCAAAACAATGTCAAATCCTAGGACATAGCCTGAATGATGTAGTCAAAATAAGGCTCAGTGATGGTGGCATCTTCTTTGCTGAGCAAAGCTAGAGACGCATTCTTGAGACAGCGAACTGCATCCGCCATGCCCACCAAGGGAACTCCGAGCGAGTTATACATTTCACGCACACCGATGATCCCGATTTTTTCGATCGGATCTTTATCACCTGCCAAAACTCCGTAAGTAGTGAGGCGGATGTACCATGTGAAATCTCTAAGGCATTGGGTGCGTTGCCTTTGACCAAAGGCATTGCCACCAGGAGAAATGTAATCAGGATGAATTCTAAATAATTCTTCGGTCGATTTTTTGACGATTTTGTCTTCGCTTTCTGCCAAGACTGTGGCAATCCGCACTCTTTGAGCGCCAGTGGCAAGAAAGTTCTGCACACCTTGTAACTCAGAAACGCTGGGATAACGCAGTTCTTCGTCGGCTCTTTCTAAAACTTGACTAACTACACTCATGGTTAAAATAAAAAATTTAATATATTTGCGATCTAGTTTACCAAAAGCGGTGAATCAGCCAAGAATTTGTAATTTTATTACAAATCTTCATGTAACAAAACTAAAAAAACTGTGGTGTCCGCCGCAGCTTTTTTAGTTTTTTTTTGCTTTTAGAAATTACTTAGATCGCAATAATTAGTATAAAGTGTGATTTTATATATAACTTTCTAATAATTTTTTTCTATCTGATATTCTGAATTTTTGTGTATACTGTATAAGTTAATTAAGTAAAATATACAAAAAATTGGCGATCGCCTAATGCAAAGCTTGCGCCACACTGTTTTGGGTTTGGTGTTTTGTTATGAATATCTAAACTTATGGCTGTGCATAATCGAAGCCTCTAAATCAAATGCAAATCGCCTAGTAACAAATCAAATCATTTGCGATCGCAATATGCGAAAATTTTATTAAACTGTCTGTGGTGAGCGTATGGAAACATCAGTAATAATCGCGATCGTTGTAGTTGTCGCCTTAATAGCTTTATTTTTGCTGGTTCGGGCTGGTGGTATCGGTTTGTTTAAAGGTAGCTTTCGAGCTAGACGCGGTTATACGGAGATAGGCGGTGATGCAGAAATCAGGGGAGCGCAACCTGTGCGAGAAGCGGGAACGGTCGTGAAGGGGACAAAGATGATTGGCAAAAAGCAGAAAATGCGGGTTGCGAAGGACAATGCGAGGATCGAAGATACGCTGATGAAGGGTAAAGAGCAGGAGTTTATTGTTGATAACGATGTCAATGAATCATCTCAGTCTGAGCATGAGGAGCAATCATGAGGCTGGCGAATCGCACTAAGGAAGTTGAATTTTTTAAGAAAATGGTGCGAGGTGAGACAACCAAGCGCATTTTGTTAATTCAGGCGGCTTCGGGAATGGGCAAGACGAGTCTTTTAGCTGAGTTTGCCTCACTTTGCCCTGTTCATGCTGAGGCGGCACTATTGGTGAAGATCGATTTAAAGTCGGCACAGACGGGTATTGCCTATATGTTTTCTAAGTTGCAGCGTGGTTTGGGTGAAGAGAATTTTACGAGATTTGATGCGGCTTTAAATAAGTTTCTGAGCGCGGGTGTGGAGGTTTCGGATAATCAGATCGAGGGGACAGAAAATCAGATTCAGGTGGTTTTGAACGCGGAAAGTGAGGAGGTGCGAAATTTTCGGTTGAGTCAGTTGCAGGGAGCATTTTTTCGGGATCTGTCAGCTATTAAAAAGCCTGTCGTCATGATTTTGGATACATTTAATTTGGCTCCTGCATCGGTGGCGGATTGGGTTGGTGGTAGTTTTTTGGCGGCTGTGGCAGAGGTTAAAAATATTCGGGTGGTGATTGCGGGACAGTACATACCGAAGCCAACGATTGAATGGGAAGATATTGCCGAGACGCATTGCTTGATGGGAATTAGTGATATTGAGGCTTGGCATTTGTTTGTGGAGGCGAGGGGTTTACCATTTGAGAGGGAAGCAGTAAAGGCATTTGTGCGGGTTTTTAATGGAAATCCCGACCTGATTGCGAAGGTGTTTGAGAGTCAGTCGGGGGGATGGAAACATGAGTAAAGATCTCTTGCAGAGGTTGATGGCGGCGCAGACAGATGAGGAGCGCAGTTGGATTGTGACGGAGAATTTATTGGAGTCATTGCCAGAAGATTTAGCAAGAGTTTTGTGGGCAGTGGCGATTCCCCATTGGTTTGATGCAGCGATTTTGGTAGCTTTGTGTCCTGAGTTGGCAGATAAGGCAGAAGAGCTTTATGGAGATTTGCAGAAGCTTTCTTGTGTGGAGGTATTTGCGGATCGCGGGCATAACGTCCATGAACTTACGCGCAATCAGTTGTTAGATCGCTTGTGGCAAGACGATCAAGAACGATTTCGAGATTTGTCGGGCAAGGCGGCGGCATATTTTGAAAATATTGATAAACCTGAATCTCAAATCGAACGGATTTATCATTTGGTGATTGCCGAACCTGAGAATGAGAATAGTGAGTTATTTAATTTGGCGCAATTATGGAGTAATAATTATCGCAAAGCCGAAGTAGAATCTTTAATTCTCAATCTTGTTAGTGTCATTAATTTTTCGCCACAGATTTACGGTCATGTTTAGCATGATCCCGCTCAACGACGAGGAAAAAGACAGTTAAGCAACTAGTCTCATAAGGGAAAGCACCAATTTCATCAGATTTAGTGCGAAACTCGC
>JBDNJN010000236.1:0-4256 GCA_041687725.1 Pseudanabaena sp.
ATCGGAAGGAGAACTAAAGGATATTCTTGGCTACACTGAGGATCAAGTCGTTTCTATGGATTTTCGTACCGATTCTCGCTCTAGTATTTTTGATGCTAAGGCTGGCATTGGTTTGAATTCCAACTTTTTTAAAGTGGTGGCTTGGTACGACAACGAGTGGGCTTACTCTTGCCGAGTTATCGATCTGATGTTGTATATGGCAAAAATTGAGGGATTGGTATGAAACTATTGACTGTATAGCCGATTGAGGCTTTAAGATGTACCCAAAAACGTTAAAAGTGCCGCTTTGCGACACTTTTAACGTTTTTGGGCTTTTATGGCAGCGCAAAGCGCTGTAATGACCTTTTTTGTTAGCTATAAAAGTAACTATCATCCTTCATCATCTGATTGTTTAGGCGGAGTGTTAATCTGAGTTAAGCGAAAAGCAGGAGATTGATAATCACTGGGTAAATAATTTGCAGGGATTGTTGTTTGGTTGCCATCTCTCAACGCTCGATAATGAGGTGAAAGAATCTCAATATCTGCTTCATTACATTTGTCTTGGATATTTTGGTGTAGTTCCGAATAAATTTTCGCCATAGTTCTAGGGCTATCTGTATAGGCATTCAATTCATAGCTAACATAAAAGTCATCCAAGCTAGTTTGCAAAACAAAAGGAGCAGGATTTGCCAAAATATGCTCAGTAGCGATCGCGGCTTCCCTTAGAGCATCATGAACCTTACGCCAAGGCACATCGTAACCCAGTGTGATAGTCGTGTGTAAAATCAATGGTGGCGTTGCCGAATCAGTGATGGCGACGCTGTAATTGATCACATGACTGCTCAATACTGAAGAATTCGGAATTGTGATTACCACATTCTTGATTGTGCAAATCCGCGTGACAAATAGAGTTTTGTCAACAACATCGCCGATAGTATCGGTAATCTTGACGCGATCGCCAATTTGAAAAGCACGGGTATATGTCAAGATTATCCCTGCAAAAATATTAGAAATTACCGATGAAGAACCAAGGGAAATCAATAAGCCTAAAAACAGTGAAACCCCCTGAAATGCTGGAGTTCCCGAACCTGGTAAATAGGGGAAAGCGACCGTTGCCGCAAAAGTGAATATGAGAAACTGTATCAATTTATAAGTTGGCTTTGCCCATTCTCGATAAAAGCCTGTAAAAGTAATATTCCCATGTTCGACTTCCTCAAATAGAAATCGAATTACCTTGAGAATATAGGAAGTAAAGAAGTAAATGATTGCTAAAAAGAAGAGATTTGGTAAATAGGCAATTAGTCCAGAGCCAAGTGTATCAATCGCTTTGACGACGTAGCTAAATAAAATTCGCGACAGCCCTTTTGTCCAAGGGAAAAAGCTAAGTACAAGATTGATATATAAGTATAAAATGACTAGAAATAGTGTCAGACGTAAAACCTTGATCGTTTCTGAAATCAAGTCAAAGACTCGATTTGCGGATAAAATCTCCGTACCAAATAGTTTAAATGCTGGTAATCGCGTATCTCGCCAATTTCGTAAATAACGATAGAATCTAGGTGTCGATTTGACGATCGCGATGAAACTCCCAACCAAAATAATCGTGGCAATCAGCGTATAAGCTATACCACGCAAAATACTTTGAATACTATAGGAATCTCGAAATCTATTTATAGATTCTTTAATGGATCGTAAATATTGATCCGCAAGATCCTTGCGAGATTTCCCCGCCGCGACAGCATCGACATCAGCGATCGTGACTAGGGCGCTATTTCCGACTCTAATATCAACTGTTGCGGTATCTTCATTGTCAACAATCTGAAGAGTATCTAGGTTAACTCCAGTATCTTTAGCAAGATCGATCAAACGTTTAGATATAACTTGCGATCGGAATTCAGGTGAGAAAGAACCAATTCCTGCTTGAATATGAAATAGTGTCTCATCGCCTAAAATTACTGGTGAGCCATCATTATCAGCGTTTGTAGAAGAGTTAGTCTGAGAATAAGCCAAGCAATTGCTTGTTAGGAAGATCGCTAAAGCTAACGCACAAGTAAAAATCCACAAACGCATCAATTTTTTCATAAATTCATTTATTTATTTACTTATCTGTCAACCAGTAAAACTGATAGCCATGCAAAACAATACGACCATCATGCTGTGAAGGCATTTTGCCACTATATAAATCGACAAATTGATCATGAACACTGAAGCCAGCATTACTGATCGTCTCTAAGTCGAGATATTGTGGATTTGCATCAAAATTAGCGACCACTAGCACCTTTTCCGATGAACGTTGTGGATCGAAACGGATAAAACATAACAGATGTGGATTATCAATTTGGAGAAGTTCACGATTGTTAAAATCGGCAAATGCAGAAATATCTTTGCGGATGGCAATCATTTTTTTCATGGCATTGAAAATCGTGTATTCTACAGTGCCGTGCTTCTTGCGGAATTCCGCTTTTTCCCAATCAATTTTTGGACGATGAACCCAGCGATTGTCATTGCTTTTGCTGGGATCTTCACTGAAGCTATAATCATTCAGTACCCCGATCGCATCACCATTATAGATTAAAGGAATACCTCCAAAAGATAGAATAATCCCATGTAGTAATAGAATTCTATCTATAGCTGAAGCAATCGACTGCTCATCATCATTTTCTATAGCAGATTCTAGCCCCACCAAAGATGCTAGAGAGCCGCAAATTCTGGCATCTCCCGTAACTTCATTAGGCATGAATACCAGTCCTTTGGCAGAGGCATCGTACTTCCCACTAAAATAATCAACCAAGAATCGTCGATGGGAATAAGGTTCATATCCTGCCAAGCGAATATCGTTATCATCAAACCCAAAGCCAATGTCATCATGGCATCGGACATAGTTTAGCCAAGTAGCACGTTCTAATTTATCTGGTAGATTTTTGATGCCTTGATAAATTAATTTAGTGTTTTTGGTGGCAATGCCATCCCATAGTAGTGCCATCAAGGTCGCATTATAGGCAATTTCACATTCCTTAGCCGCGATCGCATCTTCGCCAAAATATTTAATCACTTCAACGGGAGCAACGATCGCTTCGGCGATAAATAGCACCCCTGGAGCTGTCACTTGACAGCAATCTTTCATCAATTGCAATATCAAATGGGCTTTGCGCTCATTTTGGCAAGTAGTTCCAATCTTTTTCCATAAAAAAGCAACTGCATCCAATCGTAGAATATCGACACCTTGATTAGCCCAAAATAGAATAATGTCAAGCATTTCAATGAATACGGCAGGATTACTATAATTCAAATCCCACTGATAATCATGGAAGACCGTCATCACCCATTTTCCCATTTCAGCATTCCAAGTAAAGTTACCTGGAGCTGTCTCTGGAAAGACATCGGGCATACTTTGTTCAAACATATTAGGGACTTCTCGGTTTTCAAAAATATAGTAATAATCTTGAAAACGGCGATCGCCCTTGATCGCTTGTTTTGCCCATTCATGTTCATCAGAAGTATGATTAAGAACGATATCGAGAACCAATAAAATATCGCGCTTTCTAAATTCTGAGGCAATGTTACGCACATCTTCTAGATTGCCAACGCGATCGTCAATTTCGCGAAAATCACTGATCGCATAGCCCCCATCACTTTTCCCTTCAGGACATTTCAAAATCGGCATAATATGCACTATATTGATGCCTAATTCTTGAAAATAGCCAATTTTATTCGCTAAGTCTGGCAGATTTTCAGCGAACCCGTTGGAATAGAGTGCCATCCCTACCCATTTTTGTGACAAAAACCAATTGTGATCTTGTTCGCGTTGAATATCTAAACGCTCCAGTTCGGCAGAGCGATCGATATAGCCTTTCGCCATAGCTTCCACTAATCGCAACATTTGCAATTTGAAATCACCACGATGTCCGTACAGCGTATAAAAGAGCGAATGTATCGCATAAAAATTTGCGCCAAGACGGGTATAGAAATATCGCAGATCTTGCCGACGAAATTCTGGTTTTAAATCATCAAGAATTGAATTTAAAAGGGAATGAGAAATTTGCTCGTACATCTTAACTTTGAAAAAAACTTGTAGTGTTTGCTGGATTCTTTACTAATGCTACGAGAAAATTCCCAAGCCCCTCACCCCTCTCCGTAGGCAGGGTGGTTTCATTTTCGGAAAGGGTTAGAGGGTAAAGATTGTAGAAAAAGGCAAGAGATAAATATTGGGAGAGAAAATAAGATTGAACTAAGGAGCAAAGATCAGGAAAAATGGTCTGATTAAAGCTAAAGCAAAA
>JBDNJN010000237.1:0-28258 GCA_041687725.1 Pseudanabaena sp.
TGAAACTGGTGCAGTGAGTCCAAAAGACGATGACCTGTATCTTCGGACGTAAAGCTCAAAGTACGAGTCTCCTGTAAAAGAGCTTTCTTCGGGAAGCCCGCGCTCTAACTGTACTCAGTTGAGCGTCGGGAGGATGTCACGAATCTACATGGCGGGTTAGTATTGACTCCATTGTGCTTTCTAGGTTCTGCCCTGCAATAATGCCACCAGACCAAGAATAAGTATTACTATCTCGACGGAAAAGAGTCTGAAAGCCTGTTCGCATTTTTTTGTCACCAATTACCCAATATCTTTGAATAATTGAATCTGGTCCAACTATTCCTTCCCCTTCAACTTTGCCCAGATAGCTATCATCAACGACAAATGTAAAACTGCGCTCGTCTGAATCAATTCGCCCCTTATAAGCCATTGTTAGTTCTTCGCGATCGCTATCAGGAAAGGTCAGTCTTGTGACCATCGTGAACCAGTAGTTATCCCTTGACCAACCAACTAAAGTTTTACCTTTAACTCTCGTTGGCATACAGTCTCGCTCTATCCAATTACCTTCGATAGTCCATTTCCCCGGTTGCACTAAAAAGGTATGTGACACAGTTTTTATCGCTCTGTTTTGTTGTTCTGTATATCATTACTGATTATATAGCGTTATTCGCGATCGCTATATAATCTAAAAATTAAACGCTGCACTTAATTTAATTCACTAATCCCGATCGCAAAGCCAAGACTGCTGCCTGTACGCGATCGTCAACAGACAACTTATTCATGATGCCGCGCACATGCGTTTTAATGGTGTTGGGACTGAGGTAGAGTACTTTGGCAATTTCAGGATTGCTCTTACCCTCAACAATTAATTTCAGCACTTCTAATTCTCGTTGTGATAGGTGCGAAGTATTTTCAGGCTGAATCGGCGGCTTGAGATGATCCATCACTTTACGGGCAATTTGGGGATCGAGATAAGTAGCCCCATCCTTGGCAGCCGCAAAAGCTGCTAAAAGACTGTCAGTACTTGTACCTTTGACACAATAGGCATCAGCGCCACTCGATAGAGCCGCAATAATTTCCGTGTCGTCTGTATGGGAACTAAGCATGACAATATGAATATTCGGTGAGGCAGCTTTGATCTTTTGGGTTGCCGAAATTCCATCCAGCCTCGGTAATCCGATGTCCATCACGATAATGTCAGGCTGTAATTCTTGCGCCATTTTTACACCGATATAGCCATCTTCTGCGATGCCAATTACGGTGATATTTGGCTGTTGTGAGAGTGATTGCTCTAATCCAAGTTGGATCAGGGGATCATCTTCAACAATCAGGACTTTCAAAGGTTTTGCTGTTGCTACAGTCATGATTCTAAATTTTTCTAAATTCAGTTTGTTAGCCTTGATTATATAGTAGGTAATGGCGGCGCGAAGCGCTCTTCTTCTGTACTCAAGATTTAAACGGTTTTAGCTTAACAAGCGGGAAGCCCCGCGCTCTACCCGTTTACAAGGGTGAGCGACGGGATGAAAGCGCGTCCATTGAGGGGTTCGATGCCCCGAAAATGGACAATTATCTTGGTTATAAAAGATCAATCGGATGATAAGATAGGCATGGTTACTTCACCCCTATTGGTGTCTGATAAGCCTCTGACCAGTAGCAATACGATTATTGGTAAGCGAAAACCGTTGCACAGCATAGAAGAAGTTGGTTCATCTTGAAAATACGATTTCCTCAAGTAGGTTTGTCTGATAGCGCAAATAAACTAGCACTTCACCCAAGACAATAGAATCTGTAGGGTACAAGGTAAGAAATTATAGTCTGCGTAGGGGCGCTGCGTGGACTTAAAATAAAGCTCAGCGAGTTTCCGAACCGATAGGTGGATTAGCTGAGAAGCCCGCATTGTATGCGTAGCATCAGCGTCGGGAGTCGTCACAAATATGTCCAATCAATTCATCGCGTCATCTCGATCGCCAAAACCAGCTCATAATCCAAATCTGCCCGATGCAATTCTCTGCGATCTTGATGGAACGATCGCTTTAATCGGCGATCGCAATCCCTATGATGCGGCTAGCTGCGAGAAGGATCTCGTCAATGAGCCAGTGCGATCAATTTTGCAAACATCAGGAAAGGCGATCGTCTTTGTGTCTGGGCGAGAGGATAAATTCAAGCCGCAAACTTTAGCATGGTTGCAAAAACACGATATCTCTTTTAATGGTTTACACATGCGAAAGTCTGGTGATGTGCGAAAAGACAGCATCGTCAAAAAAAAAATTTACGATGAATTTATTCTCAATAAATATAATGTTGCGTTTGTGTTGGACGATCGCGATCAAGTTGTGAAGGTCTGGCGAGATCTCGGCTTAACCTGTTTACAAGTTGACTATGGCGATTTTTAAAATATTTCTTATAGCGGTCGCCAAGAATGTTAGGACGTAAAACCCAAAAAGTAGATGCGGCGCGGAGCGCCGCATCTACTTTTTGGGTTTTGGTTTGGGTTAGTACAAGTGGCGACAGCTATAAAAGAAAAAGGGGCGCAACGCACCCCTTTTTTCTTTTACGAAATATTTCTAAGGTCGGTATTTTTTGAAAACTAGAGTGACATTATGACCGCCGAAGCCAAAGGAGTTGGAGGTCGCCACATTAATCGTCATCGGACGCGACTTGTTCGGCACATAATCGAGATCGCACTCAGGATCGGGATTTTCGAGGTTCATCGTTGGTGGCGCAATGTCATTTTGGACTGCCAAAACTGTCGCCACAGCCTCAATGCCACCCGAACCGCCAAGTAAATGACCCGTCATTGATTTGGTAGAACTAACTGCAACCTGATAGGCGCGATCGCCCAAAACTTTTTTGATAGCCTTAGTCTCAGTACTATCATTCGCCGAAGTACTTGTACCATGAGCGTTGATATAGTCCACCATCTCAGGGGTAACATCGCCATCTTTGAGGGCAAGAGTCATCGCTCGCACTGCCCCTTCGCCATTGGGAGATGGGGAGGTCATGTGGTAAGCATCACAGGTGCAGCCGTAACCAACGATTTCGGCATAGATTTTTGCTCCACGCGCTAGAGCATGATCGAGATTTTCGATGATCAAAATCCCTGCACCTTCACCCATCACAAAGCCATCGCGATCTTTGTCAAAGGGGCGTGAGGCATGAGCAGGATCGTCATTGCGGCGAGACATGGCGCGGGCTGAGGCAAATCCAGCAAAACCTAATGGCGTAATTGCGGCTTCAGTACCACCACAGATCATTGCTTGGGCAAAGCCACTTTGTACCAAACGAAATGCATCACCGATCGCATTGGAACCAGCCGCGCAAGCGGTCACTGTGCAGGAGTTAGGCCCTTGTGCGCCCGTATGAATTGCCGTCAAGCCTGCTGCCATATTGCCGATCATCATCGGAATCATGAATGGACTACAACGGCTTGGTCCTTTGGTGCGAATAATTTCGTGCTGGTCTTCAAGCACTTGCAATCCGCCAATGCCAGTACCTAGCAATACGCCAATCTGAGGTGCATTAAGTGGCGTTATTTCGAGCTTAGCGTCACGCAAGGCTTGGATGCTGGCGCTCACACCAAATTGAGCAAAGCGATCCATACGCCGCGCTTCTTTGGCTGGCACATAGGCAAGAGGATCAAAATCTTTTACTTCACCGCCAACGCGACATTCATGATCGGTTGTATCAAAGCGAGTAATTGCAGTAATTCCGTTTTTGCCATCGACTAGACCTTGCCAATATTCTTCGACCGTGTTACCGATCGGTGTGATTGCACCTAGTCCAGTGACAACGACGCGAGAGAGGGGCTGAGGGTTTTGCATTTCGTTTGGAATCAATATGTCAAAAATTTTAAGAACAGAAAAGCTTCATTGCATAGCAGCAAATCGCTGAGCAACAAAGCTTTAATCTAAAACAATTGCTTAAGCAGCTTTCTTGCTGTCAATGTAATCAACGGCATTCTGCACAGTGGCAATCTTTTCTGCGTCTTCGTCGGGGATTTCAACGCCAAATTTTTCTTCTAGCGCCATGACTAGTTCGACGGTATCGAGAGAGTCAGCGCCAAGGTCGTTCGCGAAACTAGCCTCAGACTTAACTTCGGCTTTATCAACGCCTAATTGTGATGCAACAATGTCTTGAACTTCTTCAAAGGTAGTCATTTACTTATTCTCTGCTTACAACCGAAAAACTTTTTAGCGTTTTTAATTTTATCGGATAAAGGTAGCTGTATATACACGATCGCAAATATCTATCAAAAAAAATCTATTTTCCATCGAAAAAGTAGGGCGCTTTGCGTCGCACTTTTCATCTGTAGTTTTTAATTTGGCGTATTAAAAATATTCCTGCGACCGAATTACCGATCGCATCAAGGGCAGGGCTATAACAGGCGATCGCCGCTTGATCAGTCATAATCGACAACAAAGCGCCACTGACGCTGGACTTAGAAGGTAGTCCGATATCTTGGGCAAATGCTGCGGAAGCGCCATACATGCCGCATTGCGTCATGATTTCTAAAACTATGGAAATATTCGGTGATCGCTTGGTATCGACTAATAAAGTCCCAATTTTTGCAAGATCTTCAACATTGCCGCGCAAACAACAAATTTCTTCGTAAACGGCAAGGGCTTGGCTAGGATTAGCAATTATTCCTAAAGATTTAAGTTGAGCGGCGATCTCTAAGTTACGACGATTAGCCACCGATCGCACTGAATCTAACATCTCGCGATCAAGTGTCAAATTAGCCAGCGATCGCAGATTTAGCCAATTCTGTAAACTTTCACAAGATGTTAATAGTGAGGAAATAGCGATCGCACCACTATTAATCATCGGATTTTTGGGCTTGCTTTCAGGGATAGCGTTAAATGGCTCCGATGTTGGTAAGCGATCAACGAGTTGAAAAAGGCGATCGCTGCCCTGTGTTTCTAATAAATAAAATAATAAAAATGGCTTGATCACGCTCATCAACGGAAAGGTTAGCGAGATATCACCTGCGGTTAGGCGATCGCGATTTGATTGTTGAATGGCGATCGCGATCGCCTGTGGATCGGCATTAGCAAGCAATGGAATATAGCTAGGCAGTTTTCCCTTGCTTGCTTCTTGTCGAGATAATTCTAGCCATTCTTGAAGATTATTTTTAAGCATAAAATATAATAATTTCATAAAAACTTCCAAAACCCAAAAAGCTGTAGCGCACGCGCAGCGTGCGCTACAGCTTTTTGGGTTTTATTATGCCTATCTACTTAGATATAAGATTGCAGCCCTTTGGGTTGCAATCTTATATCTCTTCTGATTCCTCAGTTGGCTTAGCAATTTCAAACTTTGTGCGCGGCAAAGCCGCCACGATCGCATCAAGCACCTTAGCAACAGGAATTACTTCCAATCCATAAGTTTCCAAGATTTGCATATTGGGAATAATTGCGCGTTTAAACCCCAGTTTTGCCGCTTCCTTCAATCGCAAATCTAACTGCGAAATCGGGCGCACCTGTCCACCCAAACCAACTTCCCCAATCAGAACCGTGCGCGGATCGACAGTGCGATCGCGAAAACTTGCAGCAACAGCGATCGCGATCCCCAAATCCACCGCAGGTTCCGCCACATTCAATCCACCCGCCGAAGCAACGTAAGCATCGAGTTTTGACAAGGGAATGCCGATCCGCTTTTCGAGAACTGCCAAGATTTGCAGAAACCGATTGGTTTCGATGCCCGTTGTCGTGCGACGCGGCGAAGAATAACTAGTGGGACTAACTAAAGCTTGTAACTCCACCACAATTGGGCGCGTTCCTTCACAAGCAACAATCGTCGCCGTCCCCGGAACCGATTCATCACGATTACCTAAAAATAATTCGGAAGGATTGGAAACCTCACGCAAGCCGCGATCAATCATCTCAAATACACCAATTTCCTGCGTTGCACCAAATCTATTTTTAACCGATCTCAATAATCGATGCGTAGCAAAGCGATCGCCTTCAAAATAGAGAACCGTATCGACCATATGTTCTAAAACTTTGGGCCCTGCGATCGAGCCTTCCTTAGTCACATGACCCACGATAAATAGCGCAATATTCTCACGCTTAGCGACTCGCATCAGGGCAGCCGTACATTCTCTTACTTGAGAAACAGAACCAGGGGCAGCATTTAAGTTTGAGAAGTAGAGCGCCTGAATGCTATCAATTACAGCAACTCGCGGACGTAAAGATTGCAATTCTCTCAGGATAGTTTCTAAATCTGTTTCTGGTAATAAATAAAGATCGTCAGAATCTTCATCTAAAATTCCCAATCGCTGCGATCGCAATTTCACCTGCTGGGCTGACTCCTCGGCACAGACATACAATGTCGGATAGCGAGTCATCAATTTTTGTGCCATACCTAGCAACAGCGTACTCTTCCCAATCCCCGGCTCACCACCAATCAGCACTAACGAACCCGCAACAATGCCACCACCTAATACGCGATCGAGTTCTTCATAACCAGAAGGCGATCGCGCTTGATCGTTATCCGTAATTTGCGAGAGGGTTAAGGATTCTCGCGCTTGGGACTTGCCTGAAGATTTGGTTGCTGTGAGATGAGAAAATGTGGCGATCGCATTGGTACTTGTGGAAACTACAGGGATTAATTCTTCTTGCAAAGTTCCCCAACTAGAGCAAGCGGGACATTTCCCATACATCTGCGGAAAGTCTGCTCCGCAGTCATTACAAACATATCTACTTTTTGCTTTTGCCATTATTTAAATATATCGCAAACTCAATGAGATTTTCGGCTATGAGCAAATTACGCCTTCACAAGCTGACTTTATTATGGAGAAAGATTTACGTCTCAAAATTGTTGGCTGTGCTATTCCTGGTGTTACTCGTATTCAAATAGGTACTGAAGAGCGCTGTACCTTAGAAATACCTAGTCAAAAGAGATTCCTATATGATTTAGATGTAGTTCCTAGTAATGATCATACTAAGACTCTTACTTTCAATTTTTGTGATAACTTTGCTGGACAAATTTGGCAAATCAATGATAATTAGTAGAAAGCTATATTCCAGCAGATTGTGAACAAACTCATCACTAGATTTTTGTAAAAGCCATGCTTCGCATGGCTTTTACAAAAATCTAGTGATGAGTTTGACAAAACCAAACTAGCTATTTTTTCGTAACTGCTCAACCTAGAAGAATCAACAAAAAACAGTGTTCGTATAACCGATGAATTACTGATTATCTTTATAATTTAATAAATAAAATGGTAACTTATCAGTTACTTAATGAGAATAGAATCATTTAGACGTTTTTTGATTCGTCAAAATGGCTGAAACCCTGATTTCTTCTAGGTTGAGCAATTACATTTTTTCTACTTTACAATTTTTATTTGCTTTCCAACAAGTGTGAAACACTACCGTGTGTTTATCATTATTTTTATCGATCGCCTCGATCGCTTTCTAAATCAAAAATAACCTTTTGCCAATACCAAACTTCGGGCATATTTGGATGTTCTTGTTTAGCAATATCAATTAAGCGTTGGGCGATCGCCATATTGCCACCAACTAAACCTAATAAACGCTGCTGTAATTCCAAACTCGGCATTTGCATCAAATCCACCGTAGCCGCAGCATTTACCTGTTGACGGTTAGCATCTTTGGTTTGTTTTTCGAGTTCCGATTGCCAGAGATTGATGCGAGCTAAGGCGTAGCGATAACGTTCCATTAATGACTGATTGAACCAAATATTCGCCGCTTGTTGGTAATCATCGATCGCCCCTTTAATATCGCCAAAGTCATACCGAGATTCAGCGCGATCGCAATATAGTTGGGGACTATTGTTATTTAGAGATAGCGATCGCGAAAAATCTTCAATCGCTGTGCGATAGTCTTTGAGTTTTAGATGAGCCTTAGCGCGATCGCTGTAGATTTCTGCCATGCTGGGATATTCGCGGAGTAATTGATTAAAATCAGCGATCGCCCCCTGCGCGTCACCAATTTCGAGACGAATTTTGGCACGACTAATCCGAACTTCGAGGTTTTCTGGTTCCAACCAAGTCGCCTGATTAAGATCTTTAATCGCCAATTGTGGATCGCCCAATTTGCCAAGGGTTAAGCCACGCAGACAAAAAGCTTTCACATTTTTAGGATCGATTTGCAACATCCAATTGAGATCGATCAAAGCATTGGTGTAATCACTATTGGCGATGTACTGCTCGACTTTCGTAAAAATATCAGCCATTGATGACGGCAACATTGCTTCTAACGGTTTATAGCTCTCAATGCAACGGCGACAATTATCTTCGTCCCGCAGTTCTAAAAATAGACTGGCGGCTTTTTTATAAGTAGCGATCGCCTTTTCGATTTGATTTTGTTGTTTATAGGTCAAGCCCAATAACTGATGGGCGATCGCAGATTTGGGATTAATTACCAGTGCTTGAGCAATGTCAGCCTGTGCGCCCAAAATATCGGCGATCGCAATGCGGGTGATGCTTCGAGCCATATACACATCGATCGCATCAGGTTTGAGGCTAATTGCTTGGTCATAGTCCGCGATCGCACCTTGGCGATCGCCCAAATCAAATAGGACTAAACCACGTTGATAATATGCTTCAGCAAGTTGAGCATTAGCCGCGATCGCGCAACTAAAAGCTTGGATTGCGCCATAGCGATCGCCGCCCTTCGCCCTAGTCAAACCCTGCTGATAAAAATCTTTATGCAAATCTTCTGTCATTGCTGTATGTGCTACCCAAGCTATAGCGATATGATAAATGAAACTATACTTTTGCAGTGGATCACTCAGGAGTCATCGCGATGTCCAAACAGCCGAAAAAAGATATCAAACGTCAGATCGAAAAAACTATCCATAATGCTGTTGATACAGTCACTGACGTAGCCCAACAACAGTACGAAAAAAACTTTAAAAAAACCCACAAACAGGTTAATAATCAGGTCGATAAACAGGTTGACTCAGTACGCGATCGCCTTGAAGAGTTTGATAGCTGGGCATTGGATTCAGTTAACGAAGCTTTAGAAAATGTCGAGAAAAATCTAGAAAGAAAAGTCTCCAAAACCGTAAGCCGTATCCAAAAAGCAGCACAATCGGCATGGGGAAAGATTTCCAAGTAAAAAAAGAAGCGCGAAGCGCTTCTTTTTTTGTTAAACAGTGACTTGCATCTGGCGCATCAATTCGCCAAAGCGATCGCTATGCAATCGATAACTAAGCGGATGCCCAATAAATCTCGCCGTACTTTGATATAAAACTTCAATTTCGATTAGCCCGTTATCTTTGAGTGTCTTGCCCGTCGAAACCAAGTCCACGATCGCCTCAGCCATGCCTGTAATCGGACCAAGCTCCACCGAGCCATACAGGGGAATAATTTCGACAGGTAAATCGATGCTGTCAAAATAGGCGCGGGCGCAACCGACATATTTGGAGGCAATACGGCTATGTGGCGGTAAGTCTAATGGCGATCGGTAGCGGCTCTCTCCCGCAACAGCGATCGACATTCGACAGCCGCCAAAGCCCAAATCGAGCAATCTCGCCACTTTAGGAGTTTTTTCACGCAACACATCTTCGCCCACGATGCCAGCTTGCGCCTGCCCATATTCCACATATACAGGCACATCTTGCGCTCTCACTAGCAGTGCTTTCGCAGTGCCTGTCGGATCGGTGATTTGTAGCTGACGGTTAGATGCATCAAGAAATGCGCTAAAGTCAAGTCCGACTCCTTGGAGTAAGCGGATTGAGTCTTTTAATAGTGAGCCTTTGGGCAGTGCGAAGGTGAACATGGAATAGTTTGCTACAGCGTTTGTCATCGTCCATTCTACAGGTCATTACCGATCGCAAAAATGCTGATCGGTAACTCAGTGTTGCTCACTATAAGTACAGCGCTTTGCGCTGTAATAAAACCTAGAGAAGCTCTCAAAAGCGCCGCGAAGCGGAACTTTCAAAAGCTTCTATGTAACGTTACTTTTTAATTGGCGCGATCGCATCTTGGCTAATTTGACAAATTTGGCGATGACAATGACCATTGCTCGCGACAATTGTTCCCCATTGACGCAATTCGAGATTGTTGTAAGACAACAAAGACAGGTCAGCATGGGTGAGTTGTCCACCCGCTTCGGTCAAGATGATTTCAGGAGCGCAATAGTCCCAATCTTTGGGTGCGGACTTGCCTGAAACGGAGATATAAACATCAGCATTACCTGAGGCGATCGCTGCAAATTTGCCGCCAATACTTCCAACGGCGATTTCGGCAGCTTTTGGTAATTCGTGAAGAATACTTTCGAGTTGGTGATTGCGATGACTGCGACTAGCGACTACCACCATTTGATTGAGTTCGACTTTGTTAGAAACTTGAATACGTTTCTGCGAACCATCTCTAGTTTCAATATATGCACCGTTACCTAAAATCCCTTGAAATAGACGATCTTGGGCGGGAGTAGCTACCAGTCCAAGCACAGGACGTTGGCGATAGGTCAAGCCGATATGCACAGCAAATTCATTAGTGCGGCGAATAAAGTCACTTGTGCCATCCATCGGATCAATGATCCACACCCATTCATGATTGAGGCGATCGATATTATCCTCAGTTTCTTCGCTGAGATACGCAAAGTCCTTAGTTCCAAAAGCTTGTTTTAACTGACTCAAAATAAAATCATTAGCAGCTAAATCTGCCGAGGTGACGTTGCCCTCTTCGCCACCCTTAAACGTAATCTCTAAGTTTTGCGGCTCTTGGTAATACTTCATCAGGATGTCTCCCGCACCCCAAGCGATAGGGCGAGCAAGTGACATAATTTCGTTTAAATTCAGCATCTTGAACTTTGGTGAAGCGAATAATTTTTACTATAGCGCAACCAAATATCAAAAATAACAAAAAGCGTTGGTGCTAAGCGCCAACGCTTTTTGTTTTAGCCGCAGCCACAACCAGATTTTTTACAACCTGTCGATCCTTCAGGATGTCCATCGGCGCAAGCTCTGCTGCAATAGGGCTTGTCATTTGCCATGATGGCGGTGTCTAGGGAGACCATGCAAGTACATTTGGGGCAAGCACACTTGGTTTCTGTGAGAGTTGTCATATATTTGATCCTATTCGATTAAGTTTATAATATATGAATATACGTTCATATGTCAAGATGACATAAAAAAGCGATCGCTTTTTTGTAAGATGTAACGATGCTAAATTCGTCTTTGATTTCTGTTGATAGTTTGCCGACGTGCGATCTCCATGAGATTGTACCTGAATCGCTACAAGGCTTAATTGAGGGAATTTTGCCAATCGAAAAAGCGCAAAATATGGCAGAATTCTTTGGAATGTTGAGCGATCCCAATCGACTGCGGATTCTCTCGGTTTTATCAAAACAGGAATTATGCGTTCATGATCTCGCCGCAGTAGTGGGCATGAGTGAATCCGCGGTATCCCATCAGTTGCGAGTTTTACGCACCATGCGTCTGGTCAGCTATCGCAAAAGCAAACGCAAAGTCTATTACCAACTCCTCGATCATCATGTTTTAGAGCTTTATCGCTCTGTTTCTGAACATTTAGACGAATAACAAAAGCGCAGCTTTTACAGCGCTTTGCGCTCTAAACTAATGATCGCTGGGCGGTGAAGACTCTTCTTTTTGCGATCGTAACTCCTTCGCTTTAATACGTTGCCAAACCTTAAAGCAAGCATAAGTCATCAATACAGTACTAATCGCCGCATAGGTTCCCCCCGCAGGCATCCCTGAAATAGCCATCGCGATACTGCCAACCCAAAGCGTGAGAGCGTAGATAAATAAAACCGTCAGTCGTTTTGATACACCTGCTTCGACTAGGCGATGGTGCAAGTGTTCATTACCTGCCGCCATTGGTGACTCACCTCTGCCAATTCGTTGCAAAATCACCGCCGCCGCATCAACAATCGGTACTGCCAAGATCATGTAGGGCATAATTAGCGCCACCGTTGCCACCGCCTTCACCAGACCGATCACACTCGCCCCTGCGAGAGTAAATCCTAAGAAGTAAGCACCGCCATCGCCCATAAAAATTTCAGCAGAACTTTTAGGCTTGAAGTTATAGCGCAAAAATCCTAAACATCCACCCGCTAAAGCCGCCGCAATCAGCGCCGCTGCGGGTTGCTGCATAAATAGGCTCGTGATTAAAATTACGGCAGCGGCGATCGTGGTGACACCTGCGGCTAGCCCATCAAGTCCATCCAGCCAATTAATGGCATTTGCCATGCCCGACAGCCAGACCATCGTGATCGGTAAACTGAACCAGCCAAATTTGATGATGCCGATAAATGGCACTGAGATAAAGTCAATTCTCACGCCAACGCGCCATGCGGCGGCGGATACTGCTAACTGAGCAATTAGTCGTGGCAATGGCGGTAAATTAAATAAATCATCAGCAAACCCAATCAGAAAGAAAGCCGCCCCACCAATAGTTACGCCCCAGACTTCATATTCCCTAGCTTGCGGTAATATTCCAAACCAACCTGCGCCCCAAACTAATAATAATGCGGTGACGCTTCCCAGAAAGATCGCCACACCACCAACTCGCACAACTGGAGTTGTATGCATCTTGCGATGATTGGGTTTATCTACTAATCCTGCTTTTAGTCCGAAATGGCGAATAATCGGTGTACTCAGCCACACCACGATCGCAGATACCGCAAAAGCGACCAAGTAAGGAATGGCGTTTGGATGCAGCATTACAAGAATAAAGTTGGGTATTAGAATTGGTCGCATTTATGCTTGCAAGCATAGCACTGGATCGGGTGAAAGCGCAGGAAATCCAACACAGAGTTGAGGTAAACCTCAAAACGATAGGTGGCGCGATGCGATGCATTTTAGGAGACTTACTGTTATGCGTCTAAATTTTGTGACAAAGATCGTGCTAAGCTTGTAAGCCGTGTGAAAATTTTTCAACATAAGTAAACGTTAGGGATTCATCCATGAAAGTTGTTAGCTCCCTCAGATCGGCAAAAACTCGCCATAAAGACTGCAAAATCGTGCGTCGTCGCGGCAGAATATATGTCATTTGTAAGTCAAACCCAAAGTTCAAAGCTCGTCAAGGGTAGATCAAAAAATAAAGGCAACGCATAGCGTTGCCTTTATTTTTTGTAGAATAAGCGGATGACTAGTACTACTCGCAAAGCAAATCTCCTGAATGCGATCGCCCCTGTGAATCGCGGCTTACAAATGACTGAAAATCAGCGCAAGGCAATTTTTTCGGCAGTTGCCTATCTTGAAGAGCTAAATCCTACGCCTGCGCCGACCCAATCGCCTGAGTTGCTGGATGGAGATTGGTTGCTGTTGTTTACCACTAGCCAAGAACTTTTAAAGATCGATCGCTTTCCGCTTTACAGGCTAGGCAATATTTATCAATGCTTGCGGATGGCTGAAGGCAAAATTTTTAATGTGGCGGAGATTAAAGGATTGCCGTTACTGGGTGGATTAGTGAGTGTTTGTGCAAATTTTACAGTAGTTTCTGAAAAGCAAGTCAAGGTAAATTTTGAGCGATTGGTGGCTGGTTCTCAAAGCTTGATTGGTTATCGGGATGTGAGTAGTTTTATTGATACTTTGCGATCAACTAAAAAATTATTAGCAGTTGATTTTCAGATTAAGCGCGAGGATCAAAAAGGTTGGCTAGAGACAACTTATCTTGATCAAGATTTACGGATCGGGAGAGGCAATGAGGGAAACTTGTTTGTTTTGAGAAGGGTCTGACCGTGTGACAGAGGTTGTGGGTTTAGATGCAGATGTCACTTTTTTTATATGATAATTTAGGTCTAGTCCTGTTTGATTAAACGAATAAAAATATATGAGTACCCCTGTAACAATTGACGATATTTATAAACTGTTTCAAAAATCGCAAGAAGCATTTGATCGTCGCGTTGCTGAAGCTGATCGACGTGCTGCCGAAGCCGATCGCAGTATGGCAGAACTCAAAAAGACTGTGGATAGAACCAGTAAAGCAGTTGAAGCACTTACTACAAGATGGGGAAGATTTGTTGAAGAATTAGTTGAACCTGCGGTGTTGCGGTTATTTCAGGAAAAAGGAATAGATGTTAAAGAGATTTATCCACGTGCGCGAACTAAGCGTCAAGGGTCTGCGATGGAGATTGATATTCTTGCTATTGACGATACGGAATTAGTGTTGGTTGAATGTAAGTCTCGTTTATCAAAGGATGATGTGGACGAGTTTGTCGAGAAGTTAGAACGTTTTAAGGTGTCCTTTCCTCACTATAAGGACTATCAGGCTTATGGGGCAGTAGCGGGAATTGAAATTAATGAGGGAATAGATCGCTATGCTTATCGCAAGGGATTATTTGTAATTAAGCCTTCGGGTGATGGTGTGGCGATCGCTAATGATGATGATTTTAAACCCGTTGCTTGGTAGTCAATCAGTACAAGCTTGCAGATGGCACATAGTTACTAATCCTTGCGTTGTATTTACAAGTGATAATTTAATTTTTAGGTTGATTTAACAATTTTCCCCTAATGAGTCAACACTCTACAGACATAATATTAGAAGGCAAATAATGGATAATGAGCTTTTACCCCAATATAGCTTTGATTATCAGAAAGCTAAGCCCAATCGTTTTGCTAATCGTAGTAAAGTTAAGAGATTAAATATTGTAGTTTTAGATGAAGATGTGGCACAAGTTTTAACTACGCCTGAAGCAGTCAACAAAGTGCATGGATCTATTATTTGTTGGCTGTCTCTAGGCATTATAGCCATTTTGTAGGTAAAACCTTAAGATCATTGCCCTAAGGATATTTTATCGATTTTTCCTGTCCAATGGAACTAGTGCCTACGGCGATCATATAACATAATCTTAAAGAGTCAAAACTTTTAACAAAGTGGGCTATAAATAGATTTTGCAACAGTCCCCCCCCGAATTTCCTTTTGATTTTAATGACTTACCAACGCCCGCTTACTTAGTGGGTGGATGGGTGCGCGATCGCCTATTAAATCGCAAAGGCAAATATCTCGATTTAGATTTTGTCTTACCAGAGAAAGCGGTGGAAACTGCTAATGCGATCGCTCGTAAGTATAAAGCAGGATTTGTGGTATTAGATGCGGAGCGTCAAATTGCACGAGTTGTTTTTAAAGATGGAACGGCGGATTTTGCTCAGCAGATGGGTAGTAATTTAGAAGCAGATTTAGGGCGACGCGATTTTTGTATGAATGCGATCGCGATGGAATGTCATGAGTTATCAGAATATATCGATCCCTTTGATGGAATTGGGGATTTAAAATCAAAAAGAATCAGGATGGTTGCCCCTGAAAATATCGCCGAAGATGCTTTACGAATTTTGCGGGGATATCGTCAGGCGGCGCAGTTAGGCTTTGAGATAGAAAGCTTCACTCGACAGGTTTTGATTAAACTCGCGCCAAAATTAAAATCTATGGCTGCCGAACGAGTGCGAACAGAACTTGGTTATTTATTGTCAATGGCGAATGGAAGTCAATGGATGATCGAAGCGATTGGCGATCGCATTTTAGAAGATTGGTTGCCAAGTCAGCATTTGAATTTGAAGAGATTCGCTAAAATTGAGAACATAATTTCGACACTTTTGGCGAAATTTCCTAGCCTAGAATTATTTTTTAGTAAACAGTTATCAGGCGATCGCTATGCCCTAGTGATTATAAAATTAGCTGCTGTCACCAATAGTGCCACCGCACTCGAGACGCTGGGATTAAGCCGTGTTGAACAACGTTGGTTAGTGGGGATTTTGCGCTATCTGCCCCAATTTATCGGTTTACTAGATAATTCTTCACCAAAAGCACAATATAAATTCTTTCAGCCAACTTTAGAGTTTTTCCCAGCGATCGCCGCGCTTGCCGTAGCTAGTGATTATGACTTAGCGGCGATCGCACCTTGGTTAGAGCGTTGGCTCAATCCTGATGATGCGATCGCTTATCCGAAGTCGCTAATCACTGGCGACGATCTCCGAAAAGATTTGGGAATTGCGCCTAGTCCGAAGATTGGTGAATTATTGGAAAGTGTGAAAATTGCTCAAGTAGAAGGAAGAATTTCATCAAGAGAAGAGGCGATCGCCTTAGTAAAAGCAATCATGTGATCCTGATTTTTTAAGCAATCAGCCAACAAGTCAAAGCCGCCGCGATCGCATCAGCAGCATCATCAGGACGAGGAATCACATCAAGATTTAATTCCCGCTTAACTGCTTCCTGCACATCACTTTTGTCCGCATTACCATGCCCCGTCAACGCTAGCTTAATCTGTGGCGGCGAAAATTCGATTGGTTCAATATTGTGCTGGTTTAGCACCAATACAATCACGCCCCTAGCTTGAGCAACATTAACTAAGTTACCCATCCGATAAAAAAACAGCTTTTCCATTCCCACTACCTGCGGTTGGAATTGCTCAAGCAAAGTATGCATATCCTCGTAAATAGTCTTGAGGCGATCGCCGATCGGTGTTTGCTTCGGCGTAACGATCGTGCCAAATTCTAATAGTTTTGGTAAGGCAGGTTTTTCGACTTCAATTAAGCCAAATCCAACTATTGCTAATCCTGGGTCAATTCCTAAAATTTTCATATAAGCTATCCTAACACCCAATTATCCATCTGCCTTACAACTACTCAAGTGTGAGGTGGCGCTCCACCTCACACTTTTTGGGCTTTATGTCCTATTTACAGCATTAAGATAGCCATAGAGATTTTTGAAAGTGCCGCTTCGCGGCACTTTCAAAAATCTCTATGGGTTTTATAACAGCGCTTTGCGCTGTAACATTGCTTTTATAGAGATTTAGGAGAATCAAATGGCGATCGCATTACCGAAAAAAATTATGTTACTTGGTTCTGGTGAACTAGGGAAAGAGGTGGCTATAGCCGCCCAAAGACTCGGTAATATAGTGATTGCAGTTGATCGCTATGATAATGCCCCCGCAATGCAAGTGGCAAATTATCGAGAAGTAATTTCGATGTTAGATGGCGAAGCCCTTGAAGCAGTAGTCAAAAAGCATCAACCCGATCTGATCGTGCCAGAAGTCGAAGCAATCCGTACCGAGAAACTGCTCGAACTCGAAGCGCAGGGTTATACCGTCATTCCCACTGCTGCCGCGACCAACTTCACGATGAACCGCGATCGCATTCGAGATCTCGCCAGCAATGAATTGGGCTTACGCACTGCTAAATATGCCTACGCCACCAGCCTAAATGAACTAAAAACCGTTGCCGCCGAAATTGGTTTCCCGAACGTGATTAAACCCGTGATGTCTTCATCTGGCAAAGGTCAATCCGTTGTCCAAAATGCCGATGAACTGGAAAAAGCTTGGAATTATGCGATCGCAGGATCGCGTGGTGATACTGCCAAGATCATCATCGAAGAGTTTATCAATTTTGAAGTTGAAATTACCCTGTTAACGATCCGTCAATGGCATGGTGAGACGCTATTTTGTGAAGCGATCGGGCATCGTCAGGAACGGGGCGACTATCAAGAATCATGGCAACCCGTTGGTTTAACTCCTGCCCAAATCAAAGACGCTCAGGACATTGCTCGTAAAGTCACTGATAAACTCGGCGGCGCAGGGCTTTTCGGCGTAGAGTTTTTCATCACCAAAGATGAAGTAATCTTCTCTGAACTGTCACCCCGTCCCCATGACACGGGCATGGTTACGCTCATCTCCCAAAACCTCAACGAATTTGAACTCCATTTACGGGCGATTTTAGGCTTACCGATTCCCACGATTGAATTACTCAGTCCGTCCGCCAGTGCGGTTATCCTTGCCAGCGAAGCCAGTGAAAATATTTCCTTTACAGGCGTAGAAGAAGCCCTCGCGATTCCTAACACAGAAATCCGTTTATTTGGTAAACCCGATTCTCGTCCCTACCGCCGTATGGGTGTTGCTCTGGCTAAAGCGAAAGATGTCACCGAAGCCCGTCAGAAAGCCACTGAAGCCGTATCTAAAATCAAAATTATTTATTAGAAGGGGATCTTGAGGATATTTTTTGATTTCACCAAATCATTCTCAAAGCTTAAAAGCTTGAATCAAAGCTAAATTCAATTGTTGAGTTTGCCGATTTCCCAGTTTCCCTAATCTTCGTGAAATAAGCCTTCGTTCGATTGTCGCAATTCTTGTAACTCTCACCTTAGAAGCAACTTTTAAACCTGTACCTTGAAATTCTTCATCGGTTGGATTAAGGCTAAATTCTCCTTCATTCAGATTTTTAACGCCTTGCGAAGAGATGAAACAAAGTGTAACATCGCTACTTCTGGAATCTGCCCATAAAACGATCGCAGGGCGTAGTTTTGTTTGACTTAGATCTGTAAATGGGAATGGCACTAAAACGATATCGCCCTTATTCACAAGACTGCCTCTCCATCTGCAAGGGTATATAGGTCTGGCTCATCATCCAGAAAGTCCAAAGATTTACCATTCTGTGCCATAAGGGTTAATTCACGGGTGGATGGTTCAGACAAATAATAAAACAGTCTTTCTGTTAAGAAATCCTGTTCTTCTTTGTTCAAAGATAAAACAATTTGGATAATTGATTCAACTAGTTTTGTGTTCATAACTGCAAGAAAACACTATATTTTTATTAAAAACAATGGGGTACAAGACAATTCTTATCCCCTTGCTATGTCAATATCTTTTTAAGTTCTTCACGCAGCATCTCAGTTCGTTTAGTTATAAATTCGTCAAAATTATCTAACTCTAAATTTACATCAGGTATAAGGTGATTGTCTAAAAACGAGATCCTTTCCTTTCCATTTACTACTGTCTCATGTTTTACCCAAGAATTTAAGTCTTTATCACTCTTAGACTTATTCTCATTTGCGTCAAGCATTTGAAGATTTCTCAATGAATTATAGATTTTCCATTCGTACTTCAGCTTCAAATCTGCTCTCAAGCTATCATATTCAGCTTTTGGATGTAAATGATCTTTGTTGAAATCGTTATCCTTATAGTTAAGATTTGGGTAAAGCAATGCCAATATTGAGAAGGCATAGATATCATCTTTTTGAGTTAACAAGATATCTTCAATGAACTCATCTGTTATGCCCATATCTTTTCTGAGATTTGAGTTAATGCTGTCAACAGGAAATTTCTGCGTGTCAAATTCAATAGCCGCCTTTGAAATATCGCTGGTGAAAGCCCTGCGTATTTGAGTTAAAACATTATCCGATGTGCTTCCGAAAACTCGTTTGATCAAAATGACATGAAGCCATTTTCTTATAATATTTCTGTCATCATGGTATGCAACTTTTGTATCAAAACCTGTATATATTTTCTTGTAATAAAGATAATAAATAATAGGAATAAGTGCATTCTTAGATGTCAAAGTTGAATCGACAAAGCTAAATGATTTTACAAGATCAAAAACAGATAGAATCGCATCTCTGATATTTGTCCATTCTTTTTCAAATTCGATAGCATTTTCTTTAGAGAAATTTGTGACCTTAAATTTAATATCCTTACTATACAAGTATAAAAATGTTTTTAATACAAATGAAATCGAAAAACCTTTATCCTTTACATTATCAACCAAGTTATGAATCTCTTTTCTTGCGTCTTTTCTCTCCCAATTAGCAACTGCAAATGACATAATCAGATCCGAAGAATTCAGCTTTTCTCCACCACTATTGATCCTGATAAATATATTCAAAGCCTTATCAATATTTTGATCTTTTTCGAGAAAAAAATTGATGATAGTTTTAGTGTGAACTACTTCGTGTAAAGTTGCTAGAGTGCTTTGAGCAAATTCACTAGAAATATTATGACTACTCAGATATTGATTGAAACGGAAAAAATTTGAGAGGCTGTAGATCTCAGAGACCTTAAACCATGAAGTCTGATTAGGCATAATATCAGTCTCTTTCAAAAATTTGAATTCAAATATTTTTCCATCTTCATCATTCTTCAATGGTTCTTCAATATTTAAATACAGATGCCTAGGTGGGTATACAACGTCAGTATTTGCTTCTTTGAGTCTTGGCTTTCGATAAGCATAACTTCCACAAAGCCCAATATATAGAGAAGTTAACCTTTGCTGGCCATCAAGTACCGCAGTGAAATCCATATGATTCGCAGTTGAAAACTCCTTATTGTGAGTCCCATATCTTTGCTTATACTCTTTGAGGAACCGATAAAACTTGTAGTCTGCCTTGGTAGATCCTTCGACTCGCCAAAATAGGAATGAACTGATTGGATAACCTTGCATTATTGAATCAAAAAGCCATTCTATTTTTCGATGACTCCATACGAATTCACGTTGAATAGCAGGGAGTAAATATTCATTTTTCTCAATGTTTTGAATAGCGGCTGAAATTGTGATTGCAGTTTGGAATGCCATTTCTAGTCCCTAAATAATTATTGTTTTGATGCCAAGTGAATTTGACATGATAATCGCTTAAATATAATTAGCACTTGCCTTAGTCCCCTGCTAGAGAAAATCTACCGTAATTATTTAGATTTGTCAATAAAAGCCAATAAGCGATCGCCTCTTGTCAAGCACCAGAAATTATTAGGCGATCGCCCCAAATTTAAGACAGGTGACGATTTTTGGGGCTGGACTTGAAAAGTTTACGAAGTTTTTATGGAATTACTGATGGGTAATGTACTGATCGCTAAAATAAAGTTTCTTCTGAATTTCTTTTGAATTAAGGATAGTGCGTGTAAAGCGCTCCCAATCTTTTTATTTGATTTTTCTTGTTTAGGTTTTTGCGATCGCACAAAGCGTATAAAAACTTAATCTAAGATGGTTTTGATATATCCGTAAGGCTTTTAAGCTACAATGGTAGAGTGTTTTGAGTTTTTACTCAAAACACATCCTATAAAGCGCCATCAAAAGCAGTTCTTTCATAGAAGCACTTTTGAACGCCACATAACTTCTGGAGTTTTTGACTTTCATGCCTGAGATCGTTACTGAAACTTATAATGCCGATCAAATCCAAGTACTCGAAGGGCTAGAAGCAGTTCGTAAACGACCTGGGATGTATATCGGTACAACTGGACCCAAAGGACTACATCACCTAGTTTTTGAAGTCGTTGACAATAGCGTAGACGAAGCCCTCGCAGGACATTGCGATCGCATTGTGGTTGACCTAATGCCCGATGGCTCCGTATGTGTCTCAGACAATGGGCGCGGCATTCCCACCGACACGCACCCCAAAACTGGCAAATCTGCCCTTGAAACCGTATTAACCGTTCTCCACGCTGGCGGTAAATTTGGCAATGGCGGTTACAAAGTATCTGGCGGCTTGCATGGTGTCGGTATTTCTGTCGTTAATGCCCTTTCTGAATGGGTTGAAGTATCGGTATGGCGACTGGAAAAAGTTTATAACCAGCGTTACGAAAGAGGCTTTGCGGTTACGGAACTAGTACCTAGCATAAGCAAAGAAATCGAACCACGCCGAGGCACACAGGTACATTTCAAGCCTGACCCTCAAATCTTTACAACTCAAACTGAGTTTGAATTCGACATTCTTTCGGGTCGTCTCAAAGAACTTGCTTATCTCAATGCTGGCGTAAAAATTGAATTTAGCGATCGCCGTGGTGAAGAAGTTCGCACCGATATCTACTGTTATGAAGGCGGTATTCGTGAATATGTCGCTTACATGACCCGCGACAAGGAACCAATTCACCCCGATATTATCTATGTAATTGGCGAACGAGATAACGTCGTGGTCGAAGTTGCCCTGCAATGGTGCATCGACTCTTACAATGACAACGTTCTCGGCTTTGCGAATAACATCCGCACCATTGATGGTGGTACTCACCTAGAAGGTTTAAAAACCGTTCTCACTCGCACGATGAATGCAACGGCACGGCGATTGAAAAAGATCAAAGAAGGTGAATCAAATCTCGCTGGAGAAAATGTCCGCGAAGGGCTAACGGCGGTAATTTCCGTCAAAGTTACCGATCCCGAATTTGAAGGACAAACGAAAACCAAGTTAGGCAACACTGAAGTACGCGGTATTGTTGATTCCTTTGTTGGCGAAGTTCTCAATGAATATCTAGAGTTTCATCCTGCGGTCGCCACTTCGATTATTGAGAAGGCGCTGCAAGCATTTAATGCTGCTGAAGCCGCCCGTCGCGCCCGTGAGCTAGTCCGCCGCAAATCGGCGTTGGAGTCTTCGACTTTACCAGGTAAACTTGCTGATTGTAGTTCTCGCGATCCTAGAGAATCAGAAATCTTCATCGTAGAAGGAGATTCTGCTGGCGGCTGTTTTGATGGCGATACCCTTGTCGCTCTAGCAGATGGTCGTAATATCAGCTTCAAGCAACTTGTTGAAGAAGAAAAAGCTGGTAAGCAAAACCAATGCTCGACCATTGATATTGATGGGCTGTCGATGAAATCCGCATGGATCAAAAATGCCAGACTAACCAAGAAAGATGCTAAAGTTATCAAGTTGACTTTGAATGAAGGAGAACCAATTGTATGTACTCCAGAACATCTCTTCATGCTGGATACTGTTTGTAATCATGAACCAGATCCAATCCATGGAAATTATCACTATAAAAAAGCAGAGGAGCTATTACCTGATGACATACTAAGATACTCCGATGGGAATAGAATTTATGTTACTAGAGTTGATCCACTGCCGAATAAGGTAGATGTGTATGACATTGAAGTAGAAAATACTCATAACTTCAGACTCGCGTCTGGTGTGTTTGTCCATAACAGCGCAAAGCAAGGACGCGATCGCCATTATCAAGCGATCCTTCCTTTACGCGGTAAAGTTCTCAATATTGAGAGAGCCGATGACAGCAAGATTTATAAGAACAATGAAATCCAAGCGCTGATTACTGGCTGTGGTCTGGGCATTAAAGGCGAAGACTTTAATGAATCTCAATTGCGCTACCACAAAATCATTCTGCTAGCTGATGCGGACGTGGATGGAGCGCACATTCGTACTTTGCTGCTGACCTTCTTCTATCGCTACCAGAGGGAACTGCTCGATCGCGGTTTCATCTATATTGGCTGTCCTCCACTTTATAAATTGGAGCGTGGTAAAAACGCTCAATACTGCTATAGCGATCGCGAATTGCAAGCAGCAATCGCAACTTTCCCTCCCAACGCTAATTACAACATTCAGCGATTTAAAGGGCTGGGTGAAATGATGCCGCAGCAGTTATGGGAAACCACGATGAACCCTGCTACGCGATCGCTAAAACGTCTGACGATTGAAGATGCTGCCGAAGCCGATCGCATCTTCACGATTTTGATGGGTGACAAAGTTGCGCCGCGCCGTGAATTTATTGAGACATACGGATCGAAACTAGCACTTGCTGAGTTAGACATTTAAAAAACAAAAAAAAGGGCGGCGCAATGCGCCGCCCTTTTTTTATTGGATTTTGGTTTATTGGATTTTGGCTAGGGCTGCGGCGATCGCATTGGTCTAGTCGTTTTACTTGCTTTTGGTAGTTTTAAGGCTAGTTTTTGTAGCTTTTCGATTTGTTTGAGGGTTAGCCCTGTGAATTCTGCGATCGACTCAACTGGAACATTAGAACGCAGCATTTTTAAGGCAATTTGGTTTCTTTCTTCAGCCTTCCCTTTAGTTAAGCCTTTTGCTTCACCCTTGGCTATACCTTCAGCTATACCTTTGGAGATACCTTTGGAGATACCTTTAGCCTCGCCTTCAAGCAAGATTTCTTGATAAATTACTGATTCTTTCATGATTTCACTCCTTAGTAATCTTCGGATGATTTCTTTGTTTAGGGCTATACCCGATATTATAGCCGTCGATGCGGCAACGTTGCTTTGGGTGGTTTTATCGGCGATGTTTTTGATTTGCTTCGCAACTTGTTTTAATGTTTCTTCGGGGTTGCTGGTGTTGGATAGTGTGGCAAATGGTAATAAGCCTTGGTATTGCTGAAATATTTCGGTTGGTTGTTCCCAGAGACGGATGACATTGAAGCTATGGTTTAATCCACCTATGGTAAATGTGGTTTCATTGACTAGAGCTGATTGGCTGCGGGTGAGGTAGATGACTACTTGATGGATTTGCCTTTCTGGAAATTTGCGATATAGGCGTAGGCGGTAGTCTGCCATGCGAAAGGGAATATTTTTGTTTGGTTCGGTTTGGAACTCGATGTGGAGTATTATTTCTGTTGATTCGAGAAAGATAACTGAGTCGGCGCGGATCGGTTCGAGTAGGAGTTCTGATGGTTCGAGTTTGGTGAGATTGATGGGTTTCCCCAAGAGCCAACTGGCGAAGTCGCTGGGAAAGGTTTCGGCGAGGAATTTGCAGGTGTTGTCAAAACTCATCGCTAAATTTTATCATTTTTGGCTTTGTTGTTTTTGAATGAGTCAGAACGCTGATTTTGATAGTCTTGCGATAACTGGACGATTAGTGCAGGTAAGTCTTTTGCCGCGTATTCTGCATAGATTTCTCTACCAAAATTAGTATCTCCATCACCGACATAAACCCTATAAGCTTCGGGACTATTTGGATCTTGTCGCTGAATTCCCACTAGAGCAATATCGCTAGGATGGTGCTGAGCGCAAGACTTATCACAGCCAGAAAAATGAATATTGATCGGGCGATCGAGTTGGATACAGTTTTCTAAATGAGCAGCAACTTTCTTGGCATCTGCTTGAGTATCGGTTAGCGCCGCCTTACATCCTTTTGAACCAGAACAAGCAGCGATCGCAGCGTAGGGATGATTTGCCGAAATTGATAAGCCTAAATCCTTGATTTTGCCTGTTACCTGCTCAATGTGCATTTCAGGAATATCTGTAATCAAAATATTCTGCCAAGGCGTTAACCTTAGAGCGCCGCCACCATATTGTTTTGCTAAAATTCCTAAACCTTGTAATTGGTGGGAAGTAAGTCTTCCTAATGGAATGACCACACCAATATAGAAAAGTTTCGATTGCTTTTGAGTATGGATTCCTAAATGTTTATAGGAAGATCTTACTCCCCTCTCCTGCGGGAGAGGATCTGGGGGTGAGGGTCTTAAAGAGTAACCAAGCTTTTCTTCAACTGCTTGAAGATACCTTTCAATCCCCCAATCATTTAGAAGTTCTCTTAGTCGGGGAGGACGGGCGCGAGAATAGTTTTGATTGAGCTTCTGCTCTGTATAGTCGCGATAAATTTCTGTTAATGCCGCAAGAACTTCTAAAACTTGATGACAAGGAATTAAAACATTCACTGGTAATGGAGATTCACCCCGATCGCCGATCCCTAAATGCAAGTTAAAGTAAATTTCGTGATCAATTTCTACTGCTACTAAGCAAATATCATTAGGGCGATCGCTGACGCTAATCGTTTCGCCGCCATCAAAGCAAACGCTAAATTTATTAGATAGAATTTCTAATTCAGGATGATTGACGAGATATAAATTCCATTGTTTGACGAAGGGAATTGTATTGATTTTGGCATGAATATCAATCCCTGCGGTCGGACTAGCCATAATATTCCGCAATCCGTCAATACTTGCCTTGCTTGAAGCTAGTCCATAGTCTTGAAAATCTTGGAGAACTTTTAGGCTTAAGGCTTGACTGGTGCGAATTTGGAGATTGGCACGATTGGTAATTTGGATTTCTCCATTACCAAATTGATCGACTACCTGTATAAGTGCGTCACATTGTGCAGATGTGATCATGCCACTCGGTAGGCGAATCCGCGAGAGAATGCCATCTTCGGCAGAGGTGGCGTTAAAAAGACTGGGACAAATAGCAGTGGTGGATTGCAAGGCGAAAATTCTCAAGAGGTGATGCTATTTCTAGGGCGCAACGCGCCCTAGAAATAGCTATAAGTTAAGTGCTGATTCAATTTGCGATCGCACTAAAGCTTGACCGATGAATACTAAGCGCGTTTGGCGAGTTTCATCGCTAGCCCATAGGCGATCGTAAGATGTTTCGAGGCGATCGCCTACACCTTGTAAAACCATCCGCATCGGTTTATTCGGCACATTTACAAAACCCTTAATCCGATAGATTTCTTGATCGGCGATCGCTTGTTTGAGAGAAGCTAATAACTCTGTTGGCTCAAAAGCGCGATCGGTAACAATATTAATCGAATTAATATCATCATCATGCTCATGATCTTCTTCAGTGTCGTGATGACTAGGACGCGCATCCAAATCATCCTCAACCGCCGCATTAAAGCCCAAGAGAATCTCAGAACTAACCTTGCCTTCATCGCAAGTAATAACCTTCACGCCGTCACGCAATTCTTGCTTTAACCAAGAATGTACTCTGGTTTGAGCATCAGCATCAACCAAATCAGTCTTAGTCAATAGCACCAAATCCGCACAGGCTAACTGATCCTCAAATAGCTCTTCTATCGGAGTTTCATGATCGAGATTAGGATCTTCTTGACGTTGAGTATTCAACGCATCAAGATTGCTGACTAATCTGCCACTAGCAACAGCTTCGCAATCGACTACCGCAATCACTCCATCAACAGTTGCACCGTTGCGAATTTCTTGCCATCGGAAGGCTTGAATTAATGGTTTTGGTAAAGCTAAGCCAGAGGTTTCGATGAGAATGCAATCAATGCGATCGCGTATTTTTAAGAGTTCTTGCATCGTGGGCAGAAATTCTTCCTGCACCGTGCAACAAAGGCAGCCATTGGTTAATTCCACAATATTGGGAGTAATCTCTTTGCCATCTTCATCGCATACACGACAAGAACGCAGCAAATCGCCATCAATGCCAATCTCACCAAATTCATTTACAAGTACGGCAATGCGCCGACCTTGATTGTTTTGTAACTGTTCTCTAATTAGGGTGGTCTTGCCACTGCCTAAGAATCCAGTAATCACAGTTACAGGTATTTTCGCTGCCATAATATTCTCTAAAAAATTTTAAAATCTATCCCTAGAGAGAAAATAAGCTTTGCTTATTTTCTCTCTAGATCGCTAAGGCAGCCTGCAAAAATAAATTATCAGCTTTAACAAGGGGCTTAAGCCCCTTGCCTGTGCAAATTGTTTTTACAAGCTATCTAATCTAACCCTTAGGAACTGGAAGAATCAGAGATGAAATATTGGAAGCTAGGAATGCAGCACCAATTCCGCAAATCACCAAGCCAGCCGATCGCAAGTTAGGTGATACTTGTCCAAAATCACCCTTGAGGACTTTCTGACCAATAAAAAATGCAGCACTCGAAATCACTAGCTGAATCACCGTGAATCCAGTTAAATAAGCAACCAAAGCTGTAGTCTGTGCGCCAAAAATCGCTTCACCGTAAGCGTAACCATGAAACAAGCCTGCTAATGCTGACAAAGCGATCATCACTAATAAGTTAGGGCTGTTCTTGATTGCCAACAAAACGCCAAACAGCAAAATGGAAGCAGAAACGATTAGTTCCACAACTGGTAGGGTTGCGCCTAGCAAATGAAGCCCTGCGCCGAGCATTGCCGATAAAACGAAAGACAAGGGAATGAAAATCCCTTGGGGTTTGAGTGCGGCAAATAAACCTATAACAACGATAAAGGCAAGATGATCAAGCCCAATTACTGGGTGAGCTAAGCCAGACATAAAACCTTCAAAAAAAGTGCTAGGCATCTTACCGCCCATCGGGTGATGTGCCAAGGCGGGGCTAGCATTTTCTAAAAAGCTAAGAGCTAAAAGACTTAAGCAAATGGCGATCGCCAGAGCTTTAGCCTGAATTGACGAGAAAAATTTTGATGGATTCATAGATCTGTAACTCGCAGATATAAACGACTTAAAGCTAGTTCTAGCGGGCATTCTGACTTAAAGTAGCTTATAGTTTGGCGACTTTTACAGTTGCGGTACAGTGTTGGACTTTCACCAAACTTTCCCCACTTGAAATTAAATTAAAATAAATTTTTGTTTAATTTCACTTTTAACGGCTGCTCCCCGTTAAAACTAGAACAGCTTTTGACTCTACAATAATTTGGATACCTATATCAAAAAATAATCATCATTCTTAACAGCGCTCTGCGCTGTCATAGAACCCAGAGAAATTTTTAAAAGTGCCGCTTTGCGGCACTTTTAAAAATTTCTCGATAGGCTGTAATAGCGCTCTGCGCCCAAACTATAACTATCGCCAAGTATGTTAGGACATAAAACCCAAAAAGTAGATGCGGCGCGGTGCGCCGCATCTACTTTTTGGGTTTTAGTTTGTCTTAATTCAAGTGGCGATAGCTATAAAACTTTATTGCGGATCAAAAAACTAGTACACGCTGGCTGAAGTAACGAAACGTAAAGATTAGAAGAGAAGCAGGAAAAAACAGGCGATAATAGAAGGAGAGTGAGTAGGAGGAAAAAGAGATGTCAGCCCCGAAAACAATAGAGATCAAAGTCAGCGAACAGCAGAAAGCAATTCTTGAAGAGATAAGTAAGAGTCGTACGAAAGCGTCCAGACTGGTGGAACGGGCAAAAATCA
>JBDNJN010000027.1:0-7290 GCA_041687725.1 Pseudanabaena sp.
ATATCAATGCTGCTATCAATATTAAAAACATTGCTGTCGGGCGGACAGTGATTAAAGCTCAGCGTGTAACCGAACCGATTGGTGGTGTTGCTGAGAAGCCCGCGCTGTACGCCTAAGCGTCAGCGTCGGGAGTCGTCACATTTAATCTAGTTTTCTAGAATCTAAAAGCAATTAATATGATCGAATCTACAAACACTAGGAATTTTAGTTAAAAGTTACGTTCCAATAAAACTCTTATTCACTAACTTTTTTGTCTTATGGTTAAACGATCGCTACAAGCAAACCTCCCTGGAATTCAGCAGGCTAAACGAGCCTTTTCAGTGAGAGGATGGACACAAGAAAATTTGGCAGGCGAAGTAAACCTAAAGACTCGTCAACCAATTTCGCGATTTTTTACTGGTAAACCAGTCGATCGCCACATTTTTATGGAAATTTGTTCGATTCTAGATTTAGATTGGCGAGAAGTAGCGATCGATCCGCCTGCGGAATTTCCTCAATTTAGAGAATCTGGCGAGATTGGCGCATTAGAGATTGATAGTTTAGTGCGGCAGGTGCGATCGCAATGTCATGACACAATTCAAAACCAGTGTGGCATCTTGCAATTACTAGATATCAGCCGCCCAGTTAGCATTGATGACATCTATGTGGATGTGAATATTTTAGAAGATCTTACCAGTCATCAATGGTTTGAAATTGACGAATTGCAAAAATTAGAACCTGAAAAATTTGATCGAATCGGCTTAGGCAATATTGACCAAAAACAAATGTCGGGTATGCTTGCCGTCGAAACTTACTCGCAACTGAGGATGCTGGGTAAAGCGGGCGTAGGCAAAACTACGTTTTTAAAGCATCTCGCGATTATGTGCAATCGCGGTAAATTTGCCGCCAATCGAGTCCCAATCTTCATTCTCCTCAAAGACTTTGCCGAAGAATCTAGAGATAATGGCAATCTCAACCTTCTAAATTACATCCGTCAGTTATTTATCGCTTCAGGAGTTTCCAATCCGTCAGCGATTGAAACTTTACTGAAAGCGGGTCGAGTCTTGTTGTTGTTGGATGGCATGGATGAAGTGAAAAACGAAGACATGACATTTGTTCTGAAAGAGATTCGTAAGTTGTCAGAAAAATGTCACAACAATCAGTTTGTCGTCACTTGTCGTACCGCCGCCCAAACAACGCAAATGCTTGGCTTTACTGATGTAGAAATGGCTCCTTTTACCCAAGATCAGATCGCTACCTTCGCCCAGAAGTGGTTTACCGCCTTTGCTAAAGGTCTACCGACATCGCTCCAGCCAGAGTCTACACAGTTTATTGAGCAGTTGGAATTACCCGAAAACTGGCAATTTCGCCAAATGGTGGTCACGCCCCTATTTTTACATCTGGCTTGCTGGGTGTTTCATGCTCAGGGGAAATTCCCAGCTAAACGGACAGAGTTTTATAAGCAAGGATTAGATTTATTACTAGGTAAATGGGATGAAGTTAAAGGTATCGAACGCGATGAAATTTATCGAGATTTTTTATTACCGCAGAAACTGAGGTTATATAGTCAGCTTGCATCGGCAACTTTTAAAAATGGCGAATACTTTTTTGAAAAACGGGTGATTGAGCAATACATTAGTGACTATTTGCGTGATTTACCAGAAGCGAACTTAGAGCCAGAGGAACTTCAACGTGATAGTGAATCGGTGCTAAAAGCGATCGAGTCGCAACATGGGTTATTGATTGAACGGGCGCGAGGAATTTTTTCGTTTTCCTATCTCGCTTTTCAAGAATATTTCACAGCGCGAAGCATCGTTGCAAGTCACAACCTCCAAGCATTAGATGAAGCGTTAGGTGAATTGGTGAGTCATATCACCGATCCCCATTGGCACGAAATCTTTTTGTTAACCGCAGCAATGCTCCGTAGCGCTGACTCATTGATGCAACTGATGAAGCAACAAATTGATGCGTTGGTCGCTGAAGATCCTTATTTGCAAGAGTTTTTAACATGGGCAAACAAAAAAAGGCAAAGCGTATTAGCCGAAACAAAGGAAGCAACAATTCGCGCCTTTTATCTGGCTCTAGCGCGAACACCCAACAGGGCTGCCGACTTCGCCCTTGCCTGTACTCTCGACCAAGGGATGATTTTTGATGCTGCTTTGGATGACTTGTTTAATAAATGTGCGATCGCCTCTCACTCAGATCTTGCTCATGTTCAGATCTGTAGTGATGCCCTCAGCAATATTTTGGGAATGGTTCGCGATGTGGGCTTCCTTAAATCCTTGCAACAACTTCAAAATCAGTTGCCAAGTTCTCAAGACAGCCAAAAACGTTTTCAGAAATGGTGCCAAGATCATCATCGCGCTTGGGTAGAACAATTGAGAAAAACAATTACTGAATACCGCAATACTAACTATGTATGGAATTTTACTCCTGAACAACAACAAGTGCTACAACGCTACTATGATGCTAATCAGCTTCTAGTTGATTGCTTGCATAGTAACTGTGAAGTCACAGAAGCAATTCGTCAAGAAATTGAAGCGACATTGCTATTACCACAGCAGGAATTAGAAAATCGGGAGTGGTTAGGCTAAGAAGCTGTAGCGCACGCGCAGCGTGCGCTACAGCTTCTTTAGCTCTTTTCTCAAATCAAAATCGGAGATTGAATTAATGAATCGCTCGTTTTGGTTTTATGGCTTTGCTTTTTTTGGAATTATTTTGTTACGGTATTTCCTGATAGCAGGGGCAACTTATTGGTTCTTTTATCAGCCATTTAGTTTGGTTAAGCGCGAAGTACCGCATTCGTTTCCGACTTGGCAATCTATTCAACAGGATATTCAGCTTTCTGTGCTTTCGGCTGGAGTGTTTGCGATCGCCGCCGCGTTAATTATGACTGCCTATAGTTTGGGCATAACTCGCTTATATAGCCATCCTCAACAATATGGGCTGTGGTATTTAGGAATTAGTTATATTACGGTATTAATTCTGCAAGATACCTATTTCTATTTCACCCATCGTTTGTTTCATCACCCATCGCTTTTTTGCTGGTTACATCAAGGACATCACCGATCGCGCTATCCGACTCCTTGGACATCCTTTGCCTTTGATCCATTGGAGGCAGTGGGACAGTCACTATTTTTGATCGCGATCGCCTTTATAATTCCTTTACATTTCATTACCCTCATTGCCATCCTCACAACCATGACTGTTTGGGCGATCATCAATCATCTCGGCATTGATCGCTTACCGCTTGCATTCCCCCATCATTGGCTCGGAGAGTGGTTTATTGGTCCTGCCCATCATTCACTTCATCATCTTAAATATACCAAGCATTATGGTCTCTATTTCACCTTTTGGGACAAGCTCTTGAATACCCAAGAGCTTAACTACATCAGCCCAAGAGAGCCAGATTGAGCTTGTGATATCTCTTTGATTTCGTGCAAAATGCGATCAAAGATTTTTCTCAAGATAATTTTTTCCTTGGCAAATAAATCGGGCATTACATCAGATTCATTCACAGAATTATTATCTAAAAATAAGCAGCTTTCTTGATCGTCCATAAGCCATTCCACCTGAAATAAGACCTCGCGATCGCCAAGTTCACTTTTATAGCCTTCGCGAAACTCTAAAACTATGTCTGATGCATATCCATCCACTGATATATATCCCGTTAATTTCGCGTGATAGCGGAGATTGAAATCTACAACATATCCAAGATTTATTAAAGCTTGTTCCACCAGCGCAAAAGTAATCATATTTTGTCATCTAAATATCTAATCTAATCTAAAGCGTATTTAAAAAACCAAAAAGTTGTGGCGCACGCTGCGCGTGCGCCACAACTTTTTGGGGTTTGGTCTTTATTACGCATATCTACAGCGATCGCTTCAGCGTCACCGCAAAAGTACTTCCCTTCCCAACTTGACTGATCACATGAATACTACCTTCCATTTGCTGTAATAATTCATTGGCGATCGCCAGTCCCAAACCCGTACCAGAAATATCTCCATCCGCTTGTCGCCCGCGAAAATTGCGTTCAAATAAACGTGGTAAATCAGCTTCAGGAATTCCCACACCTGTGTCTTGCACATAGATATAAACCGTGTCAGGCTTGATATCTGCACCTAACAAAACGTAACCGCGTTCGGGTGTATATTTCAGCGCATTCTCCACCAAGTTACCGATCGCTTCTCTTAGCGCTGACTGGTTGCCAATAACTTTGGGTAAATGAGATGGAATATTAGATAAAAACTGAATATTGCGCTCTTGAGCGATCGCACTAGCAAAATTAGCGATCGCTTCCAAAATTCCGCTTAGCTCAACAGGCGCGAGATCTAGAGTTGCCGCCGATAATAATGCTAATGCCTTTCCGCTTTCGGCTTGGGGTAATAAAAGCGGCGCAGGGCGATCGGCTTCGCTAAGTAAATCTTGAATATGTTGAGTTTCACGCAAAATACCGACCACAAATTTCTGATTAGGATCTTCGGCAACAATCCGCCGTGATAGTAATTGACCAAAGGTACGAATCGCGGTGAGGGGATTGCGAAGTTGATGCAGCAATGAAGCAAAAAAATTGCTTTGCTCTTCGTAATGGCGCTGTTGATTAGCGACTAACCATTGATTGCGGCGATCAAGAGCGCAGGCGATCGCCAAAGTATTAGCAATTTGTTGAATTTGTGATTTCTCATATTCCAGCCAGTCGCGATCGTCCCGCCCCGTCATCAAAAAGCCTAAAATTGCCTCTTCATAGATCAATGGCAATACAAAGCGGCGTTGTTTGACCAGTCCAGCACTCCCCATCGGCAACATTGGCAAAGATTCAGGCAAAAAAGCTTCTGGCAAGGCGATCGCCCCTTCTTCTGGAAACACGGCCACCTCAATCAAATTAGGCGACATTCCGTCCGCTACATTTTCCGCAATATACATAGCGCTTGCGACTGCTCCCAAACTTTGGGTCAGTAATATAATCTGCGATCGGGCTAGGGCTATGAGGTCGGGACTGGCGGAGAGCATGAACGGGGGATTTTAGGGTGGTAATCAGAGTCGTAAATCTTAGTATATAGCGATCGCTTTAGCTCTAGCCTAAAAAGAAAGGCGCAAAGCGTCTTTCTTTTTGGTTTTTAAGAACTGCGATCGCGATAAACCTTTGTGGGATGCGCTCAGTTAAGATAAAAGCAGTCATCTTAATGGAAATAAGCCAATATGCGCTTGAGTGAAGTTACGCATCCCAATCAGTTACATGGTCTCACGATTGCCCAATTAGAGTCTATAGCCCGTGAAATTCGTCAAAAGCACCTAGAAACGATCGCTGCTACAGGGGGACATCTTGGACCTGGGTTGGGTGTAGTTGAACTGACCCTAGGTTTATATCAAACCCTAGATTTGGATCGAGATAAAGTGGTTTGGGACGTGGGGCATCAAGCATATCCACACAAGCTGATTACAGGACGTTACAACCGTTTTCACACCCTGCGCCAAAAAGATGGCATCGCAGGATATCTCAACCGTCGCGAAAGTGAATTTGACCATTTTGGTGCAGGACACGCATCGACGAGTATTTCGGCAGCGCTCGGCATGGCGATCGCCCGCGATTTGCAAGGCGAAAAATTTAAAACTGTGGCGATTATTGGCGATGGCGCATTAACAGGCGGTATGGCACTCGAAGCAATTAACCACGCAGGACATCTTCCCAAAACTAATTTATTGGTTGTCCTCAATGACAATGAAATGTCGATTTCGGCAAATGTCGGCGCGATTCCCCGTTATTTAAACAAGCTGCGTCTCAGCCCACCAGTGAAATTTATCACCAATAATCTAGAGGAACAGATTCGGAATATTCCCTTTGTGGGCGAACAAATTAGCCCTGAAATCGAGCGGATCAAGGATAATGTCAAAATCTTGACGATGGTGCAAAATAAGCTGGGAGCCGTATTTGAAGAACTGGGCTTTACTTACATTGGACCTGTCGATGGTCACAATCTCAAGGAATTGATCGACACCTTTAAAATGGCGCATACCCTGACGGGTCCCGTCATGGTGCATGTTGCGACCACTAAGGGTAAAGGCTATAGCTATGCTGAAGCCGATCGCGTTGGCTACCATGCCCAAAATTCTTTTGACCTCACCACAGGCAAAGCCAAAGCCTCGACTTCGACCAAAATCAAGCCTCCTAGCTATTCCAAAGTATTTGCTGATACGCTGATCAAGCTTGCCGAACATGACAAACGCATCGTGGCAATTACCGCAGCGATGTCTACTGGTACGGGTTTAGACAAGTTTCAAGCAGCATTACCCAATCAATTTGTCGATGTCGGCATTGCCGAACAACATGCACTCACTGTCGCCGCAGGGCTAGCTTGTGAAGGAATGCGTCCCGTTGCGGCGATTTATTCCACTTTCCTACAACGTGGCTTTGACCAGATTGTTCATGATATTTGTATCCAGAACTTGCCTGTTTTCTTATGTTTAGATCGTGCGGGTATTGTTGGCGCGGATGGTCCTACCCACCAAGGGATGTATGACATCGCCTACCTACGTTGTATTCCCAATATTGTGTTGATGGCTCCTAAAGACGAAGCCGAAATGCAGAACATGATCGTCACTGGGGTTACCCATAATGGCCCGATCGCCATGCGTTATCCTCGCGGCAATGGTATCGGCGTACCGATGCAAGATGAAGATTGGGAAGCATTACCAATCGGCAAAGCGGAAGTCTTACGCGAAGGTAAAGATGTATTGCTATTGGCTTACGGCTCAATGGTCTATCCTTCGTTGCAAGTTGCAGAACTGCTAAATGAGCATGGTATCAGCGCCACTGTGGTTAATGCCCGATTTGCGAAACCATTAGATACAGAGCTAATCGTCCCCCTTGCCAAAAAAATCGGCAAAGTAGTCACCTTAGAAGAAGGCTGCTTAATGGGCGGCTTTGGTAGCGCTGTTCTTGAAGCTTTGAGCGATGAGAATGTCACGGTTGCTGTCTATCGGATTGGCGTTCCTGATATTCTCGTCGAACATGCTTCACCAGAGCAATCATTTAATGCTCTTGGTCTGTCGAGTGGTCAGATGTGCGATCGCATTCTCAAACAATTTGCCTTTGACAAGCAAGTTGCAGTTATTGGTTGATGTTACGTTGAAGTCTTAAAAAACCTCACCCCTAGCCCCTCTCCTTACAAAGGAGAGCAGGGTGGTTTCATTTTCGGAAAGGGTTAGAGGGTAAAGATTGTAGAAAAAGGCAAGAGATAAATATTGGGAGAGAAAATAAGATTGAACTAAGGAGCAAAGATCAGGAAAAATGGTCTGATTAAAGCTAAAGCA
>JBDNJN010000028.1:0-17214 GCA_041687725.1 Pseudanabaena sp.
GCCTCTCCATTCTCTTGAAATACTCCTTGCTCCGCAGCCATTGCACGCTTTTTCCAATACTCTCGTGATGCTAATAAATCTCTTACTTTTATTTCTGAAGCTCTAAGTTTTTTCTGCTTTTCCAAAGCTCTCTCTTTCCAATTATCTCTACCTGCACGAAACAAACGAACTAACCTGCTAGTTGGGCTTTTAAATTCCATTAACTTTTATCCTAAAAGACAACGTAGTTATTGTATGATAAAAATCACTTCAAAACTCACAAAGTCAACAGCCTAGTCTACGCCTGTAGTTAGATTGAAAGTAGCCATAATTATTTATTCCTCAGTATATAAAGTCAAATCAGAACTTACGCGATCGCCATTGCCAGAAATTTGGGCTAATACACTAGAATCTCTAGGATCTTGCGATAGTTTGCATTCCAACTAGGTTGTTTGATCGAAATAGTTATATCTGCCTCAAACAACCGTGTTTCTCTACTATTTACACTGGCAGGTTGGTATGTGATTTTTGGGATGAATTGTATGAATTGATTAAATGTGTTACAAAATGTATGATTTTTATATTTAATTGATTGACAAAAGTACCTGAAAGCCATGTCAGGCAAGATGAATGACCCAAAAATCAAAAATGCCTGTAGCGCGGGTATCCTACCCGCTTGTTGATGAGACTTGTCAGTCAATCAGGTGTAAATCTGTTTGACTGATAAAAGTCAGAATTTTCTTAGTCAATTAGATAACCATAAAATCAGCCTTGATTGATTTTGTATCTGCGAAAAGTCCAGATGCAAATCGCAAATTCTGAGCCATCTTCCCAACCAAGCGTAAAACTACCACTGCCCAAATCTGTAATCTTCAAGATTGAAATTTGTCTTGCATTTGCGTTCTTCCTCTCCACATCAAAAATTTGTTGCATGGCTACCTGCGATTTTCCCCAGATTGTTTATACTGAAATCAAGCATAAAAATTCACCAGCCTATTTGAAGCCAAGCGAAATATTATGATTCAACTTCAAGAACAATATATTACCAATGCTCAAGGCGATCGCGTAGCAGTCATTCTCGATATAGCAGCTTATCAAAAACTACTCGAAGAAATTGATGAATTTCTATGCTGGAAAGGCTATCAACAATCTATAGTCGAAACCGAACCAGAACTTAAAAATGGTAATTTTTTAACGCTCAGTCAATATCTAGAAACCGAATCGTAACGAATTGCAAGAAGTCAGGGTTATCGTCTGCGAGTTGGAGACTATCGAGTACTTTACGACATTGATAACAAAGAAGAAATCGTAACGCTGCGACGAGTTGGGCATCGTCGTGAGATTTATCGAGATCTGTAATTTATTGTAGGGATGTGTCTTTTTATAGAAAGGTTTCTATTTGTATCGCTTACAATTGAATCATCACAAAATAATCGCCTCATCACCAATGACTCAAATTACCATTGACCTACCCGAAAACCTATTTCAATCTGCCCAACATCTTGGTAAAGCCACAGCAAGAGACTTATCAGACATTCTCACTGACACCCTAGAAATAATATTGCCTATATTCAATGACCTATCTCAAACTAGCAACTATAAGGCGATCGACCATCTTTCCGATTCTGAAGTTATAGAAGTAGCTGATTTAAAAATGGATCTAGTCCAAAATCAAAGATTAGGCGAACTTCAATCTAAAGGAAAGGAAATTGGACTCACACAAGCAGAAAGCTATGAGTTACTAGTTTTATTGTCAATTTATCAGATTGGACAACTAAGGAAGGCAATGGCACTCGCCGAAGTAACCAAACGTGGATTGCGAGAGCCTTTACTGCCATGAGTCTTCTATCAGAAAGTTTACGAGAGCTTGTTAGAAAACGAGCCGAAAACCGTTGTGAATATTGCCTTAGCAATCAAAAATATATTTTAGGAAGATTGCAAATCGACCATATCCACCCTGTAGTCAAAGGCGGGTCTAACACAGAAGATAATCTCTGTCTGGCTTGTGAACTGTGTAATCAATACAAATGGACACAAATTGAAAGTTTAGACCCTCAATCTGGAAAAGTAGTTTTCTTATTCAATCCTCGCACTCAGAAATGGGAAAAACATTTCACATGGAATCAAGAAGGAACAGAGATTATTGGGAAAACAGATTGCGGTCGAGCAACTGTAGAAGCTTTAAGATTGAATAATAAACTCGCTGTTATCGTGCGTAAAAATTGGATACAAGCTGGTTGGCATCCTCCAGTTGAAAGCTGAAAGTTTGCGATCGCCTTGCCTCAATCCAGACAAGAACTGAATCTTGCGATCGCCTTTTAGTAGAGAGTGCTGTATGAGATATTCCCTCTCGGAGCTAAATATTTATACTGGGCTAAAATGCGATCGCGGTTAGTGGGTTTGACTGAAGTGCAAAGCGCTGTATTCTGGAAGAACATCACAGATTCCTGTAAACCACACTATTCATGTCTTCACTTCAGGTCACACGCGGCACTCGCGATATTCTCGCGCCCGAAATTTATTACTGGCAGCAGTTAGAAGCCACTGCGCGACAAATCCTTAACCAAGCTGCTTATACCGAAATTCGCACGCCCATTTTTGAAGCAACTGAGTTATTTGCGCGGGGCATCGGTGAAGCCACGGATATTGTTGGTAAAGAAATGTATACATTTAGCGATCGCGGCGATCGCTCTTTGACTTTACGACCTGAAGGCACGGCGGGTGTGGCGCGATCGTATATCGAAAATAAATTATTTGCTCAGGGTGGTGTGCAGCGCCTCTGGTATACAGGCGCGATGTTTCGCTACGAACGCCCCCAAGCTGGTCGTCAGCGCCAATTTCATCAGTTAGGTATTGAGGTGATCGGTTCGGCAGATCCCCGTGCTGACGCTGAGGCAATCGCGATCGCCAGCGATTTCTTGCAAGCCGTGGGTTTAAAAGATCTTGTAGTTGATTTAAATTCAGTGGGCAGTGCCGAAGATCGAGTTGCTTATCGTCAGGCGTTGGTGGAATATTTCACGCCTTTTGTTGAAGAAATTGATGAAGATTCGCGCGATCGCCTCACGCGCAATCCCCTCAGAATTCTCGATAGCAAAGATAAGCGCACCCAAGAAATTTCTCAAGATGCGCCGAGCATTCTTGATTATTTAAGCACTGAATCACAACAACATTTCGAGCAAGTCCAAAATCTCTTAACCGATCTCAATATTCCCTATCGTATTAATAATCGCCTTGTGCGCGGCTTAGACTACTACACCCGCACTGCTTTTGAGATTCAGTCTAATTTACTCGGCGCACAATCAGCAGTCTGTGGAGGTGGACGGTACGATCGCCTGATCGCGGAGTTAGGCGGCGCAGATGTGCCTGCGGTCGGTTGGGCGATCGGTTTAGAGCGTCTCGTCATCCTCATGCAACAGGTTGCCGAACAAAAGCGATCGCAAATTGATTTCTACATCGTGTCGCGTGGTGAACAAGCCGAAGCCAAGTCCCTATTTATTGCTCAGATTATCCGCAAAGCAGGATTTAGTGCCGAACTCGATCTCAGTGGTGCGAAGTTTGATAAACAATTTAAACGTGCTAGTAATGCCAATGCAAAGGCTGCCGTTGTGATTGGTGATAGCGAAATCGAGTTGGGACAAGTCCAAATCAAATGGTTGGAATCAGGTGAACAGGAAGCAGTGGCGATCGCCGATCTCAGTGCCAATCTTGAGGCCTTGCGACAAAAGCTCTAAACCCAAAAAGACTGTGACGCACGCGCCACAGTCTTTTGGGTTCTAATGATTAAGCAATCAGCTTTTTCGCTGCTTCTACTTGAATTTTGACTTGCTCTAAACCAGTACCACCATAGCTATTCCGAACCTTGACCACCTGTGCAGGGGCGATCGCTTCGACAATATCCGCTTCAAAGTTGGGATGGAAAGTTTTCCAGCGCTCAACTGATAAATCCTTAAGCAAGATTCCTTCACTGGTACAAGTTTTAACCAACTTCCCAACTAATTGATAGGCTTCACGGAAAGGAACTCCCTTCGTTGCGAGATAATCGGCGACATCAGTGGCATTAGAGAAGTCCTCAGCCACCGCTTCAGCCAAACGTTTGGGCTGAAATTCAATCCCTTCATCAACGAGAATCGTCATCGCTTCCAAACAAGCACGAACAGTTGCGACAGCATCAAAGATTCCTTCCTTATCCTCTTGCATATCTTTGTTATAAGCCAGAGGCAAGCCCTTGATGATGGTCAGCAAACCTTGCAAATGCCCAAATACTCGTCCAGTTTTGCCGCGTACCAATTCGGGAACATCGGGATTTTTCTTTTGGGGCATGATGCTTGAGCCAGTGCTGACACGATCGCTTAGCTTCACAAAGCTAAATTCTTGCGATGACCATAAGATTACTTCTTCAGACAGTCGGCTCAAATGCACCATGATCAAACTTGCCGCACAGAGAAACTCTACAGCAAAATCGCGATCGGATACACCATCAAGGCTATTGCGTCCCACTGAGCCAAAGTCTAAAAGTTCGGCAGTGTAATGGCGATCAATCGGATGAGGCGTACCTGCTAATGCACCTGAACCAAGAGGGCAAACATTCACCCTTTGATAAATTTCATCAAGTCGCGTCCAGTCGCGCTGCGCCATCTCAAAATAAGCCAAGAGGTGATGAGCAAGGCTAATCGGTTGAGCGCGTTGTAAATGTGTATAACCAGGAATAAAAGTCTCAATATTTTGTTCAGCCTTAGTAACAAGAGTTTGTTGCCAAGTCCGCAAGTCGGTCTGGATTTTGCGAATCTGATCGCGCAAGTACAAACGTACATCGGTCGCAACTTGATCATTTCGCGATCGCGCTGTATGCACTTTTTTACCAACATCACCGATCAAGTCGGTGAGGCGACGCTCTACCGCAAAATGCACGTCTTCTGCATCGATCCCTGGATTAAAATTACCTTCACGAAATTCTTGACGGATCTGCTCTAAACCATTGACAAGCATTTCCCCTTCTGCGGCACTAATGATCCCGACTTTCGCCAACATTCGCGAGTGCGCCTGCGATCCCGTGATGTCATATTCAATTAAATTAATGTCAAAGCTAATACTGGCATTAAATAGTGCGATCGCGGGATGCAGCGCTGTCTCGAAACGCTGACTCCAAGGTTGGGGGGCTGTTGGCTGGTTCATACAAAAAACTAAATTACATGAAAGTTTAGTTTACTTTTTGACAGGAGTTTTTGCGCCTTTTTGTTATAGATTCATCACCTCAAGAATTTTTGACCAAAAGCCTCAGAAGGTGACCTTTTAACCTTGCACTTATTTGGACAAAAAAGCTCGAAATCATTGACTGGCGCACTTTTTTACTTTTTCAGTAAGCCATATTTACTTAACTAAATCTAGTCAGAATATAATCTGCGAAAGCGCACATCTATTTTTGCGCTTTTTTCGCGGTTGCAAGTCGCGCAGAGGGTATGGAAATTACTCATGTCATTCGTTCCACCTTGCGCTAGCGGAATTATATGATCGACTTGAAGGATCTTTGCAGTCAGGTCTATTTTGCAACAGCTTTGACATTGGTAATTATTGCGCTCGAAAATCTTCTTTCTAACTTCTTTCGGAATTGGAATGCGTGGTGTTTTGTCTGGCATAGGTGTAATTTCGTTTGCTGGGTTAGTTTAGCTCTAAGCAAAACTCAAAAATAAAGCTTGTCTGGATTATTTTAGCTAAGGTTCCGCGCCGCGTAAGTAGATAGGCATAATAAAAACCAAAGCCCCAAAAGGTCTGTCGCAAGCGTTGCTTTCGACAGACCTTTTGGGGCTTTAAGGTTTCTTTTGCAGCATCACTCATTCAGTCTCGTGAGATTCATCAATTGCGACAGATTCAGTCTCGATCGCATCGGGAATAACTTCGAGAATAACTGTTGGAAGAGATAGATCTGACTCGACGATCATTGGTAACTTCTTGCGAGTCAGCTCCATTGCTTCTAGGCATTTATTGATGTTTGAAACTGCGAGATTATACGCATCAATATTTTGCTTGACTTCACCTTGCAAGCGGCGATTATTATCAACCTTTGATTGAGCTTCTTTCTCAAGAGTTTGGGCGAGATACGCACGGGCGCGATCGTATTGCTGCAAAATTTTATCTGCTTGCTTGTCCGCACCACCGAGTAAATGCGTATTGAGCGTTTGATTGATCGTCTGACGGAAAGTGCGAATTACCGTATCTCTAACCTTGTATTCAAAATCGAGCTTCAAAAGCTGGCGAATTGCTGGCTCAGACTCGATCATGCTCTGATAATCGTAACCGCGACAAACCAGTTGTAAAGTTTGTTGCAATTGCCAGAATCCCGCAGTTCCCTCTGCATAGAATGAGGGGCGTTCACGGACATAGCGATCGCATTCAGTCTTAGCTTCATTTACTAAAGCGTCAGATGCTTTCACCATCAAATTTTGTAGATAGTTCTCGGTGTCACCATCATTACCGAGCAAGCGATAGAGTTCGAGATAATAATCAGCCTTTTTGATCTTCTCAATCAAATTTTGGAAGAAATTAGAAATAATCTCTCTAGAACATTCCACCAAAATATCCTCTAGCTCATTAGCCAAGAAATAGAATCCTTCAGTCAAAATCCCCATTACTGGTACAACAGAGTTGCGGCGATGACTGGCTTGAGCGCGTTGATGCACCACAGCTACGGAGAAGCTGACAATCAAGTCGTCTAAACGTCTGACCATCTTGGTTTTTAGCTTCAAATAATCTGCTTCTAAAAGTTCATTCCGATCGCTAGCAACCGCCTCATTTACCTCTTGGGCTATATGTTCGCGCAAGCGATCGCCAATTTGCTTGAGATCGTGGCTGAGCTTCTGTAACTCCTGTGATTTGATCGCTTCAATATCGCGAGGCTGACTTTCGAGCTTAAGCCATGCTTCTAGATAGGACTGACGCAACGCAATACAAATCGGTTGCAGGTCATCCGCAAGATCGGCAAATAGCAAAGGACGCTTCTCTGTCGTCAGATAGCGCGTGATTGCCGTGCGAAACTCTTCGATGCCGCTATCTTTAATCAGTTGATTGATTAGTTCCGTTCCCGAATTGCTGAGCAAGCGTACATACTTCTCGTTCTTGACATTCGTTTCCAAAACGCTGTAGGGAATTGGGAACTTGGTAATATCCAGCTTGCCCGAAACTAGACAATAGCTATTGAATTCATTCACAAATTGCGGCGTGCCTTCTTGACCGCCTACAGACTTGACGCTTTCCGCAAATACTGAGTCTAGACCGAAGCGATCGCTAATGCTTGTATTTTTAATCTGACTGCCGTAGAAGCCCAGCAAGCCGCTAGTTTTATAGATTTTTGAGCTATTACGAAACTGACTGGAGATCGTATTGTTGAGGCGATCGCGCAGTTGATCGTTAGTCCAAGTTTCATCAATGCGATTAAATACATAAAATACGCGATCGCGAATTCCTGCATTGCTTTGCATCTTTTCGCTGAGTTCTGTCTCTTCGGAGGTCATCTCCCCTGTTGCCGCCGTTTTGAGAACGAAAACTACTGCTGAAGTGTCAGGATGTTCAATCTTGTCAAAGGTGAGGGCGGCATCCTTTTTGACGGGCGCATCAATTCCGGGAGTGTCAATAATTACATTCCCATCTTGCAATAGTGGATGGTTGCAATAATATTCCACTCGTTTGAGAACGGCGCTATTGGCTCCCCGCCTTGCGTAGTCTGCCGCCTTTTTGAGATTTTCAAACCCAAACTGCTCCATCGAATAGGTGGCATTTGCTACGGAACTAATGCGATCGCGGTTGTTGGTAAAACCTTCGAGCAATAAATTCAAGGCATCAGCATCCTTGGCACGTTTTGATTTACTCTTACCGCCTTCCTGCTCGATAACACTGAGAGATAAAGTTTGTAGCTGTTTGAGCGCTTCAGGCTGATTGATATTCGTAGGCGCATCTTGTCCAATTAGTTGAGACAGCGCTTGTACCTGTTCGCGTACTTCCACTTCACTGAGAAAAGTTAAGACAACTCGCTCTTCACCAGCTTTAGCAAAAGCAATTTTGCATTCCGTCCCCGTCGCGTGTCCCTCGGCACTATAAAGCAATTCCCGTTCCAATAGTGCATTAATCAACATCGATTTACCAGCGCTAAAAGCTCCTGCAAATACGATCTCAAAGGTTGGGGCGATCGCCTTCCTGAGAGAAGCCTGAACAATGCTACCATCCTGCTGCGATCGTAGATTTGGCTCATGTTGCAAAAGTTGCAAAAGTGATTCAACTTGTGCCTGTAAATCTTGACATTGCGGGAAAAGCGTCATCAAAGTATCTCCTTACATTCAAGAACACATAATAATCAATCATGAATATATTACTCGATTAACCGTTAAATTTATTAATTCCCTCGTAATGGTAATACGACCTTACAGCAAATTCCTAATGGTTGAAAGCTACTCTAGCTATCCTGTTTGAAAAATATTTCTTCCTGTAAATTTTTCGTTGATTTATGTGTAGTGCGATCTCGAAACCTTAGCGTACCGTTACCAAGCATAAGCTATCAACGAATTATTTACAGGTAGCGTCTTTTTGGGTTTTATATTTAATTATGTCCAACTGCTTAACACAAACGATTTCTACATCTAGTGTCTGCTATGATGCTTAATGGAAATTTAAACACTACATCTGTTTATGGTGGCTCAAATTAAGACGGCTCAGACGAATCAACCAAAAATCAACCAAAATCAGACCAATCCGCCCAAGACTAATCTCATAGATCCTAACTTACCAAAAACCTCATCTACCGTGACCCCACTCAAAGGCAATATGCAGGTTTTTATCGCGCCGCATCGTCATCTCTACGCCGATATCATTGCTCAGGCGATGCGTGTTGCAGGTCAAGGTCCACAAGTATTACTCGCGCAACTTTTTCAAACAGGTATTAATCAAGGCTTGAGCAATCCTCGTCGGCTCGTTGAAAATCTGGAATGGCTACGCTGTGATGCTCAGCGAGATTTATCCAAGGACGATATCGAGTTAACAGACATCGAAAAATCGGCAGTACTTGAACTATGGGACTATGCCAAAGTCGCGATTAAATCTGGTCGTGCTGGTTTGGTTGTCCTCGATGAAGCAAATTTGCTCGTGGCGCGATCGCTAATCACTGAAGAAGAATTGCTAGAAGTATTAGAAACGCGATCGCCTAAAGTCAACATTATTTTGACAGGAGCCTCTATGCCCTCTCGCATTTCTGAATATGCTGATCAAGTCACCCATCGCCGCAATTAAGCCTTAATTATTACCAGAAAGCTCGCTCAGTTAGCTTTCTGGTTTAAGAACCTAGCTTAAACGCTTCCAAAAACAGTCCATAAACTACACCTAATTTAACTGAATTTAACATTTCTGTAGCTAAAGATCGAGGCACTAGACTGCCATCTGTAAGAGTTATGCGCCTTGGACTATAAACAAAGCGGTTAATTAGTTCTACAACGAAAACAGCGATCGCTGCTACCACAATATCTAATTCAGATCTTGCACCTGTTGAGGTAGAGATTACAGATGCTAAAAAAAATCCCAACAATAAGCTAATTAAGATCAAAGATGATCGCCGCCAAGGATTGCGCGACCATTGAGACAATTGGCTAACGCTGACATCTACAATGGTACTAAGACGAGTATTTTGCATAATATCGGTTTAATGATTTTAAATTTATAGGTGTCATCGTCAGATATTCCGTGGAGTTCTTTTTTTTGATTCATGAATAAAAGAATTTCATTGCACAAGGAATAAAATGCACCCGCCATAACTAATATAGTGTTAGAGCTTCATCAAGCATCTGAATAAATCTGAATAAATCGCTATTTATTTTGCTCTTAGGTCATTAGACTATGCTCGAAACTTTTTCTGCTCCTACATCACAATCTTTAGTTTCTAGCACCGAGCCATCGGTGCAAATCCGCAATCTCAACTTTCACTATGGTGAAGGAGATTTATTTAAGCAGGTTCTATTTGATATCAATTTAGAGATCTACTCTGGGCAAATTGTGATCCTCACTGGACCATCTGGATCGGGAAAGACGACTCTCCTAACTTTGATTGGGGCTTTACGCACGATCCAAGATGGTAACTTACAGATTTTGGGGCAGGAGCTTAAAGGACTAAATCCCAAAAAATTGGTGCAAATCCGTAAAAATATTGGCTTTATTTTTCAGGCTCACAATCTCTTTTATTCTTTGACAGCCAGACAAAATGTAATGATGTCCACCGATTTATTTGCCCATGAAGGCGGTAATGCGATGGCGGCGGCGAAAGCTGCCGAAATTTTGGGTGAGCTTGGACTCAGTGAGAGGGTTGACTATAAACCCCATGCGCTGTCGGGTGGACAAAAACAACGAGTAGCGATCGCCCGTGCTTTGGTCAATCGTCCAAACTTAATCCTCGCCGATGAACCAACGGCAGCGTTGGATAAAAAATCGGGGCGCGATGTGGTGACGCTGATGCAAAAAATGGCAAAAGAAGAAGGCATCACAATTTTGATGGTCACTCACGATAATCGCATCCTTGATGTCGCCGATCGCATTATTAACTTAGTAGATGGCAATCTCGAATCAGACAATATCATCAATAATTTTTCAGCATCTCACGATGAAGCAGGCATGGATTCGCGTACTTTTATGTTGTAAGTAGCCACAGCTCTTTTGCTACTTATTGAATAAATTGTAGGAGGATGCCAAGAATTTTACCAATGTCAGTGACGTAGTAGTCGGTGAGATCGATCACGACTGTTTGCTTAGTTATTTGCAGAAATTTCCAGATTTCACCTGAAGTGACGATGCCATAAATTGTCTTGATGTCATTGTTTTCAAGCTCATTAAACAACTGTGCGGCGATCATTTCCGAGATACATTGACCCAGCCCTGATTTGATGTCTTCATTTTTTGCCTCAACGATCGCAATTACTGGGGCGCTAATCATTAACTGTTGTTTAGATAGGCTGATCAAATAGTCGCAATAGCCCGTTAATCCTTGTTCTGGACTAACCGCAAATTCGGTTCCAGAAAACAGACTGATGGGAATAGGCGATCGCCGTCTTAATTCTAATAAGGTGGGGGCAATCAAAAATTCTGATCGCGCTTTTTCGGTATTAATGGCGAGGGCAAGGGGAATATTTTCAGCGAGGAGCTTTTTAATATCGTCACTAGGTGCGATCGCTGCGACATGGGCAAACAAATCAATTTTTTCTTCAATTTGTAAATGAAAGTCTTTTTCGACTTGTCTCAGAGTGAAGTTACTATATGACATTCGATTCTCGCACTTATTGAATAATTTTCAAGGTCGATATATGAATTTATTATTTGTTTGTGGTAAAAACCGATTACGCAGTCCCACCGCTGAAGCAATATTTACAAATTATGAAGGATTAGAGGTGGGTTCGGCAGGGATAGATCGGGAATCTGAGACACCTTTAAGTAGCGAAGCAATTATCTGGGCTGATATAATCTTTGTGATGGAAAAGTCCCATCGCAGTAGGCTCTCAAAAAATTTTCAGCGTTGGGTTAAAAATAAACGAGTGGTTTGTTTAAATATTCCTGATAAATATGACTATATGGAACCAGATTTAGTAGAATTACTCAAAAAGAAGGTACTACCATTGCTCGGCACTTTTTAGCTCGATCAAGCTCGATTATTTGTCTAGCCGAACAACGTACCATTGCCATGTGCCGCGATCGCCACAATCTAGATCGCAAGCAGTTTTAACTAAGCGTTGAACTTGCTCACTAACTGTAGTGAGATTTTGTAAATCGGTAGGAAGATCCTGATGTTGAATATCAGCGAGCAGATCTTGTAAAAGTTGCTCTAATTCGGGCTGAGTGACAAACCGTTCTTGCATATCAGGCGGCAGCACCACATAGGTATCTTCGTAGTACATCATGCTGCTTGGCATAGGGTTTCTCAGAGGCGTGAATTTTTTGTTTAAGCGAGTAAAAGTGGCGCAAAGCGCTGCCTCTACTCGGTTAAAATTTTAGCATGACGAATGTATTGCCTTTTGAACAACCTGTCGATCCAGTTGATCCTCTCGAACTAGAGCCAGAGCAGTCTTTTGAGCTTGAAAAGCCAGTAGAATTAGTGGAAACTACTGCGCCATTGTCTTTGTCAATGGCTGGCTATGAGCCGCCAGAATTACCGATCGCCAAGTCATTTAAGCAAAAAGTAGAGGCGGTTTTGTACCTGAAGGGAAAACCGATGAATTTGGCGGCGATCGCCGATGTTTTGGGTTGCGAGGTCGAGGATGCCGAAATGGGGCTGATCGACTTAATTTCAGAATATGCTCATCGGGATAGCGCCTTAGAAATTGTCGAGACCGATGTAGGCTTTTCGCTAAGGCTGCGATCGGAGTTTGAGGATTTGGTTAATAAATTAATTCCTGTAGATTTGGGTCGCGGTACTTTGCGGACTTTGGCAGCGATCGCGCTGAAAAAAAATATTGTGCAATCTGAATTAATCGAGTTACGCGGTGCTGGCGCATATCAACATGTGCAGGAATTAGTCGAGCAGGGATTTGTGAAAAAGAAGCGTCAAGCAGAAGGGCGATCGTCGGTTTTGCATGTGACTAACAAGTTTCATCAATATTTTGAAATTGATGAATTAACCAAGTTGATCTAGATTCGTTACATATATGCTTAAATCAACAGAATTCTGCACTAAAACCCGTCAAAATTTATCATGTCAAAAGCATCTCAGGATTTAGAAAAAGCGATCGCAAATGCAGCAAAAATTGGTACTTGCTTACCTCAAAACATACCTGAATGGATGCAAAAAATAGGAATTTTATCAGAAGATATAATTACTGAATCAACAAAAGTTGGGAATAATAGCTCAAACAATAAAACAGATGTCCTGATAAAGTTTCAGAAATCCAACCCACTTAAAATCTCTGCAAAACTTGGTAATGCAGGTTACTTTGGTAATTGGTATGGGCATGAAAGATTTATAAATGAATTTGGGCGTAAGGTATTTGATAAGTTAACTGCAAAGACAAGTTTATGGGCTAACGAATGGGCTAATAAATCTAATGCAAATCTTTTTGTAGGTGTAAGCATTAGTTTTGGAGAGAGAACTGGTGATACATTTATTCCATTTTTAGATATTTTTGATAATCTCGAAGACCTGAAAAAGATCGTCTGTGGCTTTGGGGAGAAAGATAATGCAGCAAATTGTTTATATGTTTCTGACGAGTATCCCAAATCAATTCAAGATATTGTAGAAAAATTGTCGCCACTTGACCTTGAAACAATACAACGACTCAGTGAAAAAATTAGAGTGATTTTTAGACCTATTAATCCTTTTACAGAGGCTAGTAATAGAGGCAAAAATGTCTACACAAAATTTGAACCACATCAGCCTTTGTCTGAAATTACAGACGTGACAAGTATTAAGGATTTAATGAAACTAGGTAAATTTACCGAAGTTTTCCCTAATGGACTTAATCATAATCATATTCTTGACACCTTACAAGCTGATTATAAAATTCGCATACCGCTAAGACCCAATCCAACAAGAAAATGGCAATTCTACTCAGAGAGTGCGACTTAGTTGACTAAAATTGGGAACTTTTAAGATATTCTCTGGTTCAGTAAGTTGTAATTTGATTGCTTTAGCTAAAGCATAGCCAAGGTTTACAGGAACAGCGTTCCCAATCATCTTGTATCCATGAGCCAAGTTTTTATAATAAAAAGTAAAATCATCAGGAAAATTCTGAACTCTAGCGCATTCTCTAACCGACAACCTTCTATAAGGATTTGGTGAATTAGGCTCAAACATCCATTTATCCTTACCAACCCAAATCATTTTATTAGCTTGCGGATGAATCGGAGCGTGACGACCTCCTGCTTGAATTGTGAATGATGACTCATCCCAATTACGCACTCGATTGCGAGACATATATATACTGGAAAAGCCACCTGTCATATATTCATGATTATGAACTAAGCAATCTTCACCATTGGTTTTACAAGTTGGCAAAGCAGGGAGTGCCGATTCTCGTAAATCCCAAATTGCATTTTTTAAAGTAGGAATATTCTGTGATTTCTGGACTAAATTAAAGTCAAAACGTTTATTTAGATCGATGTGGTAGCCAATAAAAATTACACGCTTTCTTTCTTGAGGGACATTGTAATTTTTAGCATTTAACAATGCAAAAGAAACTACATACCCAGCCTCTTCAAGAGATGCAATGATATTTCCAAAAGCTTGCTGATGTTTTTTATGCATCATTCCTGATACATTTTCAGCTAGAAAGAACCGAGGCTGCTTATCTCTAAGAATACGAATATAGTCTAGAAATAACTGACCACGAGCATCATCAATGCCTCTTTGTGTGCCTCCTTCGCTCCAACTTTGACAAGGAGGCCCACCAATAATTCCTAGACAATCAGGAATCTCTTCTGAAGTAATTTTGCGGATATCGCGCCGATCTAGCACAGTATCTACATGATTTTTTTCGTAAGTTTCCCAGATATCTTTGTCATACTCATTAGCCCATGTGACATTAAAACCAGCTTGACGAAAGCCTAAATCTAAACCTCCACAACCTGAGAATAGAGCTATAACTGATTTGCTCATTAGATTTCAGATACCTTTACGAGAGATTTTTGATTTTAAATTCATCACTTAATTAAACCAGCTAATTAGCCAATTGTCAAATTGCAAAATTATCAACTTATATGTTTAGCTATGGTACGATGAAGATAGTGTACCGATAACTAAGTTAAAAATGGCGCAAACACAGAGGAAGCCTGTATATGTTTTGCCAGAACATCACGATATTTTAAGACGTATTGCCTATGAGCAACGTTGTAATCTGTCTGATGTATTGGATGCTGTGCTAGAACATGCTGATTGGGAATTAATTGAAAGCAAGGCTAAAAATAAACCGTTGCAAAGGGCTAGTGAAAGAAGCAGTTCTTACAGAGTTTAGTATTAATTATTTCTTGTAAATCAAGATTTGTAGATATTGGCTAACTATCTAATTAACGAATAGGAATTTTATTGTGAGCATATTAATTCGACAATGCACGATTATCTTGCCCGATCGCGAGACTTTGTTAGGCGATGTCTATATCAGGGCTGGCAAAATCGCAGCGATCGCCCCAAGTATCGATCTTGCAGAAGTAAGCGCTGACGATCAACCTTTAGAAATTATTGAGGCGAAAGGCTTAACGCTACTAGCTGGTGTAATCGATCCGCAAGTACATTTTCGTGAGCCGGGATTAGAACATAAAGAGGATTTGCGATCGGCGAGTCATGCTTGCGCTAAGGGCGGTGTGACTAGCTTTTTAGAAATGCCGAATACTCGTCCGCTCACAATTACGCAAGCAGCGCTAGATGACAAACTTAGTCGAGCGGCTAGTAAATCTGTGGTTAATTACGGATTTTTTATCGGTGCAACTGGTAAAGTTTTGCCTGATTTGCTCACCGCTAATCCCACCTGTGGCATCAAAATATTTATGGGGTCGATGCATGGTGATTTGTTAATCGATCAAGAAGAACTTTTAGATCGGATTTTTTCGCAAGGCGATCGCCTCATTGCTGTTCATGCTGAAGATCAAGCGCGGATTGCTCAACGGCGGCTCGAATTTGCGGATAGTAAAGATCCTGCGAAACATTCTCTGATTCAGGACAATCAAGCGGCTCTGAATGCTACGCAACTTGCGGTTAAGCTTTCTAAAAAATATCAGAGGCGTTTGCATATTTTGCATATGTCCACAGGTGAAGAAGCAGACTTTTTGCGGCAAGATAAACCTGCATGGGTAACTGCTGAGGTGACACCGCAACATTTATTGATGAATATTAGCGCCTATCAGGAAATTGGCTCCCTAGCCCAAATGAATCCACCTTTGCGATCGCCCCGCGACCAAGAAATATTGTGGCAAGCCTTGTTAGATGGCGTGATTGACTTTATCGCGACCGATCATGCGCCTCATACCTTGGCTGAAAAAGGATTAGCTGCAAGTTTAGAGACTCCTACCCAACCCGAAAAATCCTCGGCGGATACGGTGTTGCTAGAACCCGCAAATGTACCATCAGGAATGCCAGGCGTAGAAACCTCAATGCCACTGATGCTCACGGAAGCGATGAAAGGTCGTTGCACGGTGCATCAGGTCAGTGAATGGATGAGCCGAAATGTTGCTAGAGCTTACAAAATCGCCAATAAGGGCGAGATTCGGATCGGTTGGGATGCTGACTTGGTATTAGTCGATCTTAATAATTACAAGCCTGTACGAAATGAAGATTTGTTGACTAAATGTGGCTGGAGTTCTTTTGCAGGTTGGGAGCTTACAGGCTGGGCAGTGACCACGATTGTCGGTGGTCAGGTGGTGTTTGCTAATGGCAAAGTTAATCCTGATATGCGTGGTCAAGCATTGCAGTTTGGCTAGATTCGCGACACAATGGTTATGATTAATTTAAAAGCCTTGCAAAGCAAGGCTTTTAAATTGTCTGGACTTGGCTAAAACGCAATATTTCGTAACTTTATGTTTCTATCTCGCAAGCTATCAATTTTATTACTATCAGCGATCGCTACAGGTTTATTTACAGCCTGTGGGAATCCTAATACTAATAATCTTTCGATGCCAGTGATCGATACTACTAAAGTTTCCCCAACCGCTACACCGACAACCGCTACATCTACAACCGCCACAGCATCACCAACATCTCCAACTCCAACCGCCTCATCAACGGGCAATCCTAAACCCGCGATCGCCCCCGTTAATTTACCCGAATTAGAAATAAAAGAACTCGAACCGTACAAACATCGTTCGGGGCTGCTGATAATGGATGTGCCGAAGGGATGGAAAGTAATTGATAAAAGTCAAACAGGCGAATTGCTAGTAACTTGGAACGAGCAGTTGGGACGCGCCACTATTTCCGTAAATATTTTTGTGCCGCCAAGCGAAATACCTGAAAATCGACTGAGTGATTTTTTTGCAGTAATTATTAAGGGTATGTATGGCAATCAGCCAGATTTTGAAATGAAATCGCCTGTAGTCGAATCAACAGAAAATGTCGTAATTGAATGGACATCGACCGTAGATATTGGCAATAAAAAAGTTAAATTTGTTAGTGTCTTTAATTTTTCGCCACTAGCAGGAGAGAAAAATATAAGCCTAAAGTTAAGGAGGAACAAGATTTAAAGGCAGTGTCGCATGAGCATAGCAGAACGAGAACAACAAATTCTTCGGGTGAAAGCCAAC
>JBDNJN010000238.1:0-3210 GCA_041687725.1 Pseudanabaena sp.
AACTTTGCTTCGAGGACTATCATGGCTAACTTAATTCTTAGGTAGCTTATTCTAAAATAAGATTGGCTGTATTGGTTGTTAAGTTAGAATATAAAGCCGCCCTAGAAGGGCAGGGTTTTAAACCCAGTTTTCCGATAAAAACTCCAAAAGTAGACATGGAATATGACCGTATCTACTTTTGAAGAACAAAGCGCTGTAAGGCATTAGCTAGGTTGGAGGGAGAAAGTAGCCTATCGCTTAAAACTAAAGCGTCCATTCACCTTTTCGCCCTTAATATCGGTCAGAATAGCAACTTTATATTCTCCCGCCGCTTTACTATCAAGCTTGACGGTGTAATGCTTCTCAGCAGCATCATAGCCTAGATCAAGGGATTTCTGAGTGCCATCGGGCAGTTGGATCTGTGCTGTCACTTTCGCGTCAGGAATTGATTCATGGTTATCTCCCTTCTGCAAGAAAAAGTCGAGGTGAGTGCCACCTTCTTCTTTTCCTACGACAAGTTCTAAATGATAAACACCAGTCTCAATCACTTGACCGCCCTGCTTAGGTTTATTGTGATTTTCATCCTTACCTGCACTAGATTTCATCGTGCTAGGAGATGGACTACTAGCAGGAGAAGCTGACTCAGCAGGCTTAGTAGCTGCTGTCTGGGCAGGGCTAGGGGTGGAAGAACTAGTTGAGGTTCCGCTATTACAAGCACCTAGCGCTAGCAAACTAATGATGCTTGTGACAATAATTGAAAATTTAAGCGATCGCATATTAAATAAAATTCCTTTGAAAATGTTTTAGAAGTCGAAGTTCAGATCCCCGACTTTTTTTGTGATTAGCACAGGTAATCTGTGATCGAAACTCGAAAGAGGAGCTTTTTTATTCGCATTTACCATTGTGATGTTACAAGAGGAAATTTGCCTAAACCTTGGCGCAAAATTTGTGGGTGCAAATCATCGGTCAAATCGAGAATAGTCGAGACTTCGTAGTGATAATCGGAACCGTCATCAACAATGAGGTCAACTAGCTTCTCAAAATAATCGAATAGTTCCATTTTGGGTAAATTAGCAGGATCGCGATGTTGATGTTTTTTATCGCGATCGCCAAAATCCTGTTCTTCCAAATCTTCCTCTTTGAGATTTGCCGATGCAGAAATAATGGGATTACCGAGAGACTCAATAATTAACTGTGATACTTGATGATTGGGAACCCGAATCCCTGTGGTTTTACGCTTAGGATTAAGCACCAATTTCGGCACAAGTTTAGTTGCAGGCAGAATGAAGGTAAATGGACCTGGAACTAGACTTCGCATCGTGCGGTAGTTCACATCCGATACATTCGCATACTCGGCAATATTTGAAAGGGAAGAGCATAAAAATGTAAGCGGCTTATCATTCGACATCTGCTTGAGTTGCCGAACTTTCTGTACAGCCGACTTAGACATCAAATCACAACCGATCGCATAAACGGTATCAGTGGGATAGAGCATGATCGCGCCGTCGCGCAAAGATGATACAATTTGTGCGATCGTGCGGGTTTGGGGGTTTTTTGGGTGTATTTGGTGGGTCGTTGCCATATGGAGACTTTAGCTTTAATGATAGTTATGAAAGGCAAGGGAAGGCAAGGGGCTTAAGCCCCTTGTTTTGCGATTGACTAAAGGTATTCTTTGTTCATCAGAGGTTGTAGCACTTCAGGAATTAAGATCCGTCCGTCAGGTTGCTGATAATTTTCGAGAATCGCCGACATCGTGCGTCCGACGGCTAAGCCCGAACCATTGAGCGTATGCAAAAATTCTGTACCTTTCTTGCCCTTACTCTTAAAGCGAATATTAGCGCGTCTTGACTGAAAATCATGGAAGTTCGAGCAGCTAGAAATTTCGCGATAGGTATTTGCTGTCGGTAGCCAGACTTCCAGATCGTAGCATTTGGCGGCACTAAAACCAATATCGCCTGTGCAAAGTTCGATGACACGATAGGGAAGTTTCAAAGCTTGCAAAATTGATTCGGCATCGCGGACTAGTTTTTCATGTTCTTCTACTGAATTTTCGGGCAGTACAAATTTGACGAGTTCGACTTTATTAAACTGGTGCAGTCTAATTAAGCCTCTAGTATCGCGTCCATAGCTACCCGCTTCACGGCGAAAACAGGGCGTATAGGCACAATGATGAACTGGTAAGTTTTCACCTTCAAAGGTTTCATCACGATACAAGTTTGTAACAGGAACTTCGGCAGTCGGGATCAACCAAAGATCATCTTCAGCGCATTTGAATAAGTCATCCGCAAATTTGGGGAGTTGCCCTGTCCCTGTCATGCTGGCGGTATTAACTAAAAGCGGCGGCGCAACTTCTACATAACCATTGGCAGTGTGGGTATTCAGCATGAACTGAATTAGAGCGCGTTCGAGGGCGGCTCCTGCACCGATCAGGTTCACAAACCGAGCTTGAGAGATTTTGACGGCGCGTTCAAAGTTGAGAAGCCCTAATTTCTCGCCAATTTCCCAATGGGGCAGGATATCGGCGCGATCGCCTACATATTTACTTTTATATTCATCACCCCAACGCCGAATTTCCACATTTTCGGTTTCATTGCTACCGATAGGCGTGGTGTCGCTGGGCAAGTTTGGCAAAGTCATTAAGATCGCATTGCTTTCTTCACGCAGCGCTTTTTCTTTGGGTTCCAGTTCTGCTAACTGTTGTTTGATTTCAGGCGATCGCGCTTTTAGTGCTTGAATCTCGTCATCGGGCGCACCAGACTTCATCTTGATGCCAACTTGCTTACCGATGTCATTGCTTTCGGCTTGCAAATGCGATCGCTGAGTTTCCAGCACACGAACTTCCTGCTCTAGTTCCACCAATCTACTAATGTCGTGACCTTTGCCTCGACTGTTGAGGCGAGCTTGCACCTGTTCGGGCTGCGATCGCAAAAGCTTAATGTCTAACACGGACTTTTATCTACCTAAACGCACTCAGAGCATCATAACTTACTGCCTTGATGCTTTCACATTAATTCGATCTCTTTCAGGAAATACTCATAACAGCTTTGTTTGTAAATTATCCAACATTTTGATTAAGGCGATCGCGATCGCTTAGCTTAACAAGCGGGAAGCCCCGCGCTCTACCCGTTTACAAGGGTGAGCGACGGGATGAAAGCGCGTCCATTGAGGGGGTCGATGCCCCGAAAATGGACAATTATCTTAACTTTAACTACAAAAATCTATACAGGGTAT
>JBDNJN010000029.1:0-9013 GCA_041687725.1 Pseudanabaena sp.
AGAGATGTTAATGCTGCAATAAATTTAGTACGGCTAGTTAAGTCGGATTTTAAGCCTGTGGACAAGAAGGAGCCGACTCCCTTGGTTGAATCAGGAAATAAACTGCAAACTAGGTTTGCATAGGTTTTTTATAACGGTTGTGTAGGGTTTACCAAGGCTACGAATACCTTCAAGACCATACTTTTGTCTCGTTTCATCGCGAGAGCGAGCGTAATAACTTAGTAGTGGATATGCTTTGGCTCCATATTTTTCCCAGACAGGATTTGCCACGGGATCTTTTCCCCATTTGGCGACAATAATATCTTGGCGAACTGCTTGTGCGATTTCTTGCCATTGGGGATCGACGCGAAGGCGATCGCGTAGGACATCATCAATTTCTAAATTTGAAATTTCTTCCGAACTGAAGGAATCAGCAAGTTTAGACATTTCGACAGGACTAGGTATTTTGACTGTGCGCGATTGAAATACTTCTGTCGCTTTAAGTGCTACACCAAACGAGAAAATGGTAACGAATATTGACAATATATATAGATGTCCCTTTTGCATTTCGATCTCCAAATTCAGACAATTTGCTATCTATCATTACAGCAGATTGAAAACAGACCAAATCCAGATTTTTTGTAAAAGCCTCGCTTTGCGGGGCTTTTACAAAAATATTGTGGTTTTTTGTTCACAATTTGCTATAAAACTTGATTTGAGAAAGAGAAAAATTTCCAGTAATTCACAACAAAATAAAGGCGGTGCTTTGCACCGCCCTTATTTTGTTGTGAATTGCTATAGGTTAAAAGAATAAATGGCTTTCGGGTTGAATGTTAATTTCCATCGGCACAGCTTGAGGATCGGCGGAGAGAGCAAACATGATTGCATTTGCAGCCGTCTCAGTCGTTAACATTTTGCTGCGATCAACCTTCATGCTGACATCATCCCAAAATGGTGAATCAATCCCCCCAAAATAAAATAGAGTGACTTTAATTCCCAAACGTCGCAGTTCATCTGCCATGCACTTGCTAAAACCGATTGCCCCAAACTTAGAAGCGCAATAAGCCGCCGCCATTGCCATCGGATGTTTGCCGAGAATGCCAATCACATTACAGATATGTCCAATCTTGCGATCCTTCATCACATTGGCAACCGCTTGACTGGTATAGAAATTTCCCTTGAGATTGAGATCGAGCATCTGGTCAAGTTCCTGCGGTTCAATGCGAAGGAATTGCTTCATTACGCCAGCACCTGCGGCATTGACTAAAACATCAATCTGTCCAAACTGCGCGATCGCCTTCTGTACCATCGCTTCCACCTGCTCATATTTGGTAATGTCAGTTGGAATTGCGATCGCCTCTACATCGTGGTCATCTTCCATATTGTTGACCAACTCTTCCAACTTGTCCGCATTGCGAGCCACGAGAACTAACTTCGCTCCTGCTTCAGCAAGTTTTGGCACAAGTGCCGAACCGATCCCACCTGTTGCACCAACGACAACTACGACTTTGTTTTGCATCTTAAATTTAAAATTTGTTTACATTACTTCACATAATATAGCTTTGAATCGCGGATTAGATGGATTACAGGATTTTTGATTGCGGCGCATCGCGCCGCTTAGCAACTAAAAAAAAAGCGGCGCATTGCGCCGCTTAAAAAAAATCTGTGAAATCCGTAAATTCGTTTAATCCGCGATTCAGAAACTTTACCTACCGATTTGAACGGGAGTTTTCACAGCTTGAATTTCGTAATTTGTGCGTTCTAGCAGGGAAACACCTGTCATTTCTGCTGGTTTTGGCACTTGCAAAATCTCTAAAATCGTTGGCGCAATATCAGCGAGACGACCACCCATCTGCTTGAGCTTTACATCAGCCCCATGACCATCGATCTTGCATCCTTCGCCTTCTACCAAAATAAAAGGTACAGGACTACTAGAGTGAGCAGTCCAAGGATTACCATGCTCATCCCACATATATTCGGCATTGCCATGATCGGCGGTGATGAGCGCCGTGCCACCTGCATTGGCGATACTGGACAATAATTTGCCCAGACATCGATCCACATGTTCGAGCGCCGTGACTGTCGCGGCAAAGTTGCCCGTATGTCCTACCATGTCGGGGTTAGCATAATTAATCACAATTAGCGAATAAGTCCGCTTGGCGATCGCTTTAGAAGCAATTGTCGTCACCTCGGTGGCGGACATCTCTGGCTGTTGGTCATAGGTAGACACACGCGGACTATTTACCAAAACGCGATCGTCACCTTCGCTAGCTTCTTCTAAGCCGCCATCGAAGAAATAGGTGACATGGGCATACTTTTCAGTTTCGGCAAGCCGTAATTGCTTGAGTCCATGCTTTGCCACGACTGGCCCCAGCAAGTTGGCTAAGTTTTGGGGCAGGAAGGCGACAGGTACAGGCAATGCACTGTCGTATTGCGTAAATGTGGCGTAGTTGAGGTGTTCGATGCGATCGCGTTCAAAACCTGTAAAGTTTGGTGCAACCAGAGCTTGGGTGATCTCACGAGAGCGATCGGGTCGGAAATTAAAGCAAATTATGCCATCACCAGAGGCGATCGCCCCATGAGCAATCCGCGTTGGCGGCAAAAACTCATCAGTAACTTTTTCTTTGTAAGCGGATTCGAGAACATCCGTCGGTGAGGTTATTTCGGTGGTGATTTGGTCATTGGTCAAGACTTCATAGGCTTTCTGGACGCGATCCCAACGTTTGTCGCGATCCATCACAAAGTAGCGACCACTGATTGTAACAATGCGCCCGACACCAATTTTTTCGATATGAGCTTGTAATATCTTGACAAAGCTGATCCCAGAATGCGATAGGGTGTCGCGTCCATCGGTAATCACATGGACACAAACATCTTCAATTCCTTGAGATTTGGCTAAATCTAGTAATCCTAATAAGTGATCGATATGCGAATGCACACCGCCATCAGAGCAAAGCCCTAACAAGTGCAATTTACTGTGGTTGGCTCTTACCTGTTCACAAACTTTAACTAGTACGGAATTTGATAACAGTGAGCCATCATCGACAGCATCAGAAATTCTTACTAATTCTTGGGGGACAACTCGACCAGCACCAATATTTAAATGACCAACTTCTGAGTTGCCCATTTGACCTTTTGGTAAGCCAACATCTTTGCCAGAGGCTTGGAGGAGAGTTTTGGGGTAAGTGTTCCACAGGCTATCCATGACAGGAGTATTGGCTGCGGCGATCGCATTGCCCTCGGTTTCTTCCCTATGTCCCCAGCCGTCTAAGATGATCAGAACCAGTGGAGAAACAGACCCCATTTGCATAAAAGATAGTTCCTTGTTAAGTAAAGATTCACTCTTTAGTAGGTAGTAATGCCACTAGGGTAAATCTACCTATTATCTTAACAATACTTGGCAATTAGCACGATCGCAATGTATCACAGAAAACTTTTAACAAAGTACCTATTTGCTCTGCTATAGCTCTCTCCACTTTTTGGGGTTTTGGTCTTAACATAACAGATAATTTTTTGAAAGTGCCGCGAAGCGGCACTTTCAAAAAATTATCTGGGTTCTATGGCAGCGCAAGGCGCTGTAATGGCTAAGGAATGTATGATGGATAGGCTGTAATGCTTTGAATTAACTTTGGTTATTTAGCAAAATCGCAAGAAATTCTCTCAGATTAACAATCTTTTTAAAAATCTCTCTCACGCATGGCGTTAATAGTTCAGAAATATGGCGGCTCCTCCGTAGCCGATGCCGATCGCATTAAAGCAGTATGCGATCGCATCAAGCGGACAGTTGATGAGGGTAATCAAGTTGTGGTCGTGGTTTCCGCGATGGGTAAAACCACCGACGGTCTAGTGGCTCTAGCCGAATCAATATCCGCAACTCACGTCCAAACTCTCACCGAAATTGCCGCGAAAGAGCGCGAAATGGATCTGCTCTTAGCGACAGGTGAGCAAGTGACGATCGCTTTACTAAGTATGGCGTTGCAAGCAGCAGGACAACCCGCGATCGCGATGAATGGCTCACAAGTGCGAGTAGTCACCGAGCCGAGTCATACTCGCGCCAGAATCTTATATGTAGAACCTGATCGGATTAATGCGGCGCTTGAACTTGGTAAAGTCGTGGTGATTGCAGGATTCCAAGGCGTAGCAATTGATCAAACAACGGGGTTGCCAACTACGGAAATTACGACATTAGGGCGCGGCGGCTCCGATACCTCGGCAGTAGCGATCGCGGCGGCGATTAATGCTGATATTTGTGAAATTTATACCGATGTCCCTGGCATTTTGACCACTGACCCGCGCATTGTCTCTAAGGCGCAAATGTTGACGGAAATTACTTGCGATGAAATGCTAGAGCTAGCTAGCTTAGGCGCGAAAGTCTTGCATCCGCGATCGGTCGAAATTGCGCGTAATTTTGGCGTGAAAATGTGTGTGCGATCGAGTTGGCTCGACGATGCGGGTACGGTGATCACTTCGTCACGCATTGGTACGGGCAATCTCCAATCTCTAGAAATAAATCGTTTTGTTGAGACTGTCTCGATTGACTACGATCAAGTCAAAATCGCGCTCTTGCAAATTCCCGATCGCCCTGGAATTGCCTCGCAGTTATTTAAACCCCTAGCCGATCGCGGGATTAACGTTGACTTGATTATCCAAGCGGTGCAAGAAACAGAGGGAGTAAATGACATTGCCTTTACGATTCCGCAAAATCAATTGCAATTGGCGGAAATTGTAACTCGTGGCTTGGAGATTGGCGCAAGTTTAGTAACTGTTGATCCTAATGTTGCCAAAATCAGCATTATCGGTGTGGGCATGGTCGGAAGACCAGAAGTTCCTGCCCAAATGTTTACGGCTTTGGCTGAAGCAGGAATCAATATTCAAATGATTTCCACTTCAGAAATTAAAATTAGTTGTGTGATTGCTGCATCCGATGGTGAAACGGCGATCGCGGCGCTTCAAAAAACCTTCGATGTACCAGCGCGATCGCATCAAGCATGTGACATTATTTCTAACACCGACTCAGATATTTCCCCAGTTCGTGGCGTTGCCCTCGACCGCAATCGCGCCCGAATTGCAGTGCAGCAAATACCCGATCGCCCAGGTATGGCAGCAAAAATCCTTGAGCAGCTAGTCGAACAAAATATTAGTTTGGATATGATCGTGCAGTCGCAGTCCGATCGCGGTGTTAACGAAATCGCCTTTACCGTGGCGATCGGCGATCTAGCTAAAGCCGAAACCGCACTGAAACAATATGCAAAAGTTCTCGGCTATGGTGAAGTTAGCTGCGATCGTGACATTAGCAAAGTCAGTATTGTCGGCGCAAATATGATCCATCAGTCGGGAATCGCCGCGAGAATGTTTGGCGCTCTTGCTGATTCAGGCATTAATATTGAGATGATCGCCACATCCGAGATTAAAGTTAGTTGTGTAGTACGCGATCATCAAGCGGAACAAGCCCTAAAGGTTATTCATCAAGAATTTAATCTATCTGGCGATCGCGCGATCGAAATTCCCAATGCCTTAAAAACCAAAGTTTAGGATCGGCGCTGCATAACCCAAACTCTTGCAAGCAAGTCCTAAGATAAGTACATATCCCGCGAGCATTTCTATGTCAACTGATAATCCTCTCAACGATCCCAAGCAAACGCCACCCGTGCCAAAACAAGAAAATTCAGTCAAAAGTTTCTTAGCTGATAATCTTCCCACCGTCACAGTAGCGATTTTGTTGGCAGTTGGCGTGAGAATATTTATAGCGGAGCCACGCTTCATTCCCTCAAGCTCAATGGAGCCAACTCTATTAATCGACGATCGCCTAATTATCGATAAGCTCTCCTTTCGTTGGCGCAAACCCGAACGCGGCGAAATAGTGGTATTTAATCCGCCCGTTAATCCTGTTGTGCCTGATGCGACTAAGGTTTATATCAAGCGCGTGGTTGGTTTACCAGGCGATCGCATTAGCATTCACGATGGCAAAGTATTTATAAATGATGCGCCTATTAACGAGCCGTACATTTTATCGCCGCTTAACTACACTTTGCCAACTCAAGATGATGCCCTCTGCCCCAACTGCTTCCGTCCCAACAATGTGCAATCTGGTAAAGATCATCCATTTTTCACAGTACCAAATGGTAAATATTGGGTAATGGGCGATAATCGCAACAACAGTTTAGATTCCCACGCATGGGGATTTCTGCCCGAAGAAAATCTGGTTGGCAGAGCGATGTTTCGTTATTGGCCATTTGACAATCGTGCTGGCAACTTAAATCTTCCTAAATATTAAAAAGTAGTGGCGCTTTGCGCCACTACTTTTTAATGAGAGCAAACTACATATAAAAATTGATCCATGTCCACAGAAAGTAAGCTCGATCCGCAAGTCTCCGTTAAACCTTGGTGGCAACAACATGGTGAGACCATTCGTATTTTTGTCGTGGCTCTTGCAATCGCCTTATTTTTGCGTACCTTTATTGTCGAGCCACGCTTCATTCCCTCTGGCTCGATGGAGCCAACTCTGCAAGTAGGCGATCGCATCTTAGTCGATAAGATTTCCCAACAATGGCAAGCTCCAGAACGCGGCGATATTTTGATTTTTTATCCTCCCAAATCTCCTGCGATCGAAGATAATACCAAAGCCTACATCAAACGCTTAATTGGCATCGAAGGCGATCGCATTGCTGTAAAAAATGGCAAAGTCTATCGCAATGGGGAAGCTTTAAACGAGGTATATATTGCCGAAGCACCTAGATATACAATGCGTGAAGTAATTGTACCGAAAGGATATTATTGGATGATGGGCGACAATCGCAATCACAGCAACGATTCGCATATTTGGGGATTTTTGCCGAAAGAGAATGTAATTGGGAAAGCGGCTTTGCGGTTTTTTCCATTTGGCGATCGGTTAGGCGCAATTACAAAAAAGTAAGTTGATAAATTTCATGTGCTTTACAAATTATCAATGATAAAAATTAATTTTCACCATTGATAGCCTCTTCTATCTCCAAATTTATCAATATTGCTATCTCTAAGAAGTAGACCGAGGCTCTCTAATCTAACATCTATGGCGGTTCGAGATACTCCATAATAATTCATTAGTCTTGTCGTAATATGCATATAGTCTTTTCTATTGCATTGTTGGTTGTCTATATACAGAGCGCCAAATCCTCTATTTTTTAAACCTATCTCATTAGCAAATTTCCAGAAATCATTGGTAAAGTTATTTTTAGGCATAAGCAAGTTTGCTGCAAAATAATTAGCTTGGAACTCCAATCTGGAAATGGCATTTTTGTCTTCTATTGCTGATAGAAATATAGAAAAATCACTTTCATCACATGACTCTCGGATTAAATACCTACCATGTTTAAGAAAATAGTGACCAAGTTCATGGGCAAGAGTAAATCTTTCTCTACTGCGGTTAGAGTTTAAACTTGTAAAAATTTGAATTTCGGATGATTCAAATAATATTCGACCGAGAATATTTCTCTGAAATTCAAGATTGGGTGCTTGCATACCCACAACAACATTTAAATTCGATCTTGCTTTTTCTAAGGTACATATATCTTCGAGTGATACTTCACCACTAAGGTATCCAATGTCTTTTAAAATTCTGTTGCTATGTTGCTCTAATCTAGATTTTTCAATAAATTCTACGGGAATAGATATACGGTTTTTAGAATTTATAAGACTTGCAATTTCTTGTCTTGTGAATGTTGTTTCAGTAATAAGATCTGATATAAATACCCATAAATCATTTGTATGGTTTGATGGTGATTGCATATAAAGATCAAAATATTTACTTCTAAAATTAGGATTGCTAAGACATTCTTTAACTGATTCTGTTGAACTATAGCTATTTATAAAAGAGTCTTGAGAAGAATAACGTTTAAGTTCCCAATCAACATTAGTTGGATCAAAATATTTTAAAAGTCCAATTCCTTTTGATTTAGCATAATTGATCGTGCCTGATTGAAACGAATTTGTACTCGCAATTATTGCTTTTGTATTTGCCGCGCCTACTTGTTCAATCTTAGCAAAAAATTCTTCTATATCGTTCACAGGGACTGCGGAATTATAGTTTTTACACTCAAGTAATATAAGTATCGAATATTTATCTGAATCTGGGAAAAATATTTCAATAGAGACATCAAAAATAATGTTTCCCTCTCGATCTTTGGAGTAGTATCCCTTTTTTTGAAAAATTTTGCAGTTTGACTTTTTTGCCAAAAATTGATCGCTATCAATCAAATCTTTGAAATAATTAAAAATTTTATCTTCTAGTTGATCTCCTTTTTGGACTGAGTTCATGAGTGATAAATATCTTGCAAGCTGAGTATGTGTAAAAGATTCTAGGTAACAACAGTATTTAATTGTCAAAAAAATAATACCAGATTTTTCGCGATCTTTAAAAGTCAAGTTAGATCCCCGATCTTGTAGCGCGATCGTCGATCTTGCAGAGTGCGTTAATCAAATGTAATGCGCCTTGTTTATTTCTGCTCATGTAAAGGATTTGTGGTGCGTTACGCGATCGCTATTGCGATCGCAATCACAGTAATGATTCACATATTTGGGGATTTTTGCCAAAAGAGAATGTCATCGGGAAAACGGCTTTGCGATTTTTTCTATTTGGCGATCGGTTAGGCAAAATAAGTTCCTAAGAACCATGAATAAAAAATCCCCCTGTTATCGAGAAACAGGGGGATGATGAATTTTAAAAAACAGTTTTGGAAACGGTTAAAACTGGTAGGTCAAACCAAAAGATAAAACGGGGTAAATACCTGGAACGTTTTTATTGACTTCATCTTGAGCCTTAGAAATTTCCTTGTTCAAATCGCTCTGGAAAGTTGGATTGCCGAGGATCGGACCAGAAGCAGTGATATCTGCTTTAGGAGTACCAGAAAATAAAACACCCAAACTAGTACACGCTGGCTGAAGTAACGAAACGTAAAGATTAGAAGAGAAGCAGGAAAAAACAGGCGATAATAGAGGGAGAGTGAGTAGGAGGAAAAAGAGATGTCAGCCCCGAAAACAATAGAGATCAAAGTCAGCG
>JBDNJN010000239.1:0-8073 GCA_041687725.1 Pseudanabaena sp.
GTCCATTGAGGGGTTCGATGCCCCGAAAATGGACAATTGTCTTAACTTTAACTGCAAAAACTTATACAGGGTATAAGTTTCATGCTATGATTAATCTTGGATATGTAAAACCTCTACGGAGGGAATCTGGCATATCTGAGCCAAGGGGCGACAAACATCGCAGTCTTGGTAGGTAATACCCGTCCGTGCCTAGGTCATGAGGAACGTGAAACTGGTGCAGTGAGTCCAAAAGACGATGACCTGTATCTTCGGACGTAAAGCTCAAAGTACGAGTCTCCTGTAAAAGAGCTTTGTTCGGGAAGCCCGCGCTCTAACTGTACTCAGTTGAGCGTCGGGAGGATGTCACCACAATCCATATACAGGATAATTTCATATGATTACATTGACTGATGCGGCGATCGCTCGCGTAAGAAATCTCCAAAGCCAACGCGCCACGACTGCACCATTGCGTCTAGGCATCAAGCAAGGCGGTTGCTCTGGCTTGTCCTATTTGATGGACTTTGTTGATCAACCTGAAGCTGGTGACAATGAATACGAACAAAGTGGCGTAAAAATTGTGATCAACGATGTTAATTTGCCTCAGTTGCAAGGTTTGGAACTCGACTATACCGAAGATCTTTTAGGTGGTGGATTCCGTTTTCGCAATCCTAATGCTAGCAAGTCTTGCAGTTGCGGAACTTCTTTCGCCACGCCTAAAGAAGTTGGGACGGCTGTAGCTTGTAGCTAAATCAACAGAAGAAGCCTTGTAAGGCTTCTTCTTTGAGCCGAGAGCATAAAAGTAGCGGTGATCGCTACTTTTATGCTCTCGGCTTTATTTTATTCGGCGTTGTAAAGACAAATGAAAAAAGTTCTCGTTTTAGGCGGCACTGGTGACGCAGTAAAACTAGCCGCCAAACTTGCCACAATTCCCGAAATAGAAGTAATTAGTTCCCTCGCAGGACGTACCAAAAAGCCAGCCGCCCTAGTCGGTCAAGTTCGCATTGGCGGATTTGGCGGTGCAGAAGGATTAGCTAATTATTTGCAAGAAAATTCTATTGATATTCTCATTGATGCTACTCATCCCTGTGCAGGACAAATTACGCACAATGGCGCGATCGCTTCTCATATCGCAAACATCTCGCATCTAATGTTAGTCCGTCCGCAATGGGAGCGCGTAACTGGTGATAATTGGATAGAAGTCGAGAGTGTAGAGTCCGCAGCAAAAGCAATTCCTGAATCGGTAAATCGAATATTTATTACATCTGGTAGACAGCAATTAGAGCCGTTTTTGCAGCGATCGCATATTTATCCAAAAACTTGGTACTTAATGCGCTCCATCGATCTGCCTGATGTAGAACTTCCGAATAGCAAAATGCTATTAGATCGGGGACCATTTAGTTTAGAGCAGGAACGAAAATTATTGCGAGATTATCAAATTCAGGCGATCGTTAGTAAAAATAGTGGCGGCAATGCGACCTATGCCAAAATTATTGCGGCGAGAGAATTAGCAATTCCGATTATGATGGTGCAACGCCCTGTCATGCCTGAAGGTGAAAAGGTGACAAGTATTGAAGAGGCGATCTCATGGTTACAAAAACTTTAGATTGTTAACGTAACGTTCCTAGCAGTAGCTATAATTAGTTTAAAAGTTTGCGTCAAAATGATAATAAGGACATAGCGAATCAATATGGGGCGATTAGGAGTTTTACTGCTGAATCTTGGCGGGCCAGACAAATTAGAAGATGTCCGCCCATTTTTGTATAACCTGTTTGCAGACCCAGAAATTATTCGCTTGCCTTCGCCATTGCTGCAAGCACCTTTAGCCTTACTAATTTCTACGCTGCGATTTAAAAAATCTCAGGAAAATTATAAAAAGATTGGTGGCGGTTCACCACTACGGCGGATTACTGAAGCACAAGGACAGGCTTTACGATCGCAGCTTCAGCAAAATGGGCATGAAGCTAATATTTATATCGGAATGCGTTACTGGCATCCTTTCACCGAAGAGGCGATCGCCCAAATCAAACGCGACAAAATCGAAGAATTAGTCGTTTTGCCTTTGTATCCTCAATTTTCGATTAGTACTACGGGTTCGAGTTTTCGTTTACTTAATCGCATCTGGCAAAGCGATCCCGAATTACAAAAAATCAAATATACAGTCGTGCCTTCTTGGTATGACAACTCTGGCTATTTGCAAGCAATGGCAAATCTGATCGAAAAAACCCTCGATCAGGTTAAAGATCCTAGCACCGCGCATATATTTTTCAGCGCCCACGGTGTGCCAGTCAGCTATATCGAAGAGGCAGGCGATCCCTATCAAAAAGAGATCGAAACTTGCGCGGCGCTAATTATGCAAAAGCTAAATCGCCCAAATCCCTATAAACTCGCGTATCAAAGCCGTGTGGGTCCTGTTGAATGGTTGCAACCATATACAGATGTGGCGATCGCTGAACTAGCCGCACAAGGCGTAAAAGAATTAGTCGTCGTGCCGATTAGCTTTGTTTCCGAGCATATCGAAACCCTTGAAGAAATCGACATGGAGTATCGTGAAATTGCTGAACATGCTGGCATTGAAACCTTTGCGCGAGTTCCTGCCCCTGATACTGATCCTACTTTTATTCAAGCATTAGCCGATATCGTGATTAAAGCTCAGAGAGATCAGGCGATCGCCTTCACCGAAACAATCCAACCGCAAAAAAATACCAAACTCTATCCTCAAGAAGGTTGGGAATGGGGCATGACCCAATCTGCCGAAGTTTGGAATGGACGCTTAGCAATGCTAGGTTTCCTAATCTTGCTTCTAGAAATATGGCTAGGACGCGGACAAATTTTTCAATAAAAAAGGGGCGCGATCGCGCCCCTTTTTTATTGTTGTTAATTACCTAGCAGCTTTAGCTTCAGGACGAGCCGAAACACTTTCTTTAGGCTCACCCTTAATTTTGGTGAGTAAAGAATTCCAACCAAACTTAGTCAAAGCCAAGAACCAGTTACCTTCTAGCTCACGGAACATCGCCATATTCATATGAAAAGAAGCATTCGCTTCATCGACAATGCGCTCAGCCGTAGCTGCATCGACAGGCAAAGTATCTAGAGCTTCACGGTAGTGCTTCTTAAATTCGCCAGCATTGCAAATATCATCAAATTCGTAAAAAGCAGTACCATCGCCATCTTGTAAACCCATCGCTTCTTTCGCGATTTTCTTCAAGATTTGACCGCCTGACAAGTCGCCCATGTAGCGAGTGTAAGCATGAGCAACTAGCAACACAGGATCATTAGCCGAGATTTCACGAATACGCGCCAGATACTTCTCGCAAGCAGGAGTTGGCTTAAACTCTTCTCGCCAATTAGTACCAAAGTAAAACAACATATCAAGTTCGAGACTCTTTTCGCGCCATAGTTCACGGTAATAGAGCTTGCTGAGGACTGGATCGTTTTTGTGAGTTTCAAACTCAGCCTCGATCGCCTTATAAACAAAATAAAGGTTGCCAACCAGTCGGCTATAGGATGTTTTGTCAACTACGCCCTTTAAAAAGCATTTAATAAAATCCGTACTTTCGGCGGCAGAGTGAGATTTTTGTGTGCCTACGCGCAAAAGTGTTGCTAGACCTTGACTCATGGATTCTCCTAAATTTTTTAATTAAAAATGGTTTATCTAGTGTTACTAGGTGAGGCAAAGCGCCATCTAGCATCAATTTCAAATTGGTAGTAAAAACAGCAATAAAAATAATTATGGGAATATATGCTGAGATGAATAAATTAAGATAATTGTAGGTCTATCAAAAACTGCGATCGCGGCTAAAGCCTGAGATCGAGAGCATTTGACATGAGTTTTAATTATATAAGCCAATCCATAGAAAAATTTCTAGTCTGTTACAAATTTTCATCTACCACCTCACCGATATAATGTAGTCAGCATGTCCTAGTTTGTGTGAGCAAGAAAATTCTTGTAGAACAAGGGGCTTAAGGGCCTTGCGTGTAAACCACAAATTAGAATTTAGTCAAGTTAGCTTGAAGAGGTAAAACATCTTGGTTTTAAGCGGATACGAATACTTACTGGTATTCACCATTGTTTGTCTCCTAGTTCCCCTAGCAGGGCTAGGACTATCGGCTCTATTAAGCCCAAAACAGTCAGGAGCCGCAGGTCGTACCACCTACGAGTCAGGCTGCGAACCCATTGGCGGAGCTTGGATACAGTTTAATATTCGTTATTATATGTTCGCACTTGCCTTCGTCATTTTTGACGTAGAAACGGTATTTTTATACCCTTGGGCCGTTGCATTTAGTAAACTAGGTTTACTAGCCTTTGTTGAAGCATTAATTTTTATTAGCATTCTTGTATTAGGTCTAGTCTACGCTTGGAGAAAAGGAGCTTTAGAATGGTCATGAAATCTGAAAATGTTGGCTTGGACTTCAGTATCGAAGAACAAACTCAACGCCTCATCAACCCCGCCGTAACCCCACAAGTCACCCAAGACTTATCAAATAATGTCATTTTGACCACTCTCAATGACCTTTACAACTGGTCGAGAATGTCCAGCCTTTGGCCGATGCTCTATGGCACTAGCTGCTGCTTCATTGAGTTTGCAGCGATGATCGGCTCACGCTTTGACTTTGATCGCTTTGGACTGTTGCCACGTTCTAGTCCGCGTCAAGCTGATCTCATCATCACAGCTGGAACAGTCGTGATGAAAATGGCTCCCGCGCTGGTGCGTCTCTACGAACAGATGCAAGAACCAAAATATGTAATCGCCATGGGCGCTTGCACGATTACGGGTGGGATGTTCAGTACTGACTCTTACACCACAGTTCGCGGCGTTGATAAGCTGATCCCCGTTGATGTGTATATCCCTGGTTGCCCTCCTCGTCCTGAAGCGATCATGGATGCAATTATCAAATTGCGGAAAAAAATCGGTACAGAAGGATTTAAAGAAAGAGCTAACCTTGATCGCACTCATCGTTACTATGCAATTAAGCATGAGATGAAAGTAGTTAGTCCGATCCTGACAGGGCGGTATCTGGAAATGCCAACGCGGATGGCTCCACCAAAGGAATTGATCGAATCTGGAATTCTATTACCCGCTTTGCAAATGGCTCAGAAGGAGGTAGAAATCCTTGGCAGATAATCAAGAGAACCAAGCAGCATTAGCCACAACAGAGGCAACGTCTCCCATTTCACAATGGCTGACTAGCAATGGCTTTGAGCATGAGTTTTTGGGCTTAGATAAACAAGGTGTGCCAATCCTCAAAATTGATCGCCAGTTTTTACTGCCATTTTCGACTGCGCTCTATGCCTATGGCTTTAACTACATGATGTGTCAATGTGGTTATGATACTGGCGCAGGTGACAGTTTGGTGAGTATGTATCACCTAGCTAAGCTCACCGATGAGGGGATTAATAAAAGCGATCGCCTTGAAGAAGTCCGCATCAAGGTATTTTTGCCTCGCACCGATCCGCGTTGTCCATCGGTCTATTGGATCTGGAAAACTGCCGATTGGCAAGAGCGCGAAACCTTCGATATGTATGGCATCGTGTATGAAGGTCATCCCAATCTGAAGCGGATTCTCATGCCCGAAGATTGGATCGGCTATCCGTTGCGTAAGGATTACGTCACTCCAGACTTTTACGAGTTACAAGACGCATATTAAAAGCAAGAAGCACCCATTGGGTGCTTCTTGCTTTCTGCAAGATTTTCATGTGACAGTTAATATGACTTATCCATCAAAAGAAAAATTATCTCCAGAACAAAAATACGGGCTAGAAATTGTATCTAGATTTACTCCAAATCAAGGGCGGGAGATAGTTATAGCAATTGATCGCACTCAAAGTGTGAAAATTGAGGAGGAGGGGCGTACAAGGATTACGCAGCTTATCCGTGATGCTTTGCAAGTCGGCGATCGCATTTATATTGTCGATTTTGCAACGGATATAGATGATACAGAGTTAGCTAAAGAGCCAATAGTTATTCGTTCCAATAATGACAAAACTAAACTGTTGAGTAACCTCAGTTTTGAAGCAGATCCCAATTTACGCAACACTGATATTCAAAATGCTGAGGGGAAAATTTATCAGCGATTAGCAGCACTCAATCAAGAGCGACTGACTACTAAACAGCCAATTTATCGTCAATCGGTAATCTGGATGACAGATGCACCCTTATTTAGTAATTCTCCTGCGACAGAGAAAGATTGGATTGAAACACCGCCTAATAGTCTTTTTCGAGATGCTAATTCTGAGCAAAGTAAAGATAGAAACGCTTGGCTTCAAAATTTAGATCTGCTAAGTAAACCAGAGCGATCGCACCAAATCAAAGACAACTATAAACTAACCGTAATTGATATTGCGCCTATAGTTCAGGAGGTTTGCACTCATGCGCCCAGTGGACAAATTAATTGTTTAGTTACACCTTATTTAGTGAATCAGTTATGGCGGCCAACATTAATTATTGGAGTCGGTAGCATTGCTATTTTTATAAGCTTGATTCTGAGTTGCTTACATATTTATGCCAGCCGAAAAGATTGGAAAATAAAGGTTAATGAAAATGACATCACAAAAATGCTAAACAACTACAACTTGGGAAAAGAACATCCCTTTGATTGTGCAGTTGGTGAAACAAGCAGTGAACTTGTGCGGCGTGGCAAAGAGCTTTGGCTAAAGACAACTACAGATGATATTTTGGAAATTTGTTTGAATGATGATAAGAATGAAATCATCAAAAATACAAAAATCACAGAGGATAATTTCACATTAATTTTAAAGAATAGAGATGGATCTTCAGAAAAGAAGTTTGTGGTAGAAATAACCAAATAAAAACTTTTATCTCAGTTCAGAACCGACAAGCGTAAATTTTTCCAATGATCTCGTGTGACTATTTCAGAGTCTGAGTTTAAGCCTTCTTGCAATAGATTAGCTAATTTTGCTTGAGCTTCCTTTTTTTGCCGATCTTGATTTGATAGCGCTAAAAAATAGTCTGCTGTCATACTGTAATAATTTAGTTTTAGCATTTTGAGGTTAAAGCGATCTCGGTGGATTTCCTTGCTGAACTGCTGGCATTAGATCAATTAGCTCCTCAATTCTCAACATCTGAATATTCCTAACCGATCCTGTAAACCACGGTAGAGATCGGGACAAGTCAAAAGAAATCGCGTACACCCTTTCTTCTTTAGATTTTTCCTGTGGCTGTATTTGATGAGCAGCTACTTTAGTTACTTGCAGTTTTAAAATTGTTTGCATAAATATCTGTATTTCTTATAAAATCAATTTTGAGGTTAGCTAGACTATACTAAGATTACGGGCAAGAAAGCGAAAAAGCTTAGATAGACCATCAATCATTACTGGCTTGGTTATTAATATGTTCCAAAATGCAAGACAGGCTGGCAATTATCAGGGTGTAACACGGGCAGTTTGTATTGGTTTAGGCGGTTCGGGGTTGCAAACAATCATGCGTCTTCGGCGTTTAATTGTTGAGCGTTATAGATCCTTAGATAACTTCCCAATTGTGCGTTTTGTACAGATTGATACAGATAGTGGAGCTTTGGACAACGCCAATCTCGGTGGTAAGACGTTTCATCGGGGAGTTGATATTAGCCTCAAAGAAAGCGAAAAAGTCCATATCCGTATGACCTCAGAGGATGCCGATAAGTTACGCAATACCCTTAAACACTCTCAAGGCAATAGCCCCTATGATTTTGTCGGAGAATGGCTACCTGATTATGTAATTGAAAATGCAAGAGCGATCGATAAAGGCACTGGGGGTGTCCGAGCTGTGGGGCGGCTTTGCTTTTTCCTCAACTATGCAGCAATTCAAAGGGCAATCACGGGTGCAGAAATAAGTACTCAGGGTGAATCCCCGCATTTGATGCAAGAGTTTGGACTCATACAAGATGGAGGTTTAGATATTTTTATCGTTGGTTCCTTGTATGGCGGTACGGGGAGCGGCACGTTCTTGGATATAGCTTCACATAGTTTAAAATTTGGTGCTTTGAGAAAAAGCCAAGCAGGAAAGCATAGAATTTAGAAGCAAGAAACTGAGGATTAAGCGATGTCTAAGCCAAGTGGAAACCAAAAACGAACAGCAATCATATATTTCGGCGAAA
>JBDNJN010000240.1:0-2834 GCA_041687725.1 Pseudanabaena sp.
ACTGTTGGCTTTCACCCGAAGAATTTGTTGTTCTCGTTCTGCTATGCTCATGCGACACTGCCTTTAAATCTTGTTCCTCCTTAACTTTAGGCTTATATTTTTCTCTCCTGCTAGTGGCGAAAAATTAAAGACACTAACGATCACGAACTTATCGATCTTACAGCCTGGTCAACAATGGCAAAAAGCGAAAATCCGTTTAGTTACCAAGATATTTCTAGAGCCTGATGAGCCTGCTCAAGAGCAAAATAGTGCAGAAGTTTCACATCAAGGCATTACCTTAGACTTGGCAGAAGACTTAGCGAAAATTGAGCCAGCGCCAATTGTTTACAAAACTCCAGCGACCAATCTGGATGTTTCTATCCCTCAAATTTATCAAAATGAATCTGAAGCTTCTAATCTAGGTTCGGATTTGGAAGTAGTTACAGCAGACTCGTTGTTTGATCGATCTCCAGAACTAGATTTATCAAGTTCTCAAGACATTACTGATGTAGTCGAAAGTTCGGATTTAATTTCAGATTCAATTACTGCAAATTCATTATTTGATGATTTTTCAGAACCTGCATTGCCAAGTTCTGAAACTAATAATTTAATCTTAGATTCCAAATTGGATTCCAATTTAGATTCTGATTTAAACTCAATTACTGCTGACTCATTATTTGATGATTTTCCAGAATCTACTCTGTCTGCCTCGAAATCAGTTCGTGTCGTCAATGACATAACCGAAAGCACCGATTTTTCTGACTCATTATTTGATGACTTTATGAATGTTGATTCATCAAATGGTTATGTTGAAGATCTATCTGTGCCGCAAGTAAACGAAGAGCCGCAATCTGTAAATTCGGGTGACGATCTATTTGGTAGTTTTTCACCTAGCGATCGCGCATCTGATCGCTCACTGGAATCTAATGTAGCTCAGTTAGAAGATGATACTGATGATATTAAATCAAGAATTTCCAAGCAGAATTTGGATAAATTATTACAGCTAATGGATGAGGAAGAGCAGATTAAAGCTGAATCAGCAGAGGCTATTAAAAACAAAGAGATAGATCCAAATATAGTTCAATCAAATCCCGATCTTGGAGCGACAACCATAGAGAGAATCTTAGGAAACATGAAAACTATTTCCCTCAATACATCTGAGTCAACATCTTCACCTGATTTTATTACCTTAGAGGAATTATCAGGAGATTTAAATTCTGTCGGATTCTAAATACAAAACCCAAAAAGCTGTAGCGCAGGCGCAGCCTGCGCTACAGCTTTTTAGATAGATGTTGGGACATCAAGCCACTTCTTCTCAGAATGCGATCGCTGGGTCAAGTCCATGAGCATCTGTGACCATGCACCTTCATAGAGGCTGGGTATCATGGGTTGTTTGGTTTGAATGGCGCGTACCCAGCGATCGCAAATTGCCAAAACAGGAGCAAGACGACCATCGGCATAGGTTTTTGGTAGGTCATATTCAGTTGGAATCGGCATAAATTCCAGCTCGGGGCGATCGAGTTTGCCTTGGTACAGACTAAAGCCATGTACATAATCAGATTGATTAGAACTGCCTAATACTAAAGTTCCATTTTCACCATAAACAGTGAGCCAATGCCCACGACCGCGATAGGTGGCAGTGCTGAGAGAAATATTGCAAGGAGTTCCATCCGCTAGCTCTAAGAGAATGTTGCAGGTGTCATCGGCATCGACGGGATGCATCACTCCATTAGCATCAGGACGTTCGGTAATACCTGTGCTGAGTTGTCCAGAAAGACTTTTGATATCACCAAATAGCCAGCGCACATAATCAAAAACGTGAGAGCCGATCGCCCCTAATGCACCGCCGCCATAAGCTTTTTGACTATACCAATTCCAAACTCGTTTGGGATCGGCTCGACCTTGTACCAGCCAATCGATCTCGATTAGCCTTTTTTTGCCAATATGATTATTATCTAAACCATTATCTAATAAGTGTTTGAGATATCGCCATTGCGGAACACAGCGAAATTCAAAGTCCGTGGCCGTGATTACTTGATGCTCTTGCGCGAGACGATAGAGCGCGATCGCTTCCTGAGCATTCAAAGTCACGGGCTTTTCTAGCAAAATATGTTTACCTGCCGCGATCGCCGCTTTTGCCTGTTGATAATGAAAACTTGGCGGTGTGGAAATAGTGACTGCTTGGACTTCAGGAAGTGTGAGTAAATTTTCAAGGCGATCGCAAGCATGGGGAATACCAAATTTATCCGCAATCTGTTGCGCTTTGAGGCGATCGCGATGGTACACCGCCACAACTTCTGTCTCTGGATGGATTTGGAGAGCAGGGATATGAATAGTCTGCCCGAAGCCCGTTCCGATAATACCGACACCAATTTTTGACATGTTTTTTAGCTGCTAAGCGAAAGCCCCGCGCTCTACCTGTACTGGCTGTGAGCGACGGGATGTAAGCGTGTAAATAGGATGGGTTCGATACCCATCCTATTTACAATAATCTACGCTATTCAGGACTGTCTTGATGCTCAATATACTTTTTCAAGACAGAGACAGTAACGCCGCCACAAGAAGCAATAAAGTAAGACTCATTCCATAAAACGCTCTTCCAGTAAACTTTGTTTACCTCATCAGCAAATTCAGCCCTAACCCTTCGACTGGATACAGACTTTAAATTATTTGCAAATTTTGACAAATCCATTTGCGGCAAGTATTGAAAGAGTAAGTGGATATGCTCCTCTTCACCATTGAACTCTATAACTTTGCAATTCCATTTTTCGCATAAATCCGTAAATACTTCACTAAGTCGCGTAATCATTGCTCCTGTGAATATTTTTTTGCGGTACTTTGTGGTCAAAACCAAA
>JBDNJN010000241.1:0-12027 GCA_041687725.1 Pseudanabaena sp.
TATATCGAGCATCAAGATAGTCCTGAATAGCGTAGATTATTGTAAATAGGACGGGTATCGAACCCGCCCTATTTACACGCTTACATCCCGTCGCTCACCTGAGTACAGGTAGAGCGCGGGGCTTTCGCTTAGTAGCTAAAGTAGGAGATTATAATGTACAAGTTAATTGCGGTAAATTGTCTGGTTGTAGAAATGTAAAACTTATAGAATGGAAAGATTTAGACATTAGAGAGCCAGTGCGAAAAGAGATCTTCCAAATTGGTGATTGGAGTGTAGATGGTAGTCAGGTTTATCCGCAAGATCATAAGGGGGATATTTATGAATAGTGAAATCATTCGCGTCAAAAACCCAAGTGGCGAATCTGTGAGGTTGAGATGGTACAAGGCAGTTCTAATAAAAGGTGACCATGTTAAAAGACAACGTATTATCGGCGAAATTAAAAATATAATCACTGATAAGAAACTGTCAGAACATATACTCTTTATGTATATGGAAAATACTCGTAACTCAAGCTCAGATTGCTATATTTTTATTCTAATAAAGAGTGAAGAACACGGTAAATTCCCTCAGGAAGTCAAAGACTTACTGGTAAAGCAACTTTGTAATAAGGTTTATCATTTTGATGTAAATTTGAGTGAAAATCAAGATTTGAGATACTACGATCAGATTCTATCTTTTTTGGAGAAGAAGCGTAAATTTCCTATAGAAGATTTGAAAATCCATAACTTCGGAATAACAATACCTTAGGAATGAAAAATAAATAAGCTAGGCAAAATAAGAAAAATAAACTATGCAAATGAGACTAGGCTCAATTAGGGCAATGTTCTTTATTGAAAACAAATGCATAAGTTAATTATTTTTCATTCCTTATCTACCCGTAGTATCTTCTGACGATCTAAACCCGTTCAACTTGCTAAGTGAGGGATCTACTGCAATAGCAAATTCTGTACCACCAGAAAATTACGATCATTTGTTGTACTTGATTTCTAGTTTAGGAAGCGGATCATGGAAATCATTTAGATCGGCTTGCAATATGCTCCAAATCCCTGATCCGAAGCGGTTGTTACGGCGATTTAAGTTGTTGGGACATATTGAGACTTCAGCAGATGGTTCACGATGGTCAGGAACAGCGATCTCATTATTATCAGTCAACGATTCAGAGCCAAATTCTCATGAATTTATTTTGTGTGGTCAGAGAAGCTTAGAGCTTCTAGACATTCTAGAAAGCTCTGTATATATTGATCATATTGAATATCTTGAGCAGCCACAAAGAGATGCTCCTTTATGTATTCGTATTCATCTTGCTTCAAATTCTGAATCTATAAATCAACTGGTTGACGTTTTACGCGATCGCAATATTCCTATACAAAACGAGGGTGACGCATCACTTAAACTTGCAAAAGCTCTACCCACTTGGAAAGAATGGATGCAATCGCTACCACATATTTCTGCACCTAAACTTGGCTATGACTATGAATACTATGATGTTGACAAAAAAAGCTTCATTCAGGCTAATTTTGCTAATATTACAGGGATGTACCAATTGAAACATCAAAAACTATTACAATTTCCGCCTCGTGTTTGTTTTTTCGATAAAACTAACGATCGCTGGTTGCAAGGAGATTGGTATGGATTAAGATTTTTAGCATTGCAGTATTATAATCAAACACTTAACGCACACTATGATCGCGAAACAGCTAGCCTATATATACCTTGGTCACAACGCTGGTCAGAAATCTATGAACGGGCTTTGGTTTTAGCATCAGGATGCTTGCCAAATGAAGTAAAAACAAATTTCGGGCGAACTCTGCACTATCAGGGGATACAGGCAGAAGTCGCAGAATTGCTAACAAGTAAACTCAATATAAATTTGCACTAAGGAAAAACAGAATGCATGACTTATTAGGCGCTTATCAAAGACTTGATCGCATTTATCAACTCTACATCAAGAGTGCATTTCCACTTCGTTATCGATCGCTTGCCGAAGAACGCGATCGCCGTTTGGAATATCTGAGTAAACCACAAAATCCTATTTTGAGCTTACCGCCATTAGTTGAACCAGTTCCAGTTTATCCTTCATCAGGAATGAATCTGGCGGCAGCATCAAGGCAACTACCACCTGAATATCGAGGCTTGGAAGACCTAGCGCAGCCAATATTTGATCCGAGTATAAATTTATATCAACATCAATGGGATAGTTTACGGCAGTCTATTGTTAATCAAAAAGATATCGTCGTTACGACAGGTACAGGTTCAGGTAAAACAGAATGTTTCTTGCTGCCTTTATTAGCCCAACTAGCCAAAGAATCCGCTTCATGGATTCCTAACACGCAGCCACCATCAAATCATCGTTGGTGGGATAAGGCAATTAATCCTAGTGGTGAATGGATATCGCAACGAGCGCATGAGCCACGCCCAAAAGCAATTCGCGCTCTAATTCTCTATCCACTCAATGCTTTAGTTGAGGATCAATTGCGACGACTGCGAAAGGTTTTAGAAGGTAATTCAGTACATCAATGGCTAAATGAAACAAGAGGAGATAATCGCATTACATTTGGGCGTTACACAGCACAAACGCCTATTTCAGGGATACAAAAGCCATCCAATCTCAAAAGGCTAAAAGAAGAGCTAGAAACACTTGAAGCTCAGTATGCTCAAGTCATAAATGCGATCGCAAGTAACCCTTTAGCGGATGATGATTTGCGCTATTATTTTCCACGCTTAGATGGTAGTGAAATGCGATCGCGTTGGGATATGCAAGATTGCCCCCCTGACATTCTGATTACCAACTACTCAATGCTCAACATCATGATGATGCGAAGTATTGAAAACAATGTCTTTGATGCCACTCGTGACTGGCTTCGGAGCGATCCTGAAAATCAATTTTTCTTGATTATTGATGAACTTCATGCTTATCGTGGCACACCTGGAACAGAAGTTGCTTATCTTTTGCGTTTACTCTATCACCGTATAGGACTAACACCAGACTCACCCCAGTTAAAGATTCTCACTACTACAGCCAGTCTTGAAAATACCCAAAAAGGTAAAGACTTTTTGCGTCAATTTTTTGGGCGGGATAATTTTGAATTTATTACAAGTGAACAAGAGCTTCCTAAACCAGATTCACGACTTAAACTGTCAATTTTTGGTCAATCTTTTGCTGAATTTGCCCAAGCTGTGCAACCCGATCCATTTCAGCCTATGCAGCCGCCAGACATCGAATCATCGCGATCGGCAATGGCAGATTTAGCAAAGAATTTGGGAATGTCTAATAATCTAGGAGAGGCTTTACAGCATATCGAAGCTTCAGATGCTCTGAGAGATGCTTGTCAAAAAGTTAATAGAACTGTTCGAGCTACCAGTGTTAGGGATCTAGATGACCAATTGTTTCCTAATAAAAGACAAGCACATGAGTTGGTTTCTGACTCAATGCGAGGGTTTCTTCTATCATTGGGAATGTCTACTTTAGCCAATGGGCGATCGCCTCAGCCTGTACGTGGACATCTATTTTTTCATAACCTTCAAAAACTTTGGGCTTGTTCTAATCCTGATTGTACCGATCCTTCAGTTAATCGCAATCGCAGAAAAAGCGATCGTAACCCGCCCACAATTGGCGCAGTTCATGCAAATCATAGCTTGTCCTGTTCTTGTGGTTCTCGCGTACTCGATCTCATTATATGCGAAGTATGTGGAGAAGTTCTATTAGGTGGATATAAACGCAAGCTTGACAACGGAAAAGAAATCCTCACTCCCGATCAGCCAAATTTAGAAGGTATACCCGATCAGATTTCGCTTGATCAAAGCTATGAAAATTATCGGGTGTTCTGGCCTTTGCCCCATGATAAACCTAGTTGGAATACCGAACCTCAAAAACAAACTTGGCAGGTAGATCACATTACCCGTAAATGGGTACGTGCCAAACTCAATCGAGTTACAGGCGTTCTGAAAAAAGATCCTACTCCTTCACAATCATCTGATGAAATCCCAGGATGGCTGTATCAGGTTGTAGGTGATCATCCCAACATAGCAGCACTACCAACCAAATGCCCTCGATGTGATGCGGACTATGGCAAGCGTGAGGTATTACCATCTCCTCTTCGAGTTCATCGGGCAGGTTTCCAGAAATCATGTCAGGTAATTGCTAGAGGTCTTTTTCGCGAGATGCCTAGACCCACACCTAATAGCCAATCTTCACGTAAATTAGTGATTTTCTCAGATAGTCGTCAGGATGCTGCCAAGCTTGCAGCAGGAATGGAACAAGACCATTATCGCGACATGGTTTGGATGTTACTAATCAAATCTTTTGATACTTACTGGGGAGACTTAGAATCGTTTCTCCGTCTTGCTTGTGTCTCTTCAGATAGCCTTAACAGATTACAGTCATTAAATTCTGAGCTTCATGCGAAAATCATTAGCCGTGCATCTTCAGATACCGATGACATGATAAGACGTGATCGATTTGTCGCCGCCAATCCTAGCATCACAAATGAAGCTCTGTTTTGGGTAATGAATATGCATCCAGCAAATCAACAAGCTAGGAATGAATGGATTTCTACACTCCAAACATATCCAGAGCGAATCCCTTTAATAGACCTACGCCGCCGAATTCGAGATGCGCTGCTAGAATATGGAATTTGTCCAGGAGGAACAGAATTTCGCTCTTTAAACTACAGTATGGGAATCGGTTCAGGAAAGAGACTATATCCTTGGTTTGACTTATACAACTGGACGACACCAGTCAATACAAAAGGTTCTCTCAATCCAGAACAGGGTGATCATCAAACTCACTTAGAAGCTAAACTAGCTAATGAATTAATGGCTGCTCTTTTTCGATATACTAATAAAAATCTGGAAAGTTTTGGGCAGGGATGGGTTAGTTTTTTACCACAAGTAAATCATTCCAAAAATCTTATTCAAGTAATCGATGCAGTAATTAGAATGCTAGGAGTGCGTAAACAGCATACATATTCTATTTTTCATCGAATTGGCATCAGTCTTGAATTACCCAAATTTTCAGAAAACTACATCAACAGACTTTCAAGTAATGTTTCAATTAAGGAAGTTCAGCAGATTATTCAGACCGCTTTAGGCAAGCCTAGTGCCAACAATCTTATTCTAAATCCAGATAATCTTTATCTAGTGCCACCACCTACTCCAAACGATAATGGTTTAGTCTCAGGTTATCGTTGTGAGCAGTGCAATGCTTTCTATCTTCACAATGCAGGAGGTATTTGTCCAGAATGCAACAATGTGAAGAGTTCTAACACCCCCATTATTCCTCTTGTAGCAGATACAATCACGACAGACTTTGACTACTATACCTATCTCGCACAAGAGTCAGGCGGTGCTTTTCGGATGAATGCTGCTGAACTGACAGGGCAAACAGACAAAGAAGAGAGACTAAAGCGTCAGCGATGGTTTCAAGATATCTTTATCGAAGGTGAAGTTCCACAAGTTCAAGGTATTGACTTACTGAGCGTCACAACCACAATGGAAGCAGGTGTAGATATTGGCGCTTTACTTGCTGTCATGATGGCAAATATGCCTCCTCGTCGTTTTAATTATCAGCAGCGTGTAGGTCGAGCAGGCAGACGATCTGCGGGTGTCTCCTTAGCGGTTACTTTCTGTCGGGGTAGGAGTCATGATGATTTCTATTTTCAACGCCCAGAAAGTATTACAGGCGATCCACCACCATCCCCTTACGTTGATATGCGTAGCCAAGAAATTTTTCAGAGGGTTTTGATAAAAGAAATACTGAGGCAAGCCTTTACGGAGATTAAATCCAGTGAAAATCCTAGTCAAACTGACAGTGTACATGGAGAGTTCGGAACTGTTGATGAATGGACTGAACATGAATCAAAGATTCTAGCTTGGCTGAATGATCCAATAAATGAAGCAACTATTTTATCTATCCTAAATGCTCTCAGATTTCAAACATTACTTCCCAATGCTACAGATCAGAAAATATTAAACGATCTTCGGATTAAACTTATTCCTGAGATTCAAAATATAGTCAGCGATTCTACTTATACTCAAGATACTTTGAGTGAACGTTTAGCCAATGCAGGACAACTTCCCATGTTTGGTTTCCCAACGAGAGTAAGGCTACTGCATACAAAGTGGTCTAGTAATGGAACGATTGACCGTAACTTGGATACTGCTATTAGCCAATTCGCACCTAGCTCGGAAACAGTTAAAGACAAAGCTGTTCATACAGCCTGTGGTGTTGTGGAATTACGTCCTGTCGGTAATGGAAATAGTGTTAAGTCAAGTTCAGGATTTGCTCCTGCTTTGCCAGATCCAAATCCATCATTATTAGGATTGTGTAGCAACTGTCAAGCGGTTGTCTATCCTTACACTACATTGGTCTCTCCTGCCTTAGGAAGCACAACAACACCAGTTGTAGAATGTCCTGTTTGCAAGAAACAAGATCATTCCCTGCGATGCTTAGATGCAAGAGAGCCAAAAGGTTTCTTCACGAACTTGCAGCCCAGAGATTTTGATGGACGATTTGAATGGCAGCCACGCTCGACACGTCCATCTATAAGTTTTGACTCAGCGACTATTTCACGAAAATTCATCCTAAATGCTTCTATCGATGCTTTCAATGATCATATTCTTTCCGTCAATGAAAATGGCGATCAGGGTGGATTTAATTTCCAAGCAGCAACCATCTTTGGAACACCTAGAGATGGTGCTTATGCCGTTTCACAACCGACAGGAGGTCAAGTTAACACTTCTGGCGACTCGTATCGTATTGCGTTATTAGCCCGCCGAAAAACAGATATTTTACTCGTGGGCATTTCTAATTGGAGTAATGGAATATTTGCCGATCCACAAACAATAGAAGGACGTGCCGCTTTATATTCACTTGCATTTTGGCTAAGAGTAGCGGCGGCAGCTCACCTTGATGTTGATATTGATGAGTTACAAGCAGGATTCCGTTCTTCTGTAGACGCAAATGGTAGAGTGATCGGCGAAGCTTTCCTTTGTGACACCCTCGAAAATGGTGCAGGATATTGTCAATTTTTAGCCGAATCAATTGAATTTCAGAAACTTTTGGAAAAAGCAAATGCTAGTGATCCTAAAAGTATTGCAAGCCTTTGGCTAAATCATAGTAATAATTGTGATACTTCTTGCAATCTATGCCTTCGTGATTATCGCAACCTTGCCTATCATGGTTTACTAGATTGGCGCTTAGCACTAGATATGGCAAATATTCTGTCTAACCCTAATGCTACAGTCGATCTAAATTCGCACTGGCAAAATGTGGTTCAAGGTTCAATTCCTGCCACTTTTAAGCGTTTGGGCTATGGCAATCCAATACAGTTTGGAAATTTAACTGGCTTTGTTCACACTCAACGTAATAATATCCGTATTTTGCGACATCCCCTTTGGACTGATGATCATTCAGATTGGATTAGCGCGATCGCTGAGGCAAATATTCAATATCCCAGTCATACAGTTGAATCTGCAAATCCGTTTATCGCTTTAAGAAGACCTGGCGACTATATCTAGATCCTCGTTGCCCTCCACAAAGGTCTTATAGCAAATTCTGAAAATGCTGTAATCCAACTAGAATTTTGAATTTCTAGTTGGATTACAGCGTTTGCCCACATCGAAAGTTACGTTTGCGTGCGGTAAGTCAACGGTGTCTTTATATTCAGAGTTTCAAAAAGATTCTCAGATTACTAATCACTTCTCAATGCTTGGATAGGATCTAACTTAGCGGCACTTCGCGCAGGAATCACCCCTGCCACTAATCCCACAACCATCGACAAGCCAAAACCTGCAACCACTGACCAAATCGAAACCAGAAACGGAAATTGAAAAATTGTCGCCGAACCATAGGCGATCGCCACACCTAGCGCGATCCCAATCACACCACCAAGCCCTGAAACCAGAATCGCCTCAGTCAAAAACTGACTAAGGATCGCCGATCGCGTTGCCCCTAATGCTTTCCTAACACCGATTTCACGAGTGCGCTCCACCACTGAAACCAGCATGATATTGGCGATACCAATGCCGCCGACAATGAGAGATATCGCGGCGATCGCGCCAACCATCAGCGTCAGTAAGCCGACAATATTTGTAAAGGCGCTAACAATATCAGTTTGGTTAACAATCCGAAAATCATCAGGCTGTGGTGGAAAAATCTTATGGCGCAGTCTTAGGAGATTAGTTAGTTGAAATTGGGCGGCTTCAATTTCTGTCTCATCAAGAGCCTGTACCCAAAATCCACTTACAGATATACCTTGTAAAGCGTTATTCCCAACTATCCGCGCCGACATATTTTTGAGAGGAATATAAACGCGATCGTCCTGATCGAAACCGCCTGAAGCACCCTTTACTTCCATTACCCCAATTACTTGATACTGTTCACCCTGAATGCGAACTCGTTCACCGATCGCATTACTACGACGAAACAAATCAGCACGAACTTTCGATCCCAGCACAACCACTGATTTAGCATTATCAATATCTTCCTGCTCAAAATATCGTCCTTCGACAGGGAAAGTATTTCTAATCGACGCATAGTTAACATCTGTACCGAGTATGGTTGTAAAAGTATTTTGATTACCGTAGGAAACCTGTCGACTGCGCTGCAAATATGCCGAAACTAACTTCACCGCAGGCGCTTTTGCCACAGCCTGAGCATCTTGCAGGGTCAAAGTAGAAGCGGAGCCGCCGCCCTGATTGATACCACCTGTTCGCGCCGAACCAGTGAGGACATTAATTGAATTTGTACCCAGCGCCTGTAATTGGGATTCTGTTGCCTTCTGGATACCTTGTCCAACTGATGTAATCGCAATCACGGCGGCAATACCAATGATTACGCCCAGCATCGTTAGAGCCGTTCGCAATCGATTATTCCATAAAGATTCCGCCGCCATTGTCAGAATCTCCGCAAAGGGAACTTTCGTAACTTGGATGCGTGCTTTTGATGGTATTTTTAATGGTGCTTTTGAAGTTTGCATAGCTTAGCCACGACTGCGCTGTGGTGAAGGTGTTAATCCGGGAAGGCCACTAGGATTAGTGCGTGGACGTGAGCCTTCAGGGAATGAGACAAAGAGCTTTTCGTTTCCAGTCAACCCTGATTTAACTTCTGTCTTATCGTCAACAGTGACACCAGTTTCAATGCTGGTAAATACAGGAGTTTCACTTTGATCGGTTTTGATATATACGCCTGTGCTGCCCTGTTGTCGCACGATCGCGACAGTTGGTATCACCAGCACATTTTTCAGTTGACCAGCTTTAAACTCCAAACTAGCATTCATGCCCGATCGCAACATTTGCTTGTCTTTGGAAGTGATTTCTGCTTTCACTTCAAAACTGGTGACATTTTGAGTAACGATCGCTTGAGGCGAAATCGTCACGACCCGACCGCGAAATTTTTTATTAGGATAAGCATCCACTTGAATTGTTACTTCCTGCCCGATCGCAATCTGAGCAATATTCGCCTCAGCCACATTTGCCACAACTTGATTATTATTAGCTAGAGCCAAGATCGAAGAAGCAGTTGCCGAACTGACAGAACTACTCGAAGTAGTGGGGGTCACAAATGCCCCCGGGTCAGCATATTTCCGCAATACCACACCATCAAAGGGAGCGCGAATTATTGTATCTTCCAATTGAGATTGCACACTTTGGAGAGAACCAGCCGCCGCTATTACTTGCGCCTCGGCGCGATCGACTTCTTCAGGACGCGATCCCGCCCGTTGCAAAGACAAAGCTGCGATCGCTTGAGTGACCTTAGCGCGATTTGCTTCCATCGTCGTTCTGGAAGCATCGAGATCCCGCGAGGCGATCGCCCCTTCTTTATAAAGTTGTTGATTTTGGCGATAGACGATATCTGATTGTTCGAGCGTCGCTTGGGCATTGGTCAAATTTGCTTGAGCTTGGGCAATATCTTGCGAACGATTACCTGCTCTTAAAAGATCGAGACTAGCTTGAGCCGCCGCCAGTTGTCCATCGGCTTGGGTGACTTGACCGATCGTATTTGACTCATCCATGTAGGCAAGGATCTGCCCTTCTTTCACAGATTGCCCTTCTTTGACGAGGAGGCTCTTGAGTCTGCCAGAACTTTTGGGGCTAACATTAATTGATTTTTCGGGCTGAATCGTGCCATTGGCAGTGACGATAATCGGTAAATCAGCCCGCTTAATCGTAACTAGGCGATCGCGTTTACGGGTTTCTTTATTATTTGCTGGCGCTGTCAGTTGCTGGTAGGCATAGTAGCCACCACCGCCCACGGCAACTAATATCAACAATATGGCAATGCGCCATCCCCAACGTCCCACGAACGTTTTCCTAGGGCGATCATCATCAGAGAAATCGGATCGCTCATCGGGCAAAGCCTCTTCCTTTGGTTCTAGCTGTTTCTCCGATTGCATAAGAGTTACGTCAATGGTTACTGGATTTGGACTTTTATACTCTACCAAACGTTCTAGAACCCAGATACTTTTTTGAAAGCGCTGCAAAACAGCCCTTTCAAAAAAGTATCTGGATCACTAGGCTGTCATTTCGACAAAGCTTGCAGTTGCCGTTACAATTTGAGCAGACTGATAGCACAGCTTATTTTTTAGTTTTGGGCTTAATCACATGTTTCCAAAGAATGCGATATGCAAAACAAATCCGCTCGTTTTTATGCGTTTCTTTCAATCGGAGCCGCACTCCTGACGATCGCTTTGAAATTAGGCGCTTATCTTTTAACTAATTCGGTGGGATTTTTATCCGATGCCCTTGAGTCGGGGGTTAATCTCATAGCGGCGATCGGCGCAGTGTGGGCGTTAACTGAGGCAGCTAAACCACCAGATGAAGAACATGCCTATGGACATTCTAAAGCTGAATATTTTTCTAGTGGATTTGAAGGCGCATTAATTTTAGTGGCGGCAGTGGGAATTGCGATCGCGGCAATCCCCAGACTATTAAATCCGCAACCACTGGAACAGCTTGGTTTCGGTCTGGTACTTTCCTTAATAGCATCAGCGATAAATGGAGGACTTGCCCTAGTATTAATCAAAGCAGGAAAACGACTGCACTCGATTACCTTGCGTGCCGATGCTCATCATTTACTAACTGATGTATGGACTTCTGTAGGCGTAATTCTAGGCATATTATTAGTTTCAGTTACAAACTGGTTAATTCTCGATCCTTTAATTGCGCTATTAGTCGCAGCCAATATTGTTTGGACTGGCATAAAACTAATACAGGAAAGCGGCTCAGCACTTTTAGATGCTTCTATTCCTTTAGTAGAGAGGCAAATGATTAATGAAATTCTATCTCCTTACGATCGCCGACAAGTTAAGTTTCACGCCATTCGCACCAGAATGGCTGGCTCAAGGAGATTCGTCTCTTTTCATATTTTGGTTCCGGGGGCTTGGACGGTGCAGCAGGGGCATGATTTATGTGAAGAAATCGAGTCGGCGATCTGTCAAGCTTTACCAAATATGAATGTTTTCACGCATTTAGAACCATTAGAAGATCCCAAATCATGGACTGATCAGGAGCTATAAAGAAGGGGCGCTAGGCAGCTTGAACAGGCAAGGGGCTTAAGCCCCTTGTTAAGGCTATGGGAAATTGCCATTGCGAACAACTTATTTTTACAAGCTGCCAAGCGCCCCTTTTTTATAATTGATCTGTATTAAACGTATCGCACTGATCGATATTGCCTGTATTCAGACCACGCTTAAACCAAGTTACCCGTTGTTGAGAAGTTCCATGAGTAAAGGAGTCTGGGATCACATGACCACTCTTTGATTGTTTTTGCAAGTAGTCATCGCCAATCTGAGTCGCCGTGTTCAGAGCCTTCGTTATATCTTGATCGGAGATCAAACCACGCTGAGATGTGGAATGTCCCCAAACTCCTGCAAGGCAATCAGCTTGAAGCTCTTGACGCACCGAAAGCTCATTAGCTTTGGCTTTACAGAATAATACGACAGATTGAAAGCTCAGCGTCTTCAGACCTGAGATGAAAATCGGACGAGCGAATTTATTCGCTTTAGTCTTTTTAGATCCCCATAAACA
>JBDNJN010000242.1:0-16870 GCA_041687725.1 Pseudanabaena sp.
CAAGAGAAAACAAGCCATTTAAAATTCTTGATCAAGATTTTACAAAGATATTTTCGAGCTTCAATCGCTGGAATCCAGAAAACTCGTTCCCGAAAATGAGCTAAATTAAAATGTTAAGAAACGTGTGCGGTTGCCCTGAATGATGTCATAGGGTATCTGCGCGATCATCTCTAGAACTTCTTTACCATTCCCCGCCACATCGACATGATAGCCTAAATTAGTCAGTTGATTAACCGCTACTTTTTGGTTGACTGGACTATCTTCTGCCAGTAAAATTTTTAGTTTAGATGGAAGAATTGGCTCTAAATTTAGTTGTAGATCCTGCTTTTTCTGCCCGGCAATTAGGTTTTGGCTAACTCCTGCTACGGAATCGAGAATACAACTTAAAAGTCGAAGCTTGCGTACAGGCTTACGAAGATAGTAAGCAAACCCAATCTCAATCATTCGTTTAGCTGCACCGTTTTGATCGAGAGAGGTCAGCATAATTAGATGCGTATTGTGAAGAGTTGGAGAATCCTTGATTTGTTTCCCTAAACTCTCGCCATCAAGATCTGGCATTTGCATATCTAACACAGCCAGTTGGTAAGGGTCACCGATTTCAATCGCCCGATTAAGATAAGACACTGCTTCGACAGAACGTTCAACTGTATCAACTCGCATTTCCCAAGCGCTGAGTTGATGCTCAAGAATGCGACAATTTGTAATGCTATCATCTACAACTAGCACTCGCAGTCCTTGCAAAGAGCTAACTCCAAGATTATTACTAGGGCAGTTGGACTGTTTTTCAAATAGAAGCTCGAACCAAAAAGTCGATCCATGATTCTCCTTACTTTCTAAATGAATTTTGCTGCCCATTAACTCAACTATTTGCTTACAGATTGCTAGCCCTAACCCAGTACCACCGTACTGACGGGTTGTGGAAGCATCAACTTGAGTAAAAGGCTGAAACAGTTTTGACTGAGCAGTAGCAGGAATACCAATTCCTGTATCGATAACAGCGAAGCGTAGAGAAGCAGTAATCGCATCTTCTGAGATTAAGCTAACTTCAATTGTGACTTCTCCTTTAGCTGTAAATTTAATTGCATTATTGACTAAATTTAGTAAAACCTGACGTAGACGACCGACATCTCCCTCCAAGTATTTAGGAACGTCGGTATGGATAAATGTAATTAGCTCTATTCCTTTAGTCTGTGCTACTGGGGCTAAAATTTCGGCAATTTCTTCAATACTTATTTCCAAATCAAATTCAAGAGTCTCTAATAGCATTTCGCCTGCTTCTAATTTGGAGAAGTCGAGAATTTCGTTAATTAGATTTAATAGATGATCACCGCTACTACGGATAGTCTGAGCAAAATCTCGTTGCTGATCGTTTAAAGTTGTATCGAGTAACAAACCCGTCATGCCAATCACAGCATTCATCGGAGTACGGATCTCATGACTCATCATTGCTAAAAAAGAACTTTTGGCGATCGCTGCTTGTTCAGCTTCTAATCGGGCGATATCCAAAGCAACATTTTGATCTTGTAAAAGTTTGAGTTGTTCTTTCTCTTGAGCAAGTAATCGTGACTGGGCGATCGCAATCCCAATTTGATCGGCAAGCTGACTCAACAGACTTATTTCAAAGGATTCCCAATGCCTTGGAGCGGAACATTGATGAGCAATCAACAGTCCCCACAATTGCTCATTTTCGATAATCGGTACAACCAGATTTGCTTTTACTTGAAAGCTTGCTAAAAGCTCTTTGTGGCATTGACTGAGATCGGATTCAGCGACATTATCGATCGCTAACTTTCGTCCATATTTATAAGCTTGCCATTGCCCCGATTGAAAACAAGTATCTTGAATGTCTACATTGACAGAAGATACCCATTTAGGATTGACAGATTCTACTTCTACTGTACCAGACCAATCAGGATGAAATCGATAAATGAGAACGCGATCAGTCTTCAGAAACTTGCGAATTTCACCAACGGCTGTATTAAGAATTTCGTTGAGATTTATGGACTGACGAATACGCAGCGTAATATCTGAAAGAAGTAGCGATCGCCAATTTTGCTTATGAAGTTCTCTTTCAAATTTGCGTTTTTCCATAAATTGTCCGATCTGGATAGCAATGGCAGCCACAACATTCGTCATCTCTAAACTAGTTTGCTGACGCTGGTAACTGAACAGTGAGATTACAGCTAAAACTGACTTATTCTCACCACTTATAGGAAAACTATAGGCATACTTTAAACCTACTTTTTTGACAAGTTCTGATTTATAAAAATTGGGATATTGGTCAATCTCCACCCACTGAGGAGATCCAGAAGCCCAAACTGAACCGATCAAACCAGAGCCATACTCTATCGACATCAGCTTATGGGTTTGGATTAACTCCGTCTCTTCGATGTTGGATTTAGCATAACTTACCATAAGCTGTAAGGTTTGAGGATAGCTATTAGTCAGCCACAGTTCGCCAAGATCCCAAGATAACTGCTCGCATAGCGTCTCTAAAATTCGCAATGCTGCCTTATTAAAACTCGATGATTCTGCAAGAACTCGTGCGATTTGATTCTGGGCAGTTATTAACTTTTCGGTGTATCGACGACGAAGGCGATCGCGTTCGGACTCCTTTTGATCAGTAATATCTTTGGCAATACCCAAAAATCCTGTAATCTCTTTTTGGTCATTCCGAATGACTGTAATCGATAGCAGAACAGGGATGTGATCGCCATTCTTCCGAACATAAGTCCATTCTTCCTCGAATAGTTGTCCCAATTTTACCTTAGCAGTAAAAACCTCAAAGCCTATTTCGATGGTTTGGTTTAATTCTGTCGATAATTGATGGGCAGCCTCAATAATTTCATTAGTGTCATGGAAAATCGCCAGATTTTTACCGATTACTTCTGCTGCCTCATACCCCAACATCAATTCTGCACCTGAGTTGAAGGATTGAATAACACCTTGCAAGTCAGTAGCGATAACTGCCAAGTTAACACTATCTAAAATTGCTTGTTGCAACATTGATACTTTCTTCGAGGACTCCAGCACAGACACAAGGCGATTCGCTGCGTCATTATTCCGCCGTAACTCCAACTGACTGACTACCAAGTGGCTGAGTGATTCTAGTTGTTGAATTTGTAAAGGTGTCAATTCTCTGGTCTGGCGATCGATGACGCATAGGCTTCCTAATGTGAAATTATCTGAAGTCGTCAGGGGTATACCAATATAAGAGCGAAGATTAGGGTGATTAACTACCAGTGGGTTATCAGCAAAACGAGGATCTTGGGTCACATCAGGAACATTTAAAATCGCATTATCGGCGACAATATGGGCGCAAAAAGAAATATCTCTTGGCGTTTCCGTTGTATCTATTCCGACACTTGACTTAAACCACTGCCGATCGCGATCAATTAGAGATATCAATGCGATCGGCGTACCGCAGATACTTGCGGCTAGTTGAGTTAAGTCATCATATTCCTGCTCTGGCAATGTATCGAGAATGTTGTAACGCTCAAGAGCTAATTGGCGATCGCTTTCATTTAATGGGATTTGAGGTTTCTGCATAAAATTAAACCAAATTTGAGGGTATTTGAAACTTTCTCTTCTAATGTTCAGCTTCTTCCATTATCTCATGCCCATTTCTTAGATGTTTATCGGAGAATTATCAAAACCCAAAAAGCTGAGGCGGCGCATTGCGCCGCCTCAGCTTTTTGGGTTTTGATTTAGCGTAAGCTCAAGTCCGAAATTCAGCAATAATCTTATTGAGGATATCTTGAGCGCCCTTGTCCTTGAGTTGATGCGCTAGCTCGATCCCGATCGCCTCAGGCTTAGTCAAATCACCAGTCACTTCACCTTTGATCATCTTTTGACCATCAAGGCTCGCGACAATTCCTTTTAATGTCAGTTTGTCAGCATCAATAGTGCTATTCACACCAATGGGAACTTGACAACCGCCTTCGAGTTCGCGCAAAAATGAACGCTCAGCAAGACAGCGTTGAGTGGTGGGATAGTGAATGATTGGCGCAAATAAAGCCAAAATATCCGCATCTTCAGCACGACATTCGATGCCTAAAGCCCCCTGTCCGACTGCATGAAGTGAAATCTCCGCATCAATCACCTCATGGACGCGATCGCCCATGCCTAAACGACGCAAACCTGCGGCAGCAAGAATCAGCACATCATATTCGCCAGTATCTAGCTTTTGCAAGCGGGTATTCAGGTTGCCACGCACATCTTTAAAGGTCAAGTGAGGGTAGTAATGACGCAATTGGGCGAGGCGACGCAATGAAGATGTGCCAACTACCGTGCCTGATGGCAAAGTGGCAAGGGTTTTGTCCTTTAGTTTTTCATGGACAACTAGCGCATCGGCAGGATCTTCGCGCTCAGTGATCGCACCAAGGATTAGCCCTTCGGGTAAATGAGTCGGTAAATCTTTGAGACTATGAACAGCGAGATCTGACTCTCTGGTCAGCATTGAGACTTCTAGCTCTTTAGTAAATAAGCCCTTATCACCAATTTTGGCAAGAGCCACATCAAGAATTTTATCGCCCTTTGTACTCATGGTGACGACATCAAACTGGCGATCGGGATGTGCTTTGCTTAGTTCCGCCTGTATCCAATGCGTTTGTACCAGTGCTAGCTGACTTTTGCGAGAACTAATGCGAACTGTTGAGGATGCAACCATAGGACAAAGAGTGAATAATTTGAAAAAAGTTTTGTAAGGTGGGATGCGTGAGGTGAGATTTTAAATATAGCAATCAGGAATGAATCGTGGAAGTTAAAGCCCATAACAAGGGGCTTAAGCCCCTTGTCTGTTTATAAATGATTCGTGGTTGCTATGTGTAACTAATATTTAAAAAGATTATAAAAATCGATATAAAAACACTACTTTCTATTCAAACAGGTTTTGCTGCTATTTTTATGCGATCGCCTATTTATAAAATGTAAAGAATTCTTACAGCTTAAAGCCCAAAAGAGAATGGCGGCGCTTTGCGCCGCCATTCTCTTTTGGATTGTAAATTTTAACTGATGTTAAGTGTAAAAGCCGTATAAATCGTCCAACTATCCATCAGCAGTAATAACAGCGTAAACACAAGTAAAATCAAATACATCCAAGGCTGAGCTAGAGGTCGCACGTCTTGCGTATCAATACCTGTCCGTTCTTCGATTTGCTTCACTAATCGCGCAAAGCCAACTACACGCATCGGTAATAAATACGCTCGATCTGAATTTTTGCTAACAAAATAATAAACAATACCGCCTTGCCCAGTCACTCTCGGTTTGAGAGCTTTGATATCTTGCCAAGCCAATGACCATCCCGCCCGAAAAAAGCTCGGAAACCATTTTGGATAGGTAAGCCTGATTCCTTCATCATTGAGAATTAAGCGATCGCTTAACGCCCCATACAAAAATATAAAGCCGATCGCTAAGCCCACAGTCAGCCATGAGGCAGGAACTGCTGCATGAGTAAAATTGCTCAAAAACGGCAAAGGCGCAGTGAGAGCAACATACAACAACAGCAATGTAATCCGAATTAGTGGTGAAATTTTAAAAATATCGGTCATATTTTAGTCTGGAAAATATTTAAAAAAATACGAAGCAACCCTTTGAATATTTTCTGGTATTTTCCGAGTTTTGTGTTTTAGGCGATCGCAATTAACTTAACATTGTTTTTTAGGGGTAATCTGAATAAGTGATTAATAATCAAAAACACTTACATACAATACGGATGGTGTAAAACGTGGGTTGGCGTGTACGTGGCGTTCGTGGTGCAACAACAGTTGATGCAAATACATACGCAGCTCTAGAAGGGGCTGTGATAGAGCTTATGGAAGCGATCGAAGCTCAAAATGATATCGATCCGCGTGAAATAGTCAGTGCCACTTTTTCGGCAACAACCGATATTGATGTGGTATTCCCCGCCAAGATCGCGCGATCGCGATCGCAATGGGAAAATGTGCCGCTTTTAGACGTACAGCAAATGTATGTCAAAGGCAGTTTAGAGCGTTGTATTAGAGTATTAATTCATGTAAATACACCACTTGAGCAGCATCAAATTAAGCATGTTTACTTAAACGGTGCGCGAAATTTACGTCCCGATCTGGTTTGCGCTCAGGTTTAAACTATTAGTACGAATGGGTAAGCAAAACGATGACAGCGACTTTCGCCATATCTAAACATTGCAACAGCCTTGCTGAAGTTAGGACTAGATTTTCAGTGACACTTGCCAGTGATGAGAGTTTCTTTACGGAATGGCATGAAGATTTGCCAGATTTGACTGAAACTGAAAAAGAAAGATGCGATCGCATTAAACATCAATATCTCTATCATCGAGACAACGGAAATATTGCTGAAGGATTAATTAATCAAATTGCGATCGCGCCATTGCTAGAGATGGCAAAATTTTATGACCCACCTTTTGATATCCGAGCTGAGTATCCCGTTGAAATTGAACGTATCGAATTTAATGAAGATAGTGAAAATTTAGAAACATTAGAAACTATTTATAGAGGCAGAATTGATACGCTAGTCATTCACAAAAAACTCTGGGTACTAGTAATTGAATCTAAGGGCACATCTTTTAACATTGAGGAGGGTATGGCGCAAGCACTAACCTATATGCTCGCTAGTCCCAACCAATCGCAACCGACCTACGGGTTAATTAGCAATGGTGGATTTTCGATTTTTGTGAAGGTCTTAAAAAGTGAAATTTATCAGTATCAGTTTTCTAGTGATTTTTCGTTATATAACAGAAGATTTAACGAATTGTATGATTTACTGAGTGTCCTGAAAAAACTTGCTCAGCAGTTTCAGAGATCGGAACCTCGCACTACTGGATTATTGTCAGGAAAACTAAATGACAGATTCTTAGATCCACTTCCAGAAGAGCAGCTTCAGCAATGGGAATGATATATCTCATTGCTGATTTTTTGTTTCTAAACTAGGATTAACCGAGTTTTCTCGAAAAAAGAGAGCTGCGTTTCTTTTCGGTTCGGCGATCAGGATTAGCAGGCAAATCTTCCAAAATCTCGCTCATTTCTTCTTCCAATTTCTTAACTTCTTCGAGTTGTTGTGGAATTGTTAGATCTGTCCGATCCCAATCATATTTAAAACTACCGTATATTGACATAGAGTTATCTTTCCAACTTTCTTTGCGCGAATCATAGTAAATTTGGAATTTCTCACGCATTTCCCAGATCCATTCATTAGTCTCATCAACAATTCCTTCATATTTGTTGATTGCTTTTTGGATTTCATCAAAAGCTTCTTTGAGATGTTTGCTCAGATTATCTCTTTTTTCTTCATCTTCACGAGTAAGTCCTGTTCCACCTATTCTTGTCATGCTTGCACCTGATAAAGTATTGACTCACGGAAATTATAGCTCTCTTAACTAAATCTAGCCGATTGCTATAAAATCAACTTAGAGTAAGCTTCACAAGCTGTAGCATAATAGCCATATGGTCACAAGAATTTTTCTGTGTAACGAGCAGACAGAGCCAGAGATTCGCGATTTTATTCGTGAAGCGATCGCCGATATCGCGGAGGGCGAGCAGTATATCGTTACTTGGAACTGCGGTAATATTCAAACACTCAAAGTCGGCGATCGCGCTTATTTCAAGCGAATCGGTAGCGCCAGTCAGGGCTATTTTGCATCGGGGACAGTGGTTCCTGCCGATCGCGAATATCAACTCAAGCAGCGATCGGCGCGTTATCGCGAACTCAGCGAAGCCTATGACACTGACTCACAGGCAAATAACTTTCGGGTATGGGTGGCTTGGGATGCTTGCGTGACCTTTGATGAACCACTCAGAACTGATTATTTACGGCAGTTGCCCCATTTTCAAGGGATGCCCCTAGAGCCACAAACTGACGCTGGCGTTTTTCGGGAAGAATATGTGCGAATGCTCGATCGCGAATGGGAGCGTCAAACTCAAAAGGCTTTTCGGGCTGGGAAAGGGATTAGTCTCGTTGATGTCTATTACCGATGGGGCTTAGAAGATATTCAGCAGGGATTTCCACAGGATGCGCTGGAGTCATTTCGCCAAGCACTGAAACTCAATCCTGAGTTTATTAAGGCTTATTTGGGCTTAGGCGATGCCCATGTGAATTTGCGGGAATATGCTAAGGCTGTGGGCGACTATGGCAAAGCGATTTCCATGCGTCCTGACAAGGCGAGACTCGCCTATTACAAGCGTGGCGAAATTAATTTTTTGTTGGGACAGTTGCAGCAAGCGATGGCAGATTTTCAGGCCGCGATCGCCATTGATCCAAACTATGCTGATGCTCATATGTCGTTGGGCAATACTTATTTCAAGCTCAAAAGTTTTGAACAGGCGATCGCTTGCTATAGTCGCGTTTTGGAAATTAGCCCCGAACTTGACTTGGCAGTATATCGGCGGGGGCGATCGCATTACATTCTCAAAGAATTTCCCGAAGCGCTTCGGGACTTTAGCCACGCGATCGAGTTGCAGCCTAGCAATGTCGATGCTTATTACTATCGCGGCTTGACCTATTCCCAGCCTGATATTACTGATGAAACCCTCTCTGGTGATGATTTACGGAAGGCGATCGTCCTTTATCAAACTCAAGGAAAGCCCGACAAGGCGAAAAAAGCTAAAGAAGTTTTAGAAACCCTTGAAATCGATTCTCTGCCTAAGTCAAGACCAAGAAGTAACTATGCGATCGCCCCTTCAGGCTTTTCGCCAGTAGTAAACACTCCTGTGACTATAGCTCTTGCATCAGAAGCGATCGCTACACCGTTAGCTGTTGGTACAAGTACCGATGACAATGATGATGAAACTAGCGAACTCATTATTGAGAGCCAGCCTATTCCTAGTGAAATGGCAATTTCTAACGCAGAAGCCGCTATATCTGATTTAAAAGACGCGATCGAGAAGATTGTGGAGGTTGAGAGAATTGTCGAAAAGATCGTAGAAGTTGAAAAGATTGTCGAAGTCGAAAAGATCGTGGAAGTTGAGAGATTTGTCGAGGTTGAGAAATTTGTTGAAGTCGAAAAGATCGTTGAAGTCGAGAGGGTTGTCGATCGCGTAGTTGAGAAATTTGTCGATCGCGTAGTTGATCGCATTGTCGAAAAGCCAATTCCTTTCTCCATCCAAGATCCTACCACTGCTGAAAAATTAGCGATGATTTCGGTGATGGCACAATATATGCGTGATGGCTGGCTAGTGCGATCGGTTGACAAATCCCAATTTGGCTATGATCTCGAATGTTCCAAAGATGACCTTTGCGAAGCGGTGGTAATTAAAAGCTTTACCAGCGATCGCGAGTCCTTTGCAATTTCGGCGATCGAGATTGAAAATGCGCGTAGCAATAAAGATTTCGTATTGTGGGTAGTAAGTGGCGCAGCCGAAAGTCCAGAACTGCGATGTCTGCGTGGACGCGAACTATTTGAGCAATTCGATCTCGATCCGCTTGCCTTTGCTGCCAGAGTTCGCCAAGCCGCAGTTCAGTTAGAATTTGCGCCAGTTTCTCTTGCGATCCCTCAATTTGAGCAGTAAATTTATTGTGAGTAAAGCCTGAATCAATTGCATTACATTCAGTTAGTGACGTTAAGAATATGTTAATGGAAGCACAAGCAAGTTTATTTGGCTTGGACAATTCAAATCGAGATTTTACTAAAGCAGATGCTTGGGGTAAAAATCAATTTAATTCAAGTTTTCCAGCCGCTTTATCCTGTTATCTTGATCATCAAGGACTCGCTGCTAATTACATATCCATCACAAATCAAAAGTTTGGGATAAATTTAATTGATATTTCCAGTATTTTTGGGATTAAGCCTAATGAAATAAACACGTATTTTGCTTTTGAAGCACAATATACGCCATTTCAAAAATATGTGATTGGGACTCTACCTAGAACTGATTTAGTAATTCAAGATAGTTTTACGGGGCAATGTTTACGAGGCTTAGAAGTCAAATTAACTGCATTACCCGATAACACTACTTGCAACTTAAGTGATGATAAATTTGGCTCTGAGATTGTCGTCAGACCTGACACGATAGTATATTTAGCAGCTAGTATAGTCAGCAAAAATATTGAGATAGTTAGACAACATATTGAAAGTAGTGCTGTATTTATTGAGAACTGGTCAGATGCTAGAGAAGTAATTGTTAGTATTACAAAAATTGTTGGCTGTATCTCTGATATCAGTATTGATATTGAGAAAAATCAATCTCCATTTCTTTTACATCCAATTTGGAAGACTATTGGAAAGTCACCAAAACTTTCAGAGAATTGTCTTGATGTTTTTGTATGGAGTGATGCTGCCTTTGCTTGGTTTATATCACAAGTATCTAAAAATGATAATGCAGCAACTCAAATAACACGCCAAACTAGAACAAGTATTTGGCTATATAAAATGCTTTTAGATATCTGTAATCATGGCAGATGTGACTATAAAGATATTATTGATAAGCTTTCTTATAATACTAGAAATGATAAAGCTTTTGCTTCCGCAGGAAATATAACAAACCACTATATGTCATGTGTCAACTTGACATCTCCCAGAATTACAAAAGACGAAATCAAAAATATTATTTTGGGTGGCGGTCAAAATCTGCTAAGTCCAGAACGTAGATTTGATGCGATTATTTTCAATTCTCCAGAGTTATTCTCATGATTACTGCTGTTGATTTGTTTAGTGGCTGTGGTGGCTTGTCTCTTGGTTTTCAGAAAGCAGGAATTAATATTTTAGCGGCTATTGATAACTGGGATATTGCGCTAGATATTTATAGAGAAAACTTTAATCATCCAGCTATTCAACAAGATTTATCGGATGAAGTTACCTCAATTAAAATAATTCGTAAATTTGCACCAGAGATGATTATTGGTGGATCTCCATGCCAAGATTTTTCAAGTGCTGGTAAACGCAATTTAAATGGCGATCGCGCAAATTTAACTCATAACTTTGCAAATATTGTCTGTGAAATCAAACCTAAATGGTTTGTGATGGAAAATGTGCGGAGAATCACTAAAAGCTCGATTCTTTCGCAAATATCGGAACAGTTTATAAGATTTGGTTATAGTTTATCTAGTATTGTGTTAGATGCTTCTCTCTGTCATGTACCACAGACGCGATCGCGTTTTTTCTTAATTGGTGAACTTGACGGTAAACAAGATGTTTTAGTTGATTTATTTAAGTCTAATTTATCAAATAAACAAATGACAATTAGAGATTATCTTGGAGATAGTTTAAATCTACAGTATTATTATCGACATCCTAGAAGTTATGCACGTAGGGGGATTTTCTCAATTGATGAGCCAAGTCCAACCATCAGGGGTGTTAATCGTCCAATACCCATAAATTATAAATTGCATAGTGGCGATCCTCATGATATTGATATTTCGACTATTAGACCTTTATCAACAATAGAAAGAAGTTATCTGCAAACTTTCCCTGAATCATTTAAATTTTTTGGAACGAAGACTAATTTAGAACAGATGATTGGCAATGCGGTTCCTGTGAATTTAGCCTTTTTTGTAGCTTCAACTATTTTGAAATACATCAAAAAAGAAACTAATTTATATGACTTAAGCGATCGCCCTAATTTTACTCTAGATAATTTAAGCAATGTAGTTATCCACCATTAAGCCATATTCTCCCAACTTTTTTAAGATTGCTATATTATGATGAAATCAAAGCCAGTATTAGAGATCAAGTTTTATGACCCGCAAATCTTGGGATAGTTATTTAGAATCAACTTTAGAATTAGGTTTCTGGGATGGAGATAGTGACAAATCGAAAAAGCATAAGTCTTTTCACCTGCCAGGCGCAAAGCCGCATTACAACCCCGATCGCCCTGGACAGGTTGAGCATATTGCTTTAGATTTGGTGCTGGATATTCCTCAGCAAGCGATCGCAGGTACTTGCAAGATTCGGCTGCGTCCTGTGCGCGATGGTGTCACCGATCTGACTCTGGATGCGGTAGATTTGCGGATTGATCATGTCAATGTTAGTTCTCAGATAGAAGCGAAGCCTGATCTCGATAAGACTAAATGTAAGTTTGATTATGATGGCGAAGTTCTCAAGATTTATCTCAATGAACCAACTCAAGCAGGTGTGCCGATTGAAATTGCGATCGCCTACGCTGCCGAGCAACCTCAACGCGGTATTTATTTTGTGAAGCCAACTGAGCATCAGCCCAATAAACCAACGCAAGTTTGGACGCAAGGTGAAGATGAAGACTCGCGCTATTGGTTCCCTTGTTTCGACTACCCCGGACAGTTGGCGACTTCCGAGATTCGGATTCGGGTTCCGAAAGAATTGATCGTGATTTCTAATGGGGAATTGATTGAAGTTAAGGATCAGAAAAAAGAGAAGATTTATCATTGGTCGCAAAAGGAAGTTCATCCCAGCTATTTGATGACCCTTGCGATCGGTGATTTTCTTGAAGTTAAGGATGAATGGAAAGGGAAGCCCGTTACTTATTATGTCGATAAGTCGCGCACTGCCGAAGAAGCGATTTTGACAATGGGCAAAACGCCGCAAATGATCGAATTCTTCAGCGAAAAATATGGCTATGACTATGCATTCCCTAAATATGCTCAAGTCTGCGTTGCTGATTTTATTTTCGGTGGCATGGAAAATACTTCCACAACTCTGCTAACCGATCGCTGTGTATTGGATCAGAGGGCGGCGATCGATAATCGCTCTAGCGAAAGTCTGGTTGCTCACGAGTTGGCGCATCAATGGTTTGGCGATTTGGTAGTGATTAAGCATTGGTCACACGCATGGGTAAAAGAAGGCGCGGCAACCTATGCTGAGGTTCTCTGGACAGATCATGAATATGGAGCCGAAGAAGCTGCTTATTACTTGTTGGGTGAAGCGCGGCGTTATATTTCTGAAGATAGAGATCGCTATCGCCGTCCGATGGTCACTCATGTTTATCGCGAAGCGATCGAGCTATACGATCGCCATATCTATGAGAAGGGCGGCTGTGTTTATCACATGTTGCGGACTGAGCTAGGCGATGATTTGTTCTGGAAAGCGATTCATCATTTTGTGCGGACTAATGCTCATAAGACGGTTGAGACAATTGATTTATTGAGAGCGATCGAGGATGTAACAGGTAAAAACTGTATGTTTCTCTTCGATCAATATGTATTTCGTGGCGGACATCCTGAATATAAGCTGGGCTATAGCTGGGATAGTGAAAACAATTTGGCGAAAGTCACAGTTTCCCAAACTCAAGATGAACTCTTTGACTTGAAGATTCCGATTGGCTTTGGTTTTGAAGAAATTTCAGAATTGCAAGTTTTCACAGTGCGCGTATTTGAGAAAGATCAAGCTTTCTATTTCCCATTAAAGCAGAAACCCAAATACATTAGTTTCGATCGCGGTAATAACTATCTCAAACAAGTCACCCTCGAATATGGTGTTGCCGAACTCAAAGCTGGACTGCAATCCGACCCCGATCCGATCGCCAGAATTCAATGTGCAGAAGCATTAGCGAAAAAAAGTGGTTTGGAAGCGGTGAAAGCTCTCGGTGCAGCGCTTCTATCAGAATCTTTCTGGGGTGTGCGCGTGGAGATTGCTGAAAATCTTGCCTCGATTAAGCTCGATCAAGCCTTTGAAGCTTTGGCTAAAGGTTTAGAAGATCCCGATGCGAAAGTGAGAGCATCGGTGATGACAGGCTTGGCACAAAATAAAGTGCAGAAGAGTTTGGATTTAATCAAGCCATTCATCAAAAAAGGCGATCCTAGCTACAATGTCGAGGCCACCGCAGCCAGACTAGTCGGTGGATTGGCAGCGGCTTTGAGTCCAGAGCGCGAACCTTCTAAGGTGGTGAAGCTATTACAAACGGTTCTCAAAGAGAGATCGGGTTGGAATGAAGTCGTGCGTTCTGGCGCGATCGCAGGTTTAGCCAAACTCAAGGATTCCGATGAGGCTTTAGAAACAGTTCTTAAATATACTGAGCCTGATGTGCCGCAGCCTTTGCGTTTAGCCTCAATCCGAGCCTTGGGCGCGATCGCTAAATCGCAAACCAAACCCAAAACCGAACAAATTCTCAATCGTTTGCAAGTCATCTCCCAAGAAGTATTTTTCTTGACGCAGATGGCAGTTGTCGGCGCTCTTGGTCAAGTTGATAGTGCTGGTGCGATCGGTGTGTTGCGATCGCTGTCTGACTCCACGCCCGATGGTCGAGTCCGCCGCGTCGCTGATGAAGCAGTGCAACGAGTCCAAAAGGCGATCGGTAAGGATGCAGGCTTAAAGCAATTGCGCGAAGAACTCGATCAAGTGCGTAAGGATAATCAAGATCTCAAGAGTCGGCTTGAAGCGATCGAGGCAAAATCTAAGTCATAACCAAACAAGCTAAGAAGCCATCCAGAGGGTGGCTTCTTAGCTTGTTTGACAAGTGACGCTTTTAAAAGTTTTTTGGGTTTCTTAAAGCCTCAATAGACTGTACCTGATATTAAGCAGTGACCAACTCAGGACGCTTGCTGTTACGAATATCGGTAATGGCCTTGGCGTAGTCAGGCGCGTTAAAAACTGCCGAACCAGCCACGATCGCATTAGCACCAGCTTCAAGTACCTGCCAAGTATTATTTGGCTTTAAACCACCATCAACTTCGATCCAAGGATCGAGTCCGCGATCGTCACACATTTGACGTAACTTCGCAATTTTAGGAATCACATTAGGAATAAAACTCTGACCACCAAAGCCAGGGTTCACACTCATGATCAAAACCAAATCACATAAATCGAGAACATACTCAATAAAGCTCAAAGGAGTCGAAGGATTGAGAGAAACACCAGCAAGCTTGCCAAGTTCTTTGATTTGGCAAAGATTTCGGTGTAAGTGAGGGCAAGCGGTATGCTCAGCATGAACGGTAATGATATCTGCACCAGCCTTTGCAAAGTCAGCCACATATCTTTCTGGCTCAACAATCATCAGATGCACATCTAAAATCTTGGTGGTGACAGGACGGATTGCCGAAACAATCAATGGTCCAATCGTGATATTGGGTACAAAGCGACCATCCATCACATCCACGTGAATCCAATCTGCACCCGCCGCATCAACTGCACGAATGTCGTCTCCTAAACGGCTAAAGTCAGCAGACAGGATCGAAGGAGAAATAACTGTGGACTTTTTAGGCATATGATTCACGGGGGGGGGCTTATCTTAACAAAAATCTAAATAAATACAGATAAAGGTAGTTTTAACTACATCCTCCTCTTAATTATCAATTAAATTCACTCCATGTGCAACTAAAAAATTGATCTGGTTTCAAACTGGGGTATCAATTTAAATTCACCGAAACACACGATACGCGGGAAGCTCCGCGCTTTAGCGCTGAGAGGTAAGCGAACGGCGGTTTCAACCGCCTTATTTTTTCTTCTCTCTGATTAAGCGCTTGATAGTACCTGAAAGGCTTAATCCCCATGCAGACGCTATTTTAGTAAGCATTTCAAATTCTACCTCGTCAAGATAAGCAGGAATAGGATGTTTTTTAATAGCCATAATTAATAATATATTGTTAATAGTATGATATCATATGTCAAGGAGGTAAAAAACAATGTTCGGATGTCAGCAGAATCTAATTAGTCCAGATCGTGATACAAAAGCAATCCTAGAATTTCTGTGTAGCGAGGCTGTAAAGCTCTCTAATTGTGGAACTTACTACGCAAGGCAGTTGTATTTTAAGACTGGTAAAATCCCTAGTCGGGCGGATCTGCATAAAGTTTTGGGGACAGAAAATCAAAATCTGCATTACCAAGCTTTCTACTCAGATACTGCACAGCAAATCTTAACCAGTGTCGCAGAGTCCTTTAAGTCCTATGTTGGCTTAATCAAGGCTTATAGAAAAGGAACTATCGCGAAGCGCCCTAAGTTGCCTAATTATCGACAAGGTGGTTTGACAGTTACCACATTTACAGGTAGATCCGTAAAACTTAAAGATGGGATGTTGCGATTTCCTCTTGGTAGCAAGGTTAAGGCGTGGTTTGGGCTAGATGCTTTTTATCTACCAATGCCAAGCAATCTCGACCATAAAGCAATCAGAGAATATCGAATCTTGCCTAGAAATGGCTACTTCTATTTAGAGTTCGTTTACAAAGTAGAAGTTGAGAAGCCAGAACTTGATAGCAGCAACGCTTTGATGATCGATCATGGCATGAATAACTGGCTAACCTGTATCTCTAATGTTGGCACTAGCTTCATTGTTGATGGCTTGTGGTTAAAATCTGCGAACCAACTTTATAACAAACGAGTTGCGACTTTGATGGAAGGTAAGCCTAATGGCTACTGGACTAGAAAGCTAGCCAGTATTACGGAAAGACGCAATCGTCAGATGCGTGATGCTATTAACAAAGCGGCGCGGATCGTGGTTAACCACTGCCTTAAAAACTGCCTTGGCAAGATTGTTTTTGGCTGGAATACTGGTCAGAAAGATGGCGCAAACATGGGTAAGAAAACCAATCAAAAGTTTGTGCAGATTCCTACAGCTAAATTAAAAGCTCGTATCGCTCAATTATGTGAGAAGTATGGGATTGAATTCATTGAAACTGAAGAGTCATACACTTCTAAGGCTTCGTTTGTTGATAGAGATATTTTGCCTACGTTCGGCGCAAAACCCGAAGGGTGGAAAGAATCTGGCAAGCGAGTTAAGCGTGGTTTGTATCGCACTGCTCAAGGCTGGCTTATCAATGCAGATTGCAACGGTGCTGCAAACATGGCTAGAAAAGTAGCGACAATATCAGGGTTAAATCTTGATGGAGTCAGTAGGGGCGCTTTGGCTGCGCCTCAGAGAATTAAACTTTGTGCGATTCGTTTGGTGTGAATCACGGTATCCAGTCCGTAAATAACCACCAGAGCCAAGTCTCCTAAGACCTAAGACTAGCTTAACTGTCCAGATGATATAG
>JBDNJN010000243.1:0-56216 GCA_041687725.1 Pseudanabaena sp.
TTCCTACGCCCTTGTTATCCATCCAGTATCTCAAAGCTTTATTACGCACAAACAGAGCAGTACGAATCGCCTCATCAATGAGTGCATACTGCTCTGTTTTGCCCTTTAACTTTGCTTCGAGAACTAACACATGGTTAATTTGATTTTTACTCCCTGCTATTCTAGACTAAGGTTTGCTGTAATTGACTGATAATATAGAAAGATTAAAGGGAATAAATTCCCTCGTCCGATTTTCATCTCAGGGCTGAAGACACTGAGCTTTCAATCTCTCGTACTTTTCTGTAAATGAGTACACCAAGGACAAAGTGTGCAGCATCGACAAAGAAAACAGCGCTTAACCCAGCTTTAGCTTCTTCTAGTCGTAGTTCTAGCTTTTTTTAGGAATTCTTTGGGAGTTCTTCTTTTTGTACTGGATCGGATTTGGCGGGGATGACACCTACGCGACGACAACTGAATCTTCTCCTGACAAATAACTCATCGGTTAATAGGCGATCGCCTCAATAGATTGCAAGTGGGCGATCGCCTCCAACAAAAAAGGCACAGCATCTGCATTCCAAAATCCCTCAGTTCTGCGTCCCATTAATACTTGCAAATGTAATGTAAACGCATGAGGATAGCCATTAGATTCAAGACTAATATCCTCAGTTTCTAGCGTACAAGAAATCTTTTCGTCGTCAGAAAGCTCGGCTGCCATCAATTGCATTGTCTCGGCAAGTTGCACCGCTAACTTACAAAAATCTTTAAACTCACGCTCAGTTAGCTCGATCGCCCAACTGTCTGCCCCCACTAACCCCTTATAAATATCCACATCTGAGCGCAATCCAATTCGCCAACCGTCACCACTTAACAACCGCTTTGATGTATCTTGAGGCGCGAAATTTAGCATGATGTTTAATAAAGCTAGATAAAGCTAGGCAGAACTGGCGGCGCTAAGCGCCACCAAATTCTAGGGCTTTCAGTCGCTCAAAATCTCAGGCTGAGAAATTTCATCAGACATTTCCATAATGGCGCGTAAAATCGGCTTCATCATGCGATCGTCATAGTCATCATCTTCATAACGTCTGAGCTTGGCGCGGTTAGCGACTTGCACAGTAATCCGATAACGGTTAGAAGAAGCGTTTATTAATTCTTCGACACGGCGAGTAATTTGCGATGAATCAATAGAGTAACGTTTTGCCATAAAACCGAAATAAAATAGGTGGTTTCAGTTTAACGCGATCGCGTTCATGTTGATCGGCTAAGTTTTTGCGGCGCTTCGCGCCGCAACACCAATTCTTGGATGGGAAGGGAATAAGTCACCCAACAATTAAATTCGTTCAGAAAATATTTCAACTTACATCATAAACAGTCAGGTTTTGTGATGTAATATGATGGTCTCGCATAGCTATTTTGGGCGGATTCTGCAAATCCATGACTGCAAAGAAAGTACTAGTAATTGACGACAGCATCATGATCCGCAAAATGGTTAAAAGCATTTTGGCGGGCAAGTATGAGGTTTTAGAAGCAAGTGATGGCAAATCAGGTTTAGATGCCGCTCGCAGAGCTTTCCCCGACCTGATTTTGCTTGATTTCGTGATGCCCAAATATAATGGCTATCAAACTTTACAGGCAATACGTCGTGTCGAAGGATTGCAAAAAGTTCCTATAATTATGATTTCAGGACTCAAAGAACAAGTTACCGAACATGTTTCTGAGCCATTTACAGAATTTGATTTCCTTGAAAAGCCCTTTGAAGCAGATGTGTTAGTTTCTCGCATTCAAAACTTTTTAACGCCTGAGCCTGCACAACCAGTCTCGGCAGCTACTTCTCGATTTGCACCTGCTGTGCCTAGGGCTGTCCAGCATGTCGAAGAGCCGAGTTTACAAATGATTGTCAACAAGCTCACCGCGACCGAGACTTTGCTGGTACAAGGTATTGAAAACTTGGTTCAGCGCGAGGTTGTGGCAAGGTTTAATGAGTTAAATACTCGTATTGATCATCAAGATCATGCGATCGCTTCTCTAACTCAGCGTATGGAAAAAATTTCAGAACAGATTGACCATCAAAACAAAGGTTTAATGGTAATTTTGCGAGAGCTAAAGTCTTTGCAAGGCAAGTAAATAAACAAAAAAAGGGCAGTCGCTAGGCGACTGCCCTTTTTTTGTCTTTTTAAGGAGTGGCATCCACCGCTACTACTGAGGTATTTGAAGAAGAGTTGGCGATCTCTGCCTCACCATTGGGCGTAGTGAAGTAAAGCACCACAAGAGGCAATGCACCAACGAGAATACCTAAGAAAGCTGGCACATAGAAACCTGCATTAAAACTAAGAATCAGCGCAAACATGAAGTTTCCCGCATAGATAATTGTCGGGAAAAGTATTTGCTGACGGTTGAGAATTGGTTGATTATCTTTGCCCCAAATTAATGATGCAACGGTCATGAATAATGCGCCAGTTCCAAACCAACCAAAAAAGTTTTGGTAAGGCATTCCATAAAATTCACCTGCTTGATGCCATTCCCAGAAAGGATATGGAGTTTGGCTCATGGCGGGATCAAGCACGAAGTCCCATGATGTCAACATCAACGCCCCAAGGGCGATCGCGACAATTCTATATCCCCACCCTGTCCCAAAACGCATCACGGTCGCCGCCACAAGGAACGCGGAGAAGCCCATGTAAAACCATGACAGTGGGATCGTAAATGGTACTAAATCGACAATTTTGTAACCAAGTCCGCTTAGATAAGAATAAGCGCCAAACGGAAAGCCAGTGCTAGTACCAAGTAGTTCGGCGCTTACGGAAATACCGATCGCGGGGATACCAAAAGCGAGAGTACGTTTCAGTCCGATCATTTGCTTGCCGTAAAGAAATGCGGCGATCGCGCCAAAAATCATGTAGGATGCGCCGCCGTTTTGCATTCCCCATGAAAAGACTTGCAAACCAACTTCGGATAAGCTTTCAATAAATGCAGTGTTTGGCAATACCAGAATTAAGCCAAATAGACCGAATACCATGGAAACTAGATGCATTCCTAAATTAAGCCATTGTGCGGGGATCGCTCGCCTCATCACGCCATTTACTCCCATAGATAGTTGAAATTTACTCGATTGAGTTTGAATTTTGCTTTAATTAACTTAACAAAAGTACAAATTATCATACCATTCATTTTTGAAGTAGCACCGCTACTTTCTAGGTTTATTGCCTTGTCCAAAATGCTAGAAGCAAGAGAGAAATGGCGATCGCAAACCACAAAAATTTATTTCGACTATCTGTATGAAGTTTCTCAAGAGAAACTTCACGAAATGGCTTTTGATTAGGATTAGTCTGACTTTTAGTTCTAGCGACAGGCTTGGCTTGATAAATATCAGGAGATTCCAAAATTGGTACTTCTGAGACTACGCCCTCCAGTTTGCTCAGTGACGGCGCGGTTAAAATGCCCAACATATAGCGGGCCTTTTTTCGCAGACTATTAACGGGGTGCTTTTTGAGGCTACGACATAGGGCGATCGCCTCATCGGTTCTGCCAACTGCATCATAGGCATTGGCTAGCCAGATCGAAATTTCGCCGCCTAAAACTGATTCGGGGATTGACAAAGTACCAGCGCGTTCGAGTAAGGCGATCGCCTGTTGATAATTGCCGCTCTCGAAGTTGCTAACTCCTTCTTGATATAGCTGCGATGCTATTTGCTCAGCACTGATTTCGGTCATGACCGTAAAGCTTGGACAATTTGATAATTAGCAGCAGGTAATTGATAGCTATCTAATTCATCAACTGTCACCCAGCAAATTTCGGAACAAGCATTCATCTGTGGCTCACCCGAAACATGCGTACAGTGATGCACAATCAAACTCACCCGCAGCGTCTCATATTCATAATCGACCGTAATTAAATGATCGCCAACTTCAACCTCGATCGCTAGTTCTTCCTGCAACTCACGCTTGATGCAATCCGCCGCAGTTTCATGCCCTTCGATTTTGCCACCCGGAAATTCCCAATATCCCGCCAGTTCACCCTCAGGCAAACGGCGATCAATCAAGATGCGTTGGCGATCGCGATCCCAGACTACGCCGACCCCAATGCATCGATACTTTTTAGGTGTCAAATTAGTCATCAATAAACTCCAAGCCCTTAGCCATAGGCGTTAAACCCTTTTCGGCTAACCATACTGAGTTATACATTCGGCTCTGATATCGACCGCCGCCATCACAGAGAATTGTGGCGATCGTGTGACCTTTGCCAAGTTTACGCGCCAACTTTACTGCGCCAACCACATTTAGTGCTGCCGAACTGCCGATAAACAAACCATCATGCTTCAGCAAATATTGCGACATCTCGATCACCTGCTGATCAGTTCCTCGAAAAGCACCATCTAATTTGGCGCGATTAAAGTTTGCTGTCGCCCGACTGATGCCAATACCTTCCGTAATCGAACTGCCCTCAGCTTTAAATTCACCTTGCGTGACGTAACTGTACAAACCCGAACCTGTGGGATCGATTAAATAGGTTGCAATTTGCGAATTTTGTTCTTTTAGATAAGCGGTCACGCCGCCAATCGTGCCACCCGTACCAGACGACATGACGATCCCATCCAGTTCGCCAGCACTTTGACTCCAGATTTCAGGCGCTGTTGTTTGATAATGAGCCTCAGAATTGGACAAATTTTCAAACTGATTAGCCCAAAAAGAATTTTCAATTTCTCCTGCACGTTTTTGGGCAACATGGTAATAATTTTCAGGACTAGAAAAAGGAGCAGGATTAGTTAGTTCCACTGCTGCGCCTAAAGTCCGCAGCAAATCAATTTTTTCTTGAGATTGATTGCTTGGCATCACAATCACACTACGATAACCACGTGCATTAGCGACTAAGGCTAGTCCGATTCCTGTATTACCCGCAGTCCCTTCCACAATCGTGCCGCCTGCTTTGAGGATTCCTGCTTTTTCAGCTTCCAACACCATAAACAGAGCTGCCCGATCCTTAACGCTTCCACCTGGATTGAGGAATTCGGCTTTACCTAAAATCGTGCAACCAGTCGCTGCCGATAGAGACTCAATTTCAATCAGGGGCGTATTACCCACAGAATTTGCAAAACCAATACGAATATCGCGTGTCATGGATTATTAAAAGAAATGAACTACAGCAAAGATTTAACAACTTGTTGATCAACATCAGTATGTTTGGGTCTGTAATTAAGTTATAGCTGTCGCCAGTCTTGTTAAGGCATAAAACCCAAAAGAGGATGGCGGCGCTCCGCGCCGCCATCCTCTTTTGGGTTTTGACACAAGTGAAGACAGCTAAATCTAAGCATTACAGATTCATTACAGACTACATAAGTTCTATATTACGGCAAACATATGAAATTTTTAGTTGCTATTGACGGTTCCCAAGCTAGCGAACATGCTCTTGCTAAAGCCTTGATCTTTGCTGCTCCTTTAAAAGCCGAGATTGTGTTGCTGACAGTCGTTGAACCACTTAGTAGTTATGTGCCTGAGGTGATGCTGCCAACTGGCGATTGGGTGGGGTGGCGCGGACTGCCTGATGTTGAGCTAGAGCGCAAAATTTTGAATGCAGGTCAAGCGCTACTACAAAAAGCTCAAGATACTTGTCAAGCTTCAGAGATGGCTAGCCGTACTCGATTGGAAACAGGGCAACCTCGTGATTTGATTTGTTCTGTGGCAAAAGAGGAAAGTTCAGATTTAGTCGTATTGGGGTCAAGAGGGCTGGGATCAATTGAGAGGATGATGCTAGGTAGTGTTAGCGATTATGTATTACACAATTGCGCCTCACCTGTTTTGGTCGTGCGTTAGAATCTGTTAAGTATAGAAATATCGCTTAGCGATATTTCTATACTTAACAGATTTTTTATAAAAAATCTGGGTTTTGTTTCATCGCAAAGTGTTGTAAAAGAAAATAGCGATCGCTACTTTGGATAATTTACCCACCCGTCGAGTTCTCGTCTGTCAACATCGCACCTGCACAAAAGATGGTGCGGCTAAAGTTTTGGCAACATTACAGCAGCAAAAAATTATAAATGTGCATGTAGAAGGCTGTGGATGCTTAGGACTATGTGGCTCTGGACCGATGGTTCTCGTGTTACCAGATAACGTCTATTACTGGCATATTGACTCCCAAAAAGCTCAGGCGATTATTGATACACATCTACTTGGCAATGAGGCGATCGGCTCAATGATGCATCCGCGATTACATCCAAACTAAATATAAAATAATATTCAACTCAGGCTAATCCTAAAAAATTCTCATGGCTTATACGATCGCATCAAACATCTGTGAAGGCATAGCGGACTGCGTCCCTGCTTGCCCCGTTGCCTGTATCGAACAGGGACAAGGCGCAAATGAAAAGGGGACGATTTGGTTCAAAATTGATGCTGAGATTTGTATTGACTGTGGCGTATGCTTGCAAGTATGTCCTGTACAAGGTGCAATTTTGCCAGAGGAACGCCCAGAATTAGTGATAGCATAAGCATCGTTGCTAGCAGGCAAGTGGTCAAAAACATGTAAGTAAGATCGTCATGTTTTCCTCTAGTACACAAGCACCGAAAATCGGTTGAAGATAAAAGCACTTGAAGAGTGGGCGATCGTCCCACTTTTTTGTTTTTACAGCAAATCCCGATCAAATCAAACCCAGATTTTTTGTAAAAGCCCCGTGAAACGGGGCTTTTACAAAAAATCTAGTGGTTGATTTGTTATCAAACTTAATTTTTAAGTTTGCTTTGATCAGCTTGTTTAAGAAGCTATTACATTAAAATCTCGAATAAACGCTTAAATTGTAAATTCTATGAGTCACCCTCTAATTCCGCAAATTTTTCAAACTGCTGAAGAAGTTGCCTCGACCCTTGGGTTGGAGGTTGTCGATGTGGTTTTACAGACCAATAAAAATCCGATGATTTTGCGGGTTGATATTCGTAACCTCTCTCAAGATACTGGGTTAGATGATTGCGAACAGATGAGCCGAGCATTAGAGGCTGCCCTCGATGAATCCGATTTAATCCCGCAAGCCTATGTGTTAGAAGTTTCTAGCCCAGGAGCCGAACGAGATCTACAAGGCGATCGCGAGTTTGTGGCTTTTCGTGGGTTTATGGTTAATGTCAGTGCAACAGCAATCCATGAGGGCAAGCAAAGTTGGAGTGGTCACCTGATCTCACGAAACGAGACGCATGTGACAATCAGCATCAAAGGTCGGATCGCGAATATTCCTCGTGAACTTATTGATCGCGTTGAACTGTCAAAAAGCGACACCGAATAAAAATCAAATAAAAAACAGAATAAAAATCAAATAGAAAGCGAGAAAAACCTATGGCATTGTTGAGTTTACCTGGATTGGGACAGATGGTGGAAGTGATTAGCAAAGAGCGTAATCTTCCTAAACATGCCGTCCAAAATGCCTTGCGCGAAGCTTTACTCAAAGGTTATGAAAAATTCAGAAAAACCTATCGCTCTGAGGGAATTAACTTTGAAGAAGAGCATTTTAGTAACTTTGATGTAGAGCTAGATCTTGAAAGCGAAGGATTTCGAGTTTTGGCGACAAAAACAATCGTCGATCAAGTTGGTGATGCTGATCATGAAATTGGTTTGTTAGAAGTCCGAGAAGTCGCACCTGAAGCTCAATCAGGTGGAACCGTCGTGGTCGATGTGACTCCAGAACAAAATGACTTCGGGCGGATGGCGGCGATCCAGACTAAGCAAGTGTTAGCTCAAAAGCTCAGGGATCAGCAACGCAAAATCATTCAAGAAGAGTTCCAAGAATTAGAAGGGACAGTCTTGCAAGGTCGGGTACTCCGCTTTGAGACTACATCAGTAATTGTCTCCGTCGGCAGTGGTTTTGGACAGCCCGAAGTTGAAGCTGAACTACCCAAGCGAGAACAACTGGCAGGTGAAAAACCCTATCGTCCTAACATGACTCTCAAGGTTTATCTGAAAAAGGTATTTGAAGGCTCACGACGCGGCCCACAGTTATTAGTCTCACGAGCTGATGCTGGTTTGGTGGTGTATTTGTTTGCCAATGAAGTTCCTGAAATTGAGGAAGAAATTGTGCGGATCGTGGCGGTGGCGAGAGAAGCTAATCCCCCATCTCCTGCGGTGGGACCACGCACCAAAATCGCAGTAGATACCCTTGAGCGCGATGTTGATCCTGTCGGGGCTTGCATTGGGTCGAGAGGATCGCGGATTCAGGCGGTTGTAGCTGAGCTTCGCGGCGAAAAGATTGACGTGATTCGTTGGTCGCCCGATCCTTCGACTTATATTGCTAATTCGTTGAGTCCTGCACGGATTCATGAAGTTCGCTTGATTAATGCTGATGAGCGAATCGCCCATGTGCTTGTGCCTGAAGATCAGTTAAGTCTGGCGATCGGTAAGGAAGGGCAGAATGTGCGCTTGGCGGCTCGTCTGACAGGTTGGAAAATCGACATTAAAAATGTGGCAAGGTACGATTACGCTGAGGAAGATCGGAGGATGGAATCTCCATCAGCAAGAGTTCTGGGTGGTCGTCCAGTCCCTGTCAAAAGTTTTGAACAAGATGACGATGAGAACAATTAAGCATGAAAATCAAGAGTGAAAATTGGGGGTAAGTTAGTTTGGCTTTAAAGCTACACCGCCGTTGTGTTAGTTGCCAATGTATCGCTTTACGCGATCGCTTTTGGCGAATTGTGCGCGTCCCGATCGCCCCAGTTAGCGCTCGTGTTTCTGAAATTACTCCTAAAAATTTTCAGATTCAACTCGATCATGGCATGGGGCGATCGGCATATCTTTGCCAAAAGTTAGAGTGTTTGCAACTCGCCCAAAAGAAAAATCGCCTAGGGCGATCGCTCCGCACGCAGATTCCCCTTGAAATTTTTGACATCCTCAAATCTCGCCTCTAAAACGCAGCTATATAGATATCGCCACCTGTATTAAACCCAAAAGATGGAAGGCGGCGCTCCGCGCCGCCTTCCATCTTTTGGGTTTTGTGTTCTAACATGCGTTAGCAAAAAAAACAAAAAACGTTATGAGTAATCAAACAATTCTGGTCACAGGTGGAGCAGGCTATATCGGCTCCCATGCCGTAAAAGCTCTGCAACAGGCTAATTACGAGGTTCTAGTTTTAGACAACCTTGTTTATGGTCATCAAGATATCGCCGCAACATTAGGCGCAGAATTGATTGTTGGTGATACGAACGATCGCCCGTTGCTCGATCAATTATTTAGCGATCGCCAAGTCAGCGCCGTTATACACTTTGCCGCCTATGCCTATGTGGGTGAGTCGGTCAGTCAGCCTGACAAATACTATCGCAACAATGTTGTCGGCACTTTGTCTTTGCTAGAAGCAATGGTTGCCGCTAATATCAAAAATTTTGTTTTCTCTTCCACCTGTGCCACTTATGGCGTGCCGCAGCAAACCCCAATTACGGAAGATCATCCGCAAGCACCGATTAATCCTTATGGGGCGACCAAACTAATGGTCGAGCGGATCTTGCAAGATTTTGATGTTGCCTATGATCTGAAATCGGTAATCTTTCGATATTTCAATGCCGCAGGAGCCGATCCTCAAGGCGCGATCGGTGAAGATCATCATCCTGAGACACATTTGATCCCGCTAGTTTTGCAAACGGCTTTGGGCAAACGTGAAGCGATTACAGTTTATGGATCTGATTATCCGACAGCCGACGGGACTTGTATTCGTGACTATATCCACGTTACAGACCTTGCCGAAGCTCATGTGTTGGGCTTGCAATATTTGCTGAAGGGCAACGAGAGCGAAATTTTTAATCTTGGCAATGGCAATGGATTTTCAGTCAAAGAAGTAATTGACGCAGCAAAACAAATTACGGGTAAGCCAATTAATGTGGTGATGGGCGATCGCCGCGCAGGTGATCCACCAGCCTTAGTTGGTAGTAGTGAAAAAGCGAGAAAAATTTTGAATTGGCAGCCTAAATATGCTGATTTAAATCTAATTTTGCAACACGCATGGCAATGGCATCAAAAGCGCCACGCTTAACAAGGGGCTTAAGCCCCTTGCCTGTAAAAGACAAAAAAGTCGGTGACGCAAAGCGTCACCGACCTTTTTTGTCTTTGATTAACTTTTAACTGGTTGATCGCGATACCACCAAGATAAAATTTGTACCCAATTCCAGCCACTTTGAGCCATTTGTTGGGTCATTTCTTGATCGAGGTGTTGTCCATCGGAGACTGGCATATAGCCACCACCCCAGCTAATCCAGTTGCGCGGCAAACGGGCGCGATAATAACCTTTAAAACCTGGTCGGAGCATATAGCCTGCGGTTGACGCAACGGCCTGATCGCTACGACTATGAATTAGGGCGATCGCCTGACCTGTTTTGGTATCAAAGCGGTAGAAACCTTTGTATACCTGATCGCGAGTATCACTGACGAGATCGTAGGGAGCTTCACCCCATTTGCGCTGACGTTGGGTATTGATGGCATAGCTACGGGCTGCCACTGCTTGCGCCATTAATGCATCCATGTGCCAACTGGCGGGCATTTCGCTAGGGACAACGCTGCGAAGATATTCTTCAAGGGATAACACGTTAACGGCGATCGCCTTTTTATTCCAAGCCCGTAGCTCGATTTCACCTGGATAAAGATTGCTGCCGACTTGCACCAATCCGTTATTGCTAGGGGTAATCCGATATGTCGAAGTCAGGGGCAATGTGTACCACTGACCTGGATCGAGACGGCGGCTGGACTGTCCTGATGCTTGGAGAGTTGATGGTTGAGTCACAGCTACAGACATTTTGGAGCCGCTTTCCTCTCTAACCAAAACCCTTAATAAATTCGCCGCCGCAGCCTGAGAGACTCCCGCAACAATTACCAACAGCAAGGACAAAATTAGCGTATACATCCCTTTGGAGAAGTGTTTGATCATGTAGTTAGTCACTCACACCTGTAAGCAAAGAATGTAGTAAATTTTTATATGATTCGGGAAATGCTAATTGAAGCATTTTAAATTAGCCTCGAATAACACAATAGTTTAACAAAACGACTTGATTTTGATAAACATTGTTTCTGCATACTTATACCAGTTTTTGCATGGGCTTTACTAAAAAAACTAATTTTGGAGTTAGTCGCGCCTATGGCACGGCTAACTCCAAAACTGGTTTTACATAGACACTAAAACCCAAGAATTAGCGGTGTGGTGAGGCGCGAAGCGCCGCGCTGTCTCATCTTTTACTAAGAAGCGAGTAGCCAATAAGTTTTTATAGCGATCGCGTTCAACCTTGTAGTACATAATGGTAATCAGGGAGAGTAAGCGTGCGGTTGCGAGATTTATCTCAAGATTTATCGAAAGGTTGTTTTGAAAGTAAGTTTTGAGGAAAGTCCGGGCTTCCATGAAGATCAGGCTGCTGGATAATGCCCAGTGCGAGCGATCGTGAGGATAGTGCCACAGAAAGATACCGCCTGTATCTGTAGGAAACTATATGTATAGGTAAGGGTGCAAAGGTGTGTTAAGAGCGCACCAGCAGGGTCGTGAGGCTCTGGCTCGGTAAACCCCAGTTGGAAGCAAGGCGAGAGGATACAAGTGTTGCGATCTTCAGTTGATCTTGTGTCCGTTGCTGAATGGCGTGGTCTAGTGAAAGCTGGGCGATCGCCATTGAGTGTGTGCCGCATGAGGTATTTGGTAACAAATATCCCAGATAGATAACCGCTAGGGTAGTTGATAAAACTCCTGAAACAGAACCCGGCTTATGTCTTGCTCTTCCTATTAAAATTTTGTAAAGGCATTTTTTATAGAGTAATTAAATCTATGGGAATTACTCCCACTAACTCATCTCTGCTCCCTGAAACACCCCGTCGCATATCGCGAAAGTGGGCAGGTAGAGCAGTTATAGGAATTACCTTTGTCTGCCTCATTTCCACCCTCAGCATTCGTTTTTATGCTGAGCCGCGTTTGGGTGTTGGGACATTTGTCGATCAAGATATGCGATCGCCTAAAACATTAGCAGCTACTGATATTGAAGCAACAAAGCAGGCAAAAGAACTCGCTAAACAACAAGTAATCCCGATCTATCGCAGCAATCTTGAGATTGATGTAATTGCCGTAAAGCACTTGGAAAAGATGCTACAAGTAGGTGATAATTTACGGATATCATCTGGGAATTTACCCTACGTTGATCGCCAGATCATCAGTGATGAGATCCAGAAGTATTTAAGACAAATTTCTGACTTGGAATGGAATCAGTTACAAAATAGGGTCAATAGGCTAGCAGTCAATGTCAATGGTCAGGCTGCGGCGATATCAAGTTTTATTGGTAAAGACAAAGAACCTTCATCTCTAGCTTTGGCTGAGCTAACTCTATACAAAATTAATGCTCTGTCCCCAGACTATCAAAAGTTAATCAACACCGTAACTGAGGTTCGCACAGCCTATGCAATGACTCAGGTGAAGGTTGCCAAGGGACCAGAAATGTTTCGCGATCGCCTTTTGGAGTTGACTAATGAGGAATGGGAAAACTGTAAACAGTTGACAAGGCAAGCGTTGCTTGATGTCCAGTCGTCAGGAGTTGTGGCTGGAGTCCCAGATGACATGTTCCAAAAAAGACTAGCCAAACTGAGCAACCTACCGACCAATGAAGAGCAGCGAACAATGGCGATCGCACTGCTCAGGACGACAGTTAAGCCAAATCTAAGTATTGACTATGTGAGTACCACCGAAAGAGCGATCAAAGCATCTGAATCAGTCGAGACGCAGAGGATTTCTCTAGAAGCAGGAGACTTAATTGTTAAAGGCGGTGAAAAAATTACTGAGCGGCAATTCGTTATTTTAGATGAACTAAAAATGACGCAAAGACAAGTCAATTTCAGAGGCTTGTCTTTGATGATTGCAAGTACGGCGATCGCATTCGGCATATTTGGCTATGCAAATAAACGATGGCAATATTTACTCAAGGTAAAATTACATCTCAAAGATTTTTTGGCACTGAGCGTGATCTGCACAGGCACGGCTCTGGCAACAGTGCTGATGGCTCCAAACATGATCGTATTTGCGCCATTAGCCAGTATGGGTTTGATAATTGGCAGTTTTTATAGCTCGCGTCTGGCACTCGTGATCACTTGTCTGATATCAGGCTTAATTGCGATCACCATCAGTACTAATTTGCTAACACTCGTGCCTGTACTAATTGGCGCAATTGTGGCGGCGGCGATTACCAATCGTCCTCTAACGCGATCGCATCTGGCGGCATCAGGGCTACTAGTTGGTTTTTTACAGGCGGCTATCTATATTGCGATCGCCATTATTGCAGGCTCAACACCACCAGTACTAATCGCAATTACTGCCCTTCAGTATGCATCAGGAGGAATAATTTCGGCGATCGTCGCTCTTGGGGCAATCCCTTATCTAGAACATATTTCTTACGCATTAACGCCATTTCGGTTGGCTGAGTTAGCCAACCTTGATCGCCCTCTGCTACGACGCTTAGTTACCGAAACTCCAGGAACTTTCCAGCACACTTTATTTGTGGCAAATCTCGCTGAGGCTGCTGCCCGTGAACTGGGAGCGGATACCAGCTTAGTCAGGACAGGCACGCTCTATCATGACATTGGCAAGACGCTCCGACCTGAATATTTCATTGAAAATCAGATGGGGCAGCCCAATCCGCATGACAAACTCAACGATCCTTGGAATAGCGCTCAGATCATCAAAGAGCATGTCTCAGGTGGTCTTAAGCTAGCTCAAAAATATCACCTTCCTGAAATGCTGCAAGCGTTTATTCCAGAACATCAGGGGACGATCACGATTAGCTATTTTTATTGCCAAGCCCAAAAGCGATCAGATCATGTGGCTGAGTCAGATTTTCGCTATATTGGTCCAATTCCCCAATCTCGCGAAACAGGGATTGTCATGTTAGCCGATGCCTGTGAAGCCGCCCTGCGATCGCTTGGCACAGAAACGACTCTTGAAGCCGCCAAAAATTTGCTCATGCGAATCTTCCAAGCCCGATGGGATGATGGTCAACTCCAAGATTGTTCCTTGAATTGGCAAGATCTAGATCGGATTGCACCCATATTTATCAAGGTCTGGCAAGAGCGTAATCATGGCAGGATTAAATATCCACACCTAGCTGACAAACTCGATCCTTCAGGCTCCGCCTTACCTGATCATCTTTGTAAGCCTAAAGACTCAGAAATAGTTCAAGGGCAGACAGTAACATCAAAAGAAACTGCTCTGAAATAGTTACAGTGCTGAAACCCAGAGGAACCCGAAAAGTGTCGCTTTGCGACACTTTTCGGGTTCCTCTGGACTTTCTAGAGCCTAAACAAGCTGCACTTTCCTTTATCTTTATATTTTCTTAACTATTCAAAAAATCAATTTAAATCTAAAAATGTCCCAAAAAGATTGTCATGAAAGCATTACAGGAGCCAGTTAAAATATTATTAAGTTCACATTTTATTTGAGATCTCCTAAACAGCCTCTAAGCAGAGATTAGAGGCTGTTTAGGAGCTGTTTGATCAACCTGCATAATTGAATTAATTAATAAATTTTTTTTATGTAAATTTTGGCAAAGCCAAATTTAAGATATATGAACTCTTCAGGCAACTCGATTACAGCTTGTGGATTGTGTCAGCACTACAACCCTGAAGGTAGAAGAGGTGGTTTGTGTGGAAAATTAAATGTTCCTGTACGAGCAAAATGGGATGCTTGTAGTCTAGCAACCCATCCCTTTGAAACTTCTTGGCAACCTGCTAACGACTTTAACTCGCTTTTAAATGAATCGTTCCATAACACGATCAACCTTACACATAGAGAAATTTTGGAGCTACAAGAGATTAAGATGCGATCGCTTAGTTTTGCAGAATAGATACAGCCTATTGAGGCTGTATCATATCAAAAAGAAAAAAGGGGCGCGTTGCGCCCCTTTTTTCTTTTTGATATTTTGATTTGTGGCGATCGCGAAAATAGCTAATGTAGAGTAAATTTACGTGCGACAATCTTAATTAATTAAGAATTTGTAAGCTTTATTTTAATAGGTAAAAAGTGCTAGCAAGGGTTTGGAGTGCCGCAATCTTAGGCATCGATGCTATTCAAGTAGGGGTAGAGGTAGATGTATCGGGAGGATTGCCTGGAATCACCTTAGTGGGATTGCCCGATACCGCAGTTCAAGAAAGCCGCGAACGGGTTAAAGCAGCCATTAAAAATGCAGGATATGCTTTCCCCATGCGAAAGATCGTGATTAACCTCACACCTGCCGATCTGCGTAAAGAGGGTCCCATTTTTGATTTACCCATTAGTATTGGCATCTTAGCCGCTTCCGAGCAAGTCGATCCGCAGTTATTAGGCGATCACCTGTTTTTAGGTGAAGTTTCTCTTGACGGTTCACTGCGTCCCGTTTCAGGAGTATTACCGATCGCCGCCGCCGCCCAGCGCTTGGGCATAATCGGTATCATTGTGCCGAAAGAAAATGCTCAAGAAGCAGCTTTAGTTAAGGGCTTGTCTGTGTATGGCTTACAGAGTATTACCGAAGTCGGAGATTTCTTAGCTAATCCCGACAAATACCCCCCAGTAGTTGCCAATCCTGAACTGAAATGGCACGAAAGCGAATTTAAACTCGATCTTAAAGACGTTAAAGGTCAACACCAAGCCCGTCGCGCCCTAGAAATCGCCGCCGCAGGCGGACATAATTTAATTTTTGTTGGCCCCCCAGGATCGGGCAAAACTCTATTAGCTAGGCGCTTACCAAGTATTCTGCCCAACATGAACTTTGACGAAGCTCTAGAAGTGACGCGGATTCATTCAGTGGCGGGTTTGTTAAAGGGTAAAGGATTGGTAAGCGATCGCCCATTTCGTAGCCCCCACCATTCCGCCTCTGGCCCCTCATTAGTTGGCGGTGGCAGCTTTCCGCGTCCTGGCGAGATCACACTTGCCACGAATGGGATCTTGTTTCTTGACGAGCTGACCGAGTTTAAGCGCGATGTCTTAGAATTTTTGCGCCAACCATTAGAAGATGGATTTGTGTGCATTTCTCGCACCCGCCAATCGGTGACTTTTCCCGCGCAATTTACGCTGGTCGCATCGACAAACCCTTGCCAATGTGGTTATTACGGCGATTCGGTGCAGCCTTGCACCTGCACCCCCCGCCAACGCGAACAGTATTGGGCAAAACTATCAGGTCCATTAATGGATCGGATCGACTTGCAGGTGACTGTAGCAAGGCTAAAGCCTGAGGAGATTACGCGATCGCAAGAGGGAGAAAACTCTGGTGCAGTTAAAGAAAGAGTCCAAATATCACGCAAAATCCAACAAAATCGATTTCACGAAGAAGTAAGAGTAAATTGTAATGCCCAGATGCAATCCCGACATTTGCGCCAATGGTGCGAACTAGACAACCCTTCTCGCGATTTATTAGAGGCGGCGATCAAGCGCTTAGGATTATCAGCACGAGCCACCGATCGCATTCTCAAAGTATCCCGCACAATCGCTGATCTTGCTAATGCCGAAAATATTCAAGTAGTCCATATCGCCGAAGCAGTCCAATACCGCACTCTTGATCGGGCTACCTAAAAACCAGAGAAATTTTTAAAAGTGCCGCGAAGCGGCACTTTTAAAAATTTCTCTGGAAGCTAAAAAATTATTTGGGTGTAATCAAAAAGCAAAGTACCATACATGCTATTTTGTGTCTTAACTTTTAACCCCACCCTTAATTCCTTTATCGGAGCAGAGTGACATCCTCCCGACGCTCAACTGAGTACAGTTAGAGCGCGGGCTTCCCGAAGAAAGCTCTTTTACAGGAGACTCCTAAAATGTAAATGCAAAAAGCTTAATAAATATTTATAGCGCTGACTTAAAATGTAAGATGGGCAAGTTTAAGATCGGCAAAGAAAAATGCCAATCATCCTAACGCCAATATATTTAGCTTGGTAAGTTGCTAATGGAAGAATCCTATCGGGGCATTCATGTATGAGTATAGTTCTGGTGGTTGAAGACAGTGTGACGCAAAGAGAGATGATTGAGGACTTACTCAAAGGCAGTGGCTTAACCGTCAAAACCGCAAGCGATGGTGTGGAAGCACTAGAGCAAATGCAAGGTGTTTGTCCCGACATTGTTGTTATGGACATTGTCATGCCCCGCATGAATGGCTATGAGCTATGTCGGCGCATTAAAACCGATCCTAAAACCGAGCGCGTTCCTGTCGTCATGTGTTCATCTAAGGGTGAAGAATTTGATCGTTACTGGGGAATGAAACAGGGTGCTGATGCCTATATCGCCAAACCCTTTCAGCCTCAAGAGTTAGTTGGCACTGTCAAACAGTTACTTAGAAAAACCTAAAAATTTTACTAACTAACGCTCAAAGTAGGCACAATTCTTGATTGTTTGGCATCTGTTGGTTAGCATCAATACTTTAAAATTTTCTCAGTATCCTTAATGTTTGTTTTTGTTTATTTTGTAAATTTGTTTTTTAAAAACTTAAAAGCACTTAGAATTTGCTACTAGTAGAGACCCTCAAATTATGGTAGGAAACCAAGAATTCTTCCCTGGTATCGGACAAGATCAGGCCACTGACTTCGAGCAAGGTATCGAAGCTCCAGAAGGTGAGCTGCACTTAAGATTTTTTGTGGCTTCTGGAATTGAGTTTGCTTTACCTGCGATTGGAGTTAGCCAAGTTTTGGAATATGCTCCAGATCGGATCAACCCAATGCCTAATGTCTCCCCTCTGTTGCTAGGTACAGTTAATATTCGAGGTAGAGTAGTGTGGGTCGGCGATCTCGGTCAGTTTTTGGGAGAAACTCCGCCTGTTAATACCGATCGCGCCGAAATTTCGATCATTGCCATCGAAGATCAAGGGATGATGTTAGGCTTAGCAGTAGAACAAATTAGCGTGATGGCTTGGCTAGATTCTTCACAACTTCATGCTTCTAGGAATAGTTCTGATAGCATGGCTCCTTTTATAAAAGGCGAGTGGATCATGGAAGACAGCGATCCCCTAAAACTGCTAGATCAAGTAAATATTTTGCGATCGGCACGGTGGGCATCCTAATCCTAGACAAAGTAATTTCAAGATGATTTCGCGCAAATAGCAGATATTTTAGGGATTTTAGGAGAAAGGACATGAAATCAAGTACGCAATATCAAAAAGAATACGAAAAAGCTTCCTTAGCTTATATGCAGGGAGACTACGATCAAGCTGGCAAATTGACGCAGGAGCTGGTTAAAGTCTGCCCTAGCGACCCGATGTATCGCTTACTTCATGCCCATATCAATCTTGCACTAGAACGCTATCAAGACTCAATTGGTGAATATGAAACTGTTTTACAACTGACCGACGACAACTCAATTCTGGAATATGCTCATAGTGGTATTGCTGCCGCCAAGGAAAGATTGGATTTCAGTGATGATGATAGCTACAACATAGGCGGTAGCGGCGCAGATGAATTCACTAATATGCAATACGCTAACGAGAATAATAACTATAGCCAACCAAATTATACGCAAGAATCTTGGTCTGCTGATGATAATGGTGGGCAAAATAGTAGCTCAAATCACACCGACGATTTTGATTTTGAAGATTTTAGCTCTAGTACTTCGATGAATGGTTCTAGTCAATATAGCTATAGCGCCGAAACTCAAATTACAGGGGGAGCTAGTTTTAACTCTAGTTACGCGCCCAGTAGTAGTTCGTTAAGTGCAGATGCTGATGTTGTCTTTATCGATGATTTTGATGATTTTGATGATATTAGTGAATCATCTTTTTCAAATTCGTTTAGCGATTCAGAGGCAACCCAAATGGTCTCAAGTCGATCGTCTTCAGATTTTGATGATCAGGACTTTGCGAGTTCGGGACGTTCCCTCAATACTACATCAGTAGCTGGTCAGGACATGGCAACCGCCAGATTTAACCAATCGGAAAATGAGGCCGAGCTATTTGGCTTGGGGACTATTAATACACCAATAGCTGGGAAGAAGGTGGGTGCTGATACTGCTGGTGTAGCTGAAGCCTCTGAGCAGGGTGGATTATTCTCTCCCTTTGATAACATGCCACTCAAGACTAAAAACGGGATCACCGCGATCGCCGCAGGTTTTGTTGCCGCGATCGCGGCTGGTCTAGTTACTAATTTTGCTATGGCTAGTATCAAAGACCAAGGACAACAGCTACAGTTTAGAAATACTGGCTGGATGATAGCTGGTGCAGCCGCCCTATCAAGTGGCGCGATCGCTTGGGGGTTAGGCAAACGATCTTCTGGGCTAATCGATCAATCAACCACCAACTTGCAAGCTCAATTTGAGGCTGTAATTCGTGGCGATATGAATCCCCACGCTTCAGTCTACAGCGAAGATGAATTTGGTAGATTAGCGGCAAGCTTTAACCAAATGATGCAGTCGATTGTGGCGAATACCACTGAAGCTCAACGCAAAGCTGCCGAGCAAGAACAAGCTAAAGAAGACTTACAGCGTCAGGTAATCCGCTTACTTGATGACGTAGAAGGTGCGGCGCGAGGTGACTTGACTGTACAGGCCGAGGTAACGGCTGACGTACTCGGCGCAGTTGCCGATTCTTTTAATCTCACGATTCAAAATCTGCGCGAAATTGTTAACCAAGTAAAAATTGCGGCGCGTCAGGTAAACGAAAGTTCTCGCGAAAATGAAGCATTTGCCCGTAGTTTGTCATCAGATGCATTGCGTCAAGCTGAAGAGTTAAGTGTCACCCTAAATTCAGTCCAAATGATGACTGAATCAATCCAACGTGTAGCCGAAAGTGCGCGTGAGGCAGAGCAAGTTGCTAAACTCGCATCGGAGACCGCGATCAAGGGCGGTGATGCGGTAGAACGTACCGTCGCAGGTATTCTCGATATTCGCGAAACGGTTGCCGAAACAACTCGTAAAGTTAAGCGCCTTGGTGAATCTTCGCAAGAAATTTCTAAAATCGTTGGTCTGATTTCACAAATTGCTTCACGGACTAACTTGCTCGCACTTAATGCCAGTATTGAAGCAGCAAGAGCGGGTGATGCAGGACGTGGTTTTGCGATCGTTGCCGACGAAGTTCGACAGTTAGCCGATCGCGCTGCCAAGGCATCTAAAGAAATCGAGCAGATCGTGTTGCAAATTCAGAGTGAAACCAGTAGCGTGCAACAAGCGATGGAAGTCGGGACACAACAGGTTATCGACGGGACAAAACGGGCTGAACAGGCGCGTCAATCGCTCACAGATATTATTCAAGTTTCCCATCGCATTGAAACTTTGGTATTGTCGATTACTGAAGATACGGTCAAACAGACTGAGACTTCAAGGACAGTATCTCAAGTTATGCAGTCAGTTGAGTTGAGCGCTCAAGAAACTTCGCAAGAGTCTCAGAGAGTATCGGCTTCCCTGCAAAATCTGGTAGGCGTTGCTCGCAGTCTACAGGATTCGATGGAACGGTTCCGCGTTGATTCAAGTGACAAGACAACGGGAGGTCGTTAAGTATTATTTAAGTGTTATTTATCGCCTTTAGTCTAAGCTAATCACACCCTAATCTTTGAGAGGATTATGTCATGAACTCGGAACAACAACAGCAAAGGATCATGGGCTACTTCATCGAAGAAGCTCGCGAACATCTTCAGACAATTGAGCAAGGCGTATTAAATTTGCAAGATGTCCTACATGATTCCGAATCGACTAATGAGCTTTTTCGAGCTGCTCATTCGATTAAGGGCGGCGCAGCAATGTTGGGCGTGGGGAGCATTCAACATGTTGCTCATCGCCTAGAAGATTTTTTCAAAATCCTCCAAGAAAATCCGCAAATAACTGTCGATGAACGCTTAAAAAGCTTGTTGTTAGCAGGATTTGATCCTCTCTCAGAACTTCTAGATGAATTACAAGGCGGTTTTAGAATATCCGATGAGTTAACGACTGAGACAAATAACCGTGTTAAGCCAATCTTTGCTCAGGTGGAATCATATCTAAATCAGTTAGTCTTAGATACTGATAGCGAGATATCTGCTGATACATCTGGACAAGAAGCAGCAGAAAGTATTACTCAACTACAGGAATTAGTTGTTTCTCAAGAGTCAGTATTTCAGCAAGAAATTACGACCAAAATGCGAGATATGCTGCAACTATTTCGAGCTCCAGATGATGTGGAGAGCCGATCGCAGTTACAAGTAGTTTGTAATTACTTCCAAGAGATTGGTAACAATTTTGATTTGCGAAATTGGACCAATCTAGTCACGCAAATTAAAAATGCGATCGCCCAGCCTAATAACTCATACCGTACCCTTGCGCCTATTTTGATTAGAGAGTTAAAAGAAGCCCAAGATCTAGTACTGGCAAATCGGGAAGTAGAGATTGTCGTATCACCACAACTTCAAAACTTACTACCCTACCGATTTTCTGATTCAGAGGAAGATGAAGTTAGCACAATCTTCACGACAGCACTTGAGAATATTGACGAAAGTTCAATTGTAGAAGATTCTAAGATCTCAGATACGGCTCCAGATGATATCGATCTATTTGCAGACCAAGTCAATGAAGAAGAAGCATTTGATTTGGCAGAGATTCATGAAAATCAAATCGATCAAATGGATTGGATGGAAAGCGAGTATGAAATCGCTGAAAATCAACATATTGATGGACCAAAAGTTGGTGCTTCAGAACTAAAATCTTTGGCGATTTTATTTGAAAATGATGATATTGATTTTGATGCGGCTTGGGAAGATATCGAATTCAATGAAACGAATATTTTAAATCATGGAGCCACCGATCTAGATAGTCACGATGAGTTTGCCGATTTGCTTGGCAATAATTCTGTTGACAATGATCTAACCGTTCCAAACCTAAGTAATGAAGGATCCAGCATTGACCAATTATTTGGTGATTTTTCTACTGAAGACTCTGTGGTTGAAGAGATTAGTGATTCTTTATTCCCTGATGATCTTGACGATGTGTTGCAAGAAGGAACTGATGTAATCTCAGAAATGAGTTCTGAGATTACTCCTGAAATGAGTGAAGCAAGTCTAGATGGACTTTTCGCAGATAATTTTACAGATGATTTCGCAGGTGATTTTACAGATGATAATTCTCTAAGCGATCAGTTTGATGTTGATTTAGGTATGGATATCGTTGCACAAATCAGCGATTTTCAAATTGATAATGAACTTCCAACAGATGATCAACTTGATGATGTTAATGATATTAATTTTAATGAAACTAGTGAAATTAATGATGAAATTAATATTGATAATACTGACTTTTCTGGATTGTCAGACGATGCGTTAACTGCTGAACAGTTGGTAAAAGACGATGTTGCTGATACTCAAGACGAATCACAAGCCCTTTCAAGCGAAGAATATTTTGCTCAGCTCGCTAGACAAGAAAGTGCGATCGCTAATCATGATGATTTTCCCGTCGATCCATTTGCCTTAACTTTTTCAGAAGAAGGGATGACTTTGCTTGAGGATCCCTTTGCGATCGACGGAAATCTTGATCAAGAATTGTTAGAAGTATCTCCTGAAATTGTCAATAACGAAATTGCCAACGCTGATGTTGACAATTTCGCTGAATATTCTGAAGAGTTTATCTCTAATGAGTATACAAATGGGATATCAGAAACTAAGAAATTTGACACGATTGATACTTCTAGTTTAAATATATTTGACGAACTAGGATTTGATAGTGATGAACTTGGTGAATCAGTTTCAGATATTACACTTGATGAAAATTCTGATGACTTCTTTATAGTTCCAAACGACAATCCAACATTTCCTGATGAGAATCATGAATTTATAGAAAATTCAATTGATGAAATTGATGCTGCTGATTCTTCAGGAGTAGAAAATATTACTGACGCGATCGCTACTGACAACTTTACTGACAGCTTTGTCGATGAAGTTAATAGCACCGATGGTTTAGATGATTTCTTTGCGGCTGGAGACTCTGAAGATTTTGAACCGATTGCTAACAATATTGACAATGAACCAGATATTTTTGCCGATCAATTAGATAACACAGAGCAAGTTAATCAATTAGATGATTTCTTTGCTGCTTCTGAAGTTTCTGAAATTCCTAATGATATTGCTGATAGTAGTAACTATGATTATGAAGACAGCAGTATTGATGATTTAGGAGGTTTTTTCAGCGCTTCTGAGGATGAGGAAGCTGAAGTTGTATCTAGTGATATTGAAAACGAACTAGATACTTATTCTAGTGTCGTTAATAACACCGATACTTTGGGCGATTTTTTTGATGGATTAGAAGAGGCTCAGCGTCCAGATGAAAATATTATTGATGATGATTGGGGTGAATTTACTACTGATTCGGCAGATTCATTTACTAATGGTCAAGAAGAAGATTTAACTGTGTTGGAAACTTCACTGGAAAATGATTTCAACTTCGATCGCGAGGAATCGCTAACTCAAAATGATGACATTGATAACTTGACAAGCATGTTAGATGGTGACTTCCAAAACACAGCTTTTTCGACAATGGAATCAAATCTGACGACTATTCAAGAAGATTTAAATCTGGAAGACAATAAAATTACAGCAGCGACGACAATTGATAATTTGGCGGATTTCTTCCAAGGTGATGATGATTCTGATATTGGTCTATTACAATTACCTGAAGATGTCGAAAATAATCATTTAGTAGTTGATGAACCTCTTGATTTTGGTGAATTTGATGATTTTACTGATTTAAACCAAGATGATTCTCCAACCTCAGATTTTTTCTTAACTCAAGATGCAGAAACAAATGTTTTAGAAACTGAGCATCAATCTTCCTCAGAAGAACTTAATGGGATTGATGATAACTTTGACTTTGATGACTTAGAAGCCATGATTGGTAGTTCTAGTCATACTGCCAATGATATTAATGATTTGAGTAGCAGCACATTCAGTAGTCAGGTTACAGATACTTTTGTCAGCGATCAGGGATCTGTTAATTCTGATGAGATGAATTTTGATGAGTTAGAAGCACTTCTAGGTGACTCTGATAGCGTTGCATTTGAAACAAACAAGGCGACATCTTCCAATAATTTTGGAACTTTCACCACTGTCCAAGCAGAAACAAAGCCGACTGATGACTTTGATGAACTGGAAAATATGCTTCAGTCTGCTTTTGCTAAAGATGTCGGACCGATAAAAACTAAATCATCGTCTGCGCGTCCTTCGCCCACCACACGCAAGGCGAAGTTAGCGGACTCTACGATGCGGGTTGATGTTAAATATCTGGATAGTCTTAATAATCTTGTTGGGGAGCTAGTCGTAAACCGCAACCTTTTAGAACAGGATCAAGAGAAATTGCAGCAGTTTATTACTAATCTTTTGCAGCAAGTTCAGTTGTTGAGCGATGTATCACAGAGGATGCGCGACCAGTATGATCGCTCTTTGCTAGAAGCTTCGCTCACCGCAGGGCGTGGGCGTTCATTTAGTGGATTTGACGTGTCATATTCAGGTGATGATGGAAGCTCGAATACTTCTGCTACCAATGATTTTGAAGGAATTGAATTCGATCGCTACAATACCTTCCACGTGTTGTCACAAGAGATTATCGAGTTGATCGTCCGAGTTCGCGAATCTGCCTCTGACATTGAGTTTGTGGTGGGTGAAACAGATCAGGTAACTCGACAGCTAGGGACAATCACCACCCAAGTCCAAGACGATCTGAAGCAATCGCGCATGGTTCCCTTCGCGTTGATTACCGATAAATTGCCTAGAGGGATTCGCGATCGCGCTCTCAAGTCTGGGAAACAGGCGGATTTAGACGTGTTTGGACGTGAAACCTTAATCGATAAGGCGATCTTGGAACAACTTAATGATCCGCTTACGCACCTTGTGAATAATGCGATCGATCATGGCTTGGAAGATCCTACCACTCGCCAAGCTGCTGGGAAGTCGGCAACAGGTAAACTCACCGTGCGAGCTTATCACCAAGGTAATCAAACTGTAATTTCCATTAGTGACGATGGCGGTGGCATTAGTACTGACAGAGTTAAGAAAATTGCTGTTTCTAAAGGAGTGCGATCGCAAGCTGAAGTTGATCGACTCAATGATACTGAGGTTTATGCCTTACTATTTGAGGCTGGATTTAGCACTGCTGCTCAAGCCGATGAATTTAAAGGTCGTGGCGTTGGGCTTGATGTGGTGAAAACTTGCCTCGATGACATTCGTGGCGTAATTATTGTGGAATCATTGATTGGTAAAGGTACGACCTTTACGATTCGCTTACCGCTCACTCTGAGTATTTCTAAGGCGATGTTCTGTATTAGCGATCGCGCTCGGATTGCGTTCCCTGTTGATGGTTTCGAGGATATGGTAGAAGTCCCTCAAACCCAAATTGTATTAAATGACCAAGGTCAGCCTTGCTTACCTTGGCGCGATACGGTTTTACCATTCCAACACCTATCCAATTTGCTTTCCTATAGTCGTCACCTCAGCCGTAGCAGTATCTACGGTAAACAAGAGAATGATGAACTCTGCATTATTATTCTCCGCAATGATACTGGTTACCTCGCGCTGCAAGTCGATCAGTTCCTTGGTGAATATGAAATCGTCATCAAGCAGCTAGAAGGACCAATTCCTCAACCTGCGGGAATTGCGGGTGCGACGGTATTAGGGGATGGTCGGGTAATGGCGATCGCCAACGTATTGGAGTTGTTCGACATTGCTAGCGGTAGATTGCGTCCTTCGACTTCTGGGATCACGATCCAGCCAATGGTCGAAGAGGATGCGGCTGCCGATCCAACGGTATTGATTGTTGATGACTCGATTACAGTCCGCGAGCTTATTGTCACTGACCTTTGCAAAAGTCGGCTATCGTGTCGAACAGGCGAAGGACGGACAGGATGCATGGGAAAAACTTCGCGCTGGTCTACCCTGCGACATGATCTTCTGCGATATCGAAATGCCACGTATGGATGGATTGGATCTGCTATCGAGATTACAAAAAGATGACCGCCTGAAAGATATTCCTGTGGCAATGTTAACTTCTCGTGGAGCCGATCGCCATCGCCAGTCTGCAATTCAACTTGGTGCGAAGGGATATTTCACTAAGCCCTATCTCGAAGAAGAATTGCTAAGCGCCTCGAAGCGCCTCTTAGCTGGAGAAACTCTGCCTATCTAAGCGCGTATCCAAGCTAAGAGGCGATCGCCTATAATACCAACCAGATAGCTAGGATACTTTTAGGGTTAGCTGATGCTACAAATAGATCGCCAACATCTACCCACCAGCGACGAATTACCTGATTCCGATGATACGCCTGTGGATAACGAAGACCAAAATTTTTTACCGAATTTACTATTATTTTTGCTGGAATATATTTGGAAAAGTCGTGATGATTGGTACTTTGGTGTCGATATGGGTGTCTATCACACCACTGGCGTAAGTCCGAGAGTGCCAGTAATTCCCGATGGATTTTTGAGCTTAGGTGTGGAGCGGCGTAAAAATGGTGGCTCGCGTAGCAGCTATGTGATGTGGGAAGAAGAATATACCGCACCGATTTTGAGCTTAGAAGTTGTATCTCATACCTATGGTGATGAATACGAAAAGAAATTAGATATTTATCGCAAATTAGGTGTCAAATATTATGTGATTTACAATCCTAAATTCTGGCGGCGTGATGGACATTTGCCTTTTGAAATCTACAAATTAGTTGATAGTGAATACCAATTACAGATTGGTGAACCATTATGGATGCCAGAAATTGGTCTAGGGCTTGGGCGTTGTGTATTGCCAAGCGATCGCTTTAGGCGTGAAGTTTTAAGTTGGTTTGATGAACAGGGACAGCGTTATCTTACAGGTGAAGAAAAAGCTGATATTGAGATGCATCGGGCTGATATAGAGCGCCAAAAAGCAAAATCTGAAAAACAACGAGCTGACGCTGCACAGAAACAGGTTGAGTTATTATTGGAAAAGCTGCGATCGCTTGGTATTGATGAAAAGTGATCGCAGCAAATTATTATCAAAAACCAGATAGCTAGGATACTTTTGGGGTTAGCTGATGCTACAAATAGATCGCCAATATCTACCTACCAGCGACGAATTACCTGATTCCGATGATACACCTGTGGATAACGAAGACCAGAATTTTGTACCGAATTTACTATTATTCTTACTGGAATATATTTGGAAAAGTCGTGACGATTGGTACTTTGGTGTTGATATGGGTATCTATCACACCACTGGCGTAAGTCCGAGAGTGCCAGTAATTCCCGATGGATTTTTGAGCTTAGGTGTGGAGCGGCGCAAAAATGGCGACTCGCGTAGTAGCTATGTGATGTGGGAAGAAAACTATACACCACCGATTTTGACTTTAGAGGTTGTATCCCATACATACGGTGATGAATACCAAAAGAAATTAGATATTTATCGCAAATTGGGTGTCAAATATTATGTGATTTACAATCCTAAATTCTGGCGGCGCGATGGACATTTGCCTTTTGAAATCTATAAATTAGTTGATAGTGAATACCAATTACAAATTGGTGAACCATTATGGATGCCAGAAATTGGTTTAGGGCTTGGGCGTTGTGTATTGCCAAGCGATCGCTTTAGGCGTGAAGTTTTAAGTTGGTTTGATGAACAGGGACAGCGTTATCTTACAGGTGAAGAAAGGTCGGAGCGACTTGCTGCTAGATTAAGGGAATTGGGAGAAGATCCTGATTTACTTTAATGTGTAGAGAGTTTGCTATGTGTCCCTTCTGTGTTTTTTGGTTACAAGAAAACCTATGCTGCTGAGTCTTAAAATTGAAAATTTCGCGCTGATCGATCGCCTAGAGCTTGAGCTATATGCAGGGCTTAACATCCTCACAGGAGAAACAGGAGCAGGCAAATCAATTGTCTTAGATGCTCTAGATGCGGCTCTTGGTGGCAAGGTGTCGGCAAGGATGCTACGGACTGGTGCGGATCGTGCCAATATTGAGGCGACTTTTTCGACTAATCTTGCGATCGCACAGTGGCTAGAAATTCAAGAAATTGATGCACTGGATGCAGAGACTCTAATCTGTAGCCGTGAAATTACGGCACGGAGCAATCGCACTCGTGTTAATGGCGTGGTCGTGAATAAGCAACAGATTCAAGAATTACGCGATCGCCTTGTCGAGATTACGGCCCAAGGACAGACGATCTTGCTCAGCCAAGCGGCGCAACAGAGGGAATGGCTGGATAGTTTTGGCGATCAAGCTTTTAATCAGGCTTTGTTATTGCAACGTCAAAAAGTGGCAAAATTATTTGAGGCAAAAGAGCGATCGCGCAAAGCTTTATTAGAACGCCAACAAAATGAGCGCAATCGATTACAGCATTTAGATATGTTGCGTTATCAATTAAAGGAACTTGAAGCCGCCAACTTAGGCGATCCTGATGAACTAGAAAATCTGGAGAGCGATCGCAATCGACTCGCGCACAGTGTGGAATTACAGAAGCAAGGCTATGCTGTGTATGAAGCGCTCTATCAGAATGATAGTGGCAAGGCATGTGCGGATTTGTTAGGACAAGCGGAATCGATTCTTACGGAAATGGTCACGCTTGATCGCGAAGTCGAAGGCATTCTCGAATTGGTTTCTAGCGCCCTTGCTCAAGTGGAAGAAGCAGGACGACAAATCAACAATTATGCTAATCGTCTTGAGTCAGATCCCGAACAACTAGAAACAATTGAGCAACGAATTAATCAAATTAAGCAAATCTGTCGTAAATACGGCACGCTTCCTGAAGCGATCGCCTATACCGAAAAGTTACAACTTGAGCTATCGGAACTAACCGATCAAAGTATTTCGATTGAAGACTTAGAACGTAAAGCGGCGACTGAGTTACAAGCTTTGCTCAAGGCTTGCAAGAAACTAACAGAATTGCGTCGTCAAACCGCGATCGCCCTCGAACAATCGCAAATCGAAGCTCTAAAAATGTTAGCAATGGAAAAAGTGCGTTTTCAAGTTGGTATTTATCCAATCGAACCAACTGCATTAGGAGGCGATCGCCTTGTTTTTGAGTTTAGCCCCAACCTCGGCGAACCTCTGCAACCGCTTGCAGAAACTGCATCGGGTGGTGAAATGAGTCGATTTTTATTGGCTCTCAAAACCTGTTTCATAAAACAGAAAACGCAAGAACTTTCTCAAGCAGTATCTGCTGAATCCAATCATGCCAATGTCGGCACGATGGTATTTGATGAAATTGATGCAGGGGTTTCGGGTCGAGTTGCCCAAGCGATCGCCACACAACTATGGCAACTGAGTCGTACTTCTCAAGTCCTTTGTGTGACTCACCAACCATTGATTGCAGCGATCGCGGATCGCCATTTTCATGTCAGTAAGCAAATAATTGGTGATCGGACTCAAGTCCAAATTCGCCTTTTAGAACTCGAAGAGCGTAAGCAAGAATTGGCGCAAATTGCTTCAGGCAAAAGTGTTGATCAAGAAAAAAATCAAGGTATAGGCAAAAAGCAGAAAGGAAAAAATGTGCTTAAAGATGGAGGCGATGAGGCTGTAAGTCAGGCGATCGCCTTTGCAGAGTCTTTATTAGAGCAAGCGTCAGCAATCAAAGCTAATATTCACAGCACTTTGCGCGACTAATTGTCATGGCAGAAAAGGCAACGCGAAGCGTTGCTTTTTCTGCTATAGGACTCTCAAAACGGTGGGAATGCTGTGCAATGTTGATAAATCACGGATAGCGGCGATCGCTTGTTGGAAATTCAATTCGCTCACCCGTTGGGTTACTACTACGATTTCCGCTAAACCATCATGGACAGTCGTTTTTTGTAAAATTGCATTCAAACTAACGGAATGCTTACCAAAGGCAGTACCCAGATCGCCAATTACTCCTGGTTTGTCGTGAGTGAGCAATCGCGCATAGAACTGCGTCACCGTGTTTTCAATCGGTGCAATTTTGGCATAGCGTTCGTGGGAGCAGCCCATGAGTTGATTGATTTGATTGGGCAATGATTTCATCGCGGCGACAACATTAATAATGTCGGCAACAACCGCACTCGCAGTTGCACCCGCGCCTGCGCCTGGCCCCGAAAATACGACTTCACCAATGGGATCGCCTTCAATGCGAACGGCATTAGTTACGCCATGAATATTTGCAAGCGGATGTTGAATCGGAATTAAAGTCGGATGTACGCGAATTTCGAGATTACTGCCATCTTTACTTTCAGTCCGCTTGGCAATTCCCAAAAGCTTGATTGTAAAGCCTAACTCTTTGGCATAGCCAATATCCGCACTGGTGATCGAGCGAATACCTTCACGATAAATGTCCTCAAGTTTGATGCGATCGCCAAAAGCAAGACTCGCCAAAATCGCCATCTTGTCCGCCGCGTCATAACCATCAACATCCGCAGTCGGATCAGCTTCGGCATAGCCTAATTGCTGAGCTTCGGCAAGCGTCGCATCAAAATCCGCACCCTCAAAATACATCCGACTCAGAATGTAGTTGGTCGTACCATTGACAATTCCTGTCAATTCATTAATCCGATTACCACCCAGACTTTGTTTCAGCATTTGGATTACAGGAATACCACCGCAAGCCGCCGCCTCTAACATTACATACAAGCCTTTTTGTTTGGCAGCCGTAAAAATTTCATTGCCATGTCTAGCAATTACCGCTTTGTTTGCCGTAACAATGTGCTTACCATTGGCGATCGCCTTTAAAATCAAACTTTTGGCTGGCTCGATCCCGCCGATCACTTCAACCACGATATCGATCGCAGGATCACTAACAATTGCGTCTAAATCATCTGTGACAATACTGGAAGCGATCGCCACATCACGCTGCTTATTTAGCGATCGCACTCCCACGCGAACGATTTCAATATCAGGTAGCAGAGGGTGGCGACCATTAGGGTCTTGGAAGATTTTGGCAACACCCGCGCCAACAGTTCCTAATCCGAGAAGTCCAACTTTATATGTCACAGTCTTAATCTATCGTCAATTTCTATTATTCTTTATTGTAGTTTTTTTGGGGACGCGATGAGTCACACAACCAAAAAGCAGAAAAGGCGCTTAGCGCCTTTTCTGCTTTTTGGTTTCGATAAAATTTAATTTTTAAACTCTAACTAAGCTGCCATCGCAACTAAAAGATCTTTACACGATTCTTTCACAACTGATAAAGTTCGTCCCATATCCGTGTTTAAGATCGCGATTTGTGAGCAGGGAATTGTGTCCGCATGGATCGAACCAGATATAGCCGCTTCGTAAATTTCTAACAACGCATCAGTTGGTGCAGAAAACTGAACGCATTGATCTGGAAAAACTGATCTTTCAAAAAAAGAGATATTAGGCTGAGATATACGAATAATTTGGACGTATTCGCTTTCGTTGCGATAAATACAAGTTAATTGGTCTAGCTGCTTTTCTAGGCTTTTTGGATTAACTTTGCGCGATTGTATATTAAACATTCTTTTAAACCTATGAGTAGCTGCTAACTTTGCCAGTTCGTGATCCCAGATTAACGGATAGTCTCATGGCTGGCGGTGACATAGCGCACATATTCCAAATTTCTTAAGCTTTGCGATCATGATTAAATTAAGAAGATAAACGAAGTTTATTTTCTTAATTTGCTATTTTTTGCGATCGCTTGTTCATATATTTAGTCAGATCGACAAAAGTATCACGCCGCAAATAAGGATAATCGCCAACCCAGAAATTGTATTGTGGAATATAAGCATCAGAGGTTTGGCGACTAACTCGACCAAAGCGAGGATCGTTAGAAAACAGCAACATATAAACCGTTTGCTCAGGTTTGATGCGCTTAAGTTCCCGCTTCATCGGCAACCGCAGAGTTGTCACAAATTCCGTCTCATCCCCAAGCTCAATATTTAAAAAACTTTCCGCATCATAACTAACGTCCATGCGTCCCCGCGAATTCACCTTTTCAGCCCTTGCCAGCACTTCTTGAGAGACATACACATCCAGCACTTCTGCTTGCCAAAAGCCACAATGGGCAAAGCGCCGCAACTTCGCGTTACGAATGCTCGCCAATGCGACTGGCTCCAACATCCAATACAGTCCCCCTAGCGCTGCACATACAAACATCGCCAAAGCGGCAAAACTACTAGGATTATTTTCATGAACGCGGTTGTAGAGAAGCGTAAAAATAATCACAGCAGCGATCGAAATCGCAACGCGGCGAAATACGCTCTGAGCATCGCCCCAATAGTATTGATACTGCTCGGATGTGGGAACAGCAGGAATTAGTTCGTTAAAATTTTTGCGTTTGAGTGGGGTAATCATAGGAGTATTTTAGCTAATAATGCAGCACCATAAGCCGCTTCTGTTTGCAGTGAATTTTGCATAGGGATTTGCAAATAGCGATCGCGTATTTTTGCCCATACCTGATTTTTCGCCCCACCACCTGCGGTATAAATTTGCAAAATCGGTGAGGCTCCTAATTGTTGCAAAAGTGTATAGCCTTGCGCCTCAATTCTTGCCATGCTTTCCAGTAAACCATACAAAAATTCTACGCGATCATCAGGACGTGGCTCTAGTCGTGGCGCTAGATGAGGATCATTAATCGGAAAGCGATCGCCTGTTTTGGGTAAAGGATAATAATCTAGCGGGCTAGGAATATTCGGATCAAGGCGATCGCTAAGTTCTTGTAACTCTAGATCAGTAAAAAATTGACGTAACACAGCCCCGCCCACATTTGAAGCCCCACCGACTAGCCATAAACAACCCAAATCAGGATGCTCAAACCGATGACTATAAATCCCATAACGCGCATTATTAATCGAGCGATCGCTTAATACTTTTAATACCATCGTCGAACCGAGCGAAGTAACCGCCGTCCCGATTGTAGGGGTTGCCGTGCCAACAGAAGCTAAAAAAGCCGCGTTACTATCAGTCGTTCCCGCCCCGATCGCACAATCGAGCGGTAAATCTAACTTGGCGGCGATCGCCTCTTGAATACTTCCCACAGTTGCACTAGGCGCAAATATTTCGGGCAAAATCACATGAGAATTTGCTAAAGCCCAAGCTTGCAACCAATCGGGAAAGCTCAAAAGCAGAGGATCGTAACCTAACTTAAGCGCATTGTGATAATCGCTCACACCTAATTTGCCATGTAGCAAATAGCCTAGCCAATCAGCTTGATGCAAAAAATAAAGCTCTTTTGATGCTTGTCCCGAATATTTCATTAGCGAAATCAATTTCGCAAAGCTCGAAGTCGCGCCGCAGACTAAATGCTGATTTGGGGCAAATTTTTTAACTCGATCTAAAACCTCCGATTCGCAAGCATCGCTATAAATCATTGGTGGCGCGATCGCTTTCCCATCGCGATCGCAAATTAAAACCGTAGCCGAAGTCCCATCGATGACTATTTTTCTGATTTCTTGGCGAATTTGCTTAGGCAAACTAGCAATTACTTCATAAAGTGCCACTTTCCATGTTTCGCAATCGCGAATGTCATAGTCAGATCGAGCGATCGCCACGATTTCACGATCTGCATTAATGGCGATCGCCCTTACTCCCGAAGTCCCAAAATCAATCCCTAAAAAGTAATTCATTAATTTAGACCTAGCTCCGTAACAAGGGGCTTAAGCCCCTTGCCCATAACTAAAAGTTCTAGCTCCGTAACAAGGGGCTTAAGCCCCTTGCCCATGACTAAAAGTTCTAGCTCCGTAACAAGGGGCTTAAGCCCCTTGCCCATACCTGACGGTCACTATTTCTGTAGAGGAATATGCTTTTCCAAGCAAGTTCTCAACATTTTTACATCAAATAAAACTGGCAAGAAATGAATACTTTTTACTTCCTTGAAATAGAGCAAAATAGGAAAACCAAACCAAAAAACCTGCCAATCTTGCCACTCTTGATAGGGGAAAGTACGGAATTTTTCTTGCGATCGATAAACCTCTAAATCTGTTGCGGTAAATACTAATCGAATCGTCGCCGCTTGATAAAATAAAAACAGTCCAAAAACTGCAATTACACCCGCAGCAATTGGTTGAACCCAAATAAATGGAATTCCTGATAATACTAGTACAGCAGGTATTGCATAATTTGGATTTAGTTCTGTAGCCTGTGATGCAATATCTGGATTGCTAGAAGGATTTGAAGTAGTCATATTGATTTAAATAATCGATTTCTATCTATAGATATACATCTAATTCTCAGTCTATAGCTTCTTTATTGAAGTGATAAGATGATCATTATTAAGCTAATTATGCGCGTCAGTTAGTTTATGCTTAACTTAGCGCTTCGTTGGCAAGCCAATATAATTTTTACACAAATTTAGGAAACGTCTATGAACTTATCCTCAACCGTGAACGACTTGGCTCTCCCTTTACCCGAAGTTGCCAAAGATCCTAAAGTCTGGAATCATCTCAAACAGGCGATCGCCACAAGTTCGGGGTTTGATAAATGGCAGCGATCGCGGAATGTCGATCCCAAGAGCGATCCCAAAGATATTTCGGTAGTCCAAGAAAGCGTTCCTGATGATCTCGTGCGTAGCTACTTACGTGAGACACTAGAGACGTTAGCGTATTAATTGCGAGATTTTCTTGTGAGCGAAACATTAGAAACTCAGTTTGAAACCATAAGAGAGCAACTAGCTGCGGAAGACATGGGTACTCGAATGAAAGCCCTCCACGCTAGTCGCTCTCTTTCCATTTCTGAGCGATTTACTTTACTTACGACGGCAGCGATCGACCCCTATGCTCGTATTCGTTACGATGCTGTCAGCCAACTTGGTACTGTTGGCACTGTTGATTTACCAAAGTCTTTAGAAATTTTAAGCGATCGCCTGTCTATCGATCCTGAACTCGATGTCAGGGCTGCCGCCGCCGCCTCTCTCGGTTCTCTGCAACTCACGCAAGCCTTTGATCTGCTCAAAACCGCTTACGAGTCCACAAATGATTGGATGTTTCAATTTAGCATCGTGGCGGCGATCGGTGAGCTAGGCGCACCTCAAGGTTTTGATTTCTTAGCCGAAGCATTACAAAGTCCCAATGAACTTGTCAAGATTGCGGCGATCGGCTCTTTGGGAGATTTAGGCAATCCCGACGCTGTATCTCTATTGACACCTCTAGCCGATGATCCCGACTGGCAAATCCGACACCGAGTTTCGCAGTCCCTCGCCCAGATTGGTGGTGATGCTGTCAAAGTTGTTTTAGAAAAACTTGCTAATGACCCGATGCCCCAAGTTGCCGAAGCCACGCGATCGCATCTCTAAGCCTCTATGAGCTATGACAACACCTGCAAGTATTTAGCCGAGAACTTCCCCACTGACTTTGCCATTTGGTTGTTGGGGAAGCCTATTGCTTTAACGAAACTCGAACCATCGGAGCTTTCAGTCGAGCCAATTCGTGCTGATTCGGTGATATTTCTGGAATCCGCAGAATTAATCCTACATATCGAATTCCAAACCAGAACCGATGAAAATATGGCATTTCGGATGCTGGACTACTGGGTGAGACTACATCGCAAATACTCCAAAAAAGAAATTTATCAAGTAGTCATTTATCTGAATCCAAGCAATTCGCCGCTTGTCTATCAAACCAATTTCATCACGAAGAAGCTAAATTATGAATTTGAAGTAGTCCGTCTGTGGGAACAGCCTACGGAAATATTTCAGCAATATCAAGGACTATTACCTTTGTCTGTTTTAAGTAAAACTGAAGATCCCACTGAGACGTTAAGAGAAACTGCTAAATTAATTCACAATATTGAGGACACACAAGTAAAAAGTAACGTTGCTGCTGCCACGGCAATTATTTCTGGGTTAGCATTAGATAATGCAGTCATTCAAAGATTATTGAGGAGTGATATCATGAAAGAATCAGTATTTTATCAAGAGATTTTGCTTGAAGGAAAGGCTGAAGGTTTGGCTAAGGGTAAGATTGAGGGTTTGGCTAAGGGTAAGATTGAGGGTTTGGCTAAGGGTAAGATTGAGGGTTTGGCTAAGGGTAAGATTGAGGGTTTGGCTAAGGGTAAGATTGAGGGTTTGGCTAAGGGTAAGGTTGAAGAAAGAAACCAGATTGCTTTGAAGATGCTTAGCTCTAACATTTCTTTAGAGATGATTGCTCAGTTTACGGGATTAACGCTAAAACAAATTGCTAAGCTCCAAAAAACGGCGGCAGAACCGCGCAAAGCTGTTAAAACTAATAAGCGCAATAGTGTCTGAATCGCGGATTATACGGATTAGAGGATGACACGGATTTTAATTTGGATAGGCAGGGTTAATCTTGCAAAGTATCCGAATTAAAATCTGTGGAATCAGTTAATCCATTTAATCCGTGATTCAGGCTTTATTTTTTGCAATAAAAAAGAGGAGACACTTAATAAATGTCTCCTTTTTTTTGTTTGTGGCAAGGGATTAAAAAACTAAAATTTTCATTCCTTGATTCGCGACTAAAACTCTAGAAGGAGAATGTGGTACGGATTACACCAACAGTTGCAGTGCCATTAGCGTTTGAACCGCCTTGGTTGAATACGAAGAATACACCAGGAGTGATGCTGATATTCTTAGAAACACGGAAGCGATAGAAAGTTTCCAATTGATAGGTAGTGTCAGCATTACCTGCTGCATTAGTAACGTAAGTTCTATTTAGCGGCTGACCGAAAGAAACTGCGGCAAGATCGCCTTCAGTGAACACATCCTTAGCAGAGAGAGCCGCTAACCAGCTAGTAAAGGTTGTACTAGCTGACGATGTGCCAGTAGAGTTAGCAAAGGTGTAAGAACCCCATGTATTGAAGGTGAACTTCTTGGTGATATCGAAAATCAAGCTACCGACAACGGTATCACTGGTGATACCAGTAACGCCAGCACTAATGCCAGAAGGAATATTGCCAAAAAAGTCGTTATTCAAACCTGATGAAAGAGTGTTGCCAACTGTGTAGGCACGAGCGTAGCCAATACCTAATGTAAGTGCATCAGATGGCTTAAGAACTAACTGAGCAGCAGCCTTGGTATCTCCACCAGTCACGCCACCTGATCCTGTAGGAGAACCAGCATTGGAAGCGCTGTACATCAACTCAAGAGCTGCTTGGTTGTTAAACTTAAAGGTCAAACCAGCAACTGCTAGACCAGAAGCACCGCCACTAGAAGCGATACGGATTAAAGGATTGAAACGACCAAAGCGGGAAATTGTACCTTGGCTATCGCTTTCAAGAGGATTCAAAGGACTGATGACATCTTCAGGAGCGCCGATTGGTGCAATGTAAGCTGTGATATTGTCGCCAACTGGGAAGCGATAGAACAAACGGCCGATATCGAAAACGTTAGCCGTATTGCTAGTTCCGTTGCCATCAAAGGCTAGGCGAGTACTGTTGCTACCAGCTAGAGCAGTATAGCTAGGAGTGTTTGTTGCTTGCAAACGAGTTCTCAACAAGTCTTTGCCAGTGAAGCTGGTGTCAAGGTTGAGGCGAGCACGGTAGCTGAAAGTTACATTGGTTTTGTCAACACCAGTAGGAGAAACGCCATCAGAACCAGCAGCCAAAGCCATGACTGCTTCGCCGCGTAGCTTGGTGGTGGTGGAGAACTGTTGAGCTTCGAGCTTAGCAGTCTTAGCATCGAGAGCATCGACACGACCGCGAAGGGTTGCGAGTTCAGCAGCAAACTCTTCTTGAAGCTTTTGCAAGGTAGCGAGGTCTTCTGTGCTGACCTTATCAGCCAAACCTGCGGAAATAATTTCGTTGATTTTGTCTAAGCAAGCATTAAGACCAGCAGCAAATTCAAAACGGCTAGTTGCTTGTTTGCCACGGAAAGTGCGATCGGGGTAGCCAGCGATACAGCCGTAACGCTCTACCAAAGATTGCAATGCGGTGAAAGCCCAATCGGTAGGACGAACATCGCTAAGTTGAGATACTGAAGTTACATTTTGAGCGATCGCGCTAGGACGTGCCAAGCTGTCGTTAGTTACGGCGCGGATCACTTCAGAGTTTTGAGAAGCTTGAGCATTAGCTGCACCACTAATCAGGGCAGACGCGGCAACAGCAGCAGAAATTGCTACGCTGTAGTTTTTCTTAGAAAATTTAGACATTTGAATTACCATTCCTCACAACATGAACAGGTTTATGACTGTCTTGCACATACTCTAGCAAAAAGAGTAACGAGAAGATAAGTATTGCACAATACATTAAATAAATTACTTCGATGTATTTATGAATAGATTATACCTAAGGAGTATGCCACTTTATTTTTTTGCATTCGCCTAGTTTTTAAGTAAGAATTGTAACAAATATAGAAATTAACTTAGTTAATGACTTGCGAGATCGTAGCGGACACATTCGGTGCTGTCAAAGCTGACGATCGCTATGTAGTCAGATGGGCTAAAATACGATTAGCAGGGGAACACTGTATCGGCTAACTTTGCAAATCTGCAAGCCAACTAACTCCCATAAGCACGTCAAGAAACAGAGTTAAGCGCCCTATTTAGAAATAATTGAAATTTCTTTTTCTGGTCTTGTGTTTGTAGGTTGCTATTTTGTTGCCCCCTCGTTTTATCTAATTTGCTCACCTTAAACAATCGCTCGACCCTCGCCTCATGGAATTTTCGATTAATCAACTGTTAGACAATTTCTCTGATGACAAGCTAGTTACACCCAAAGCGATCGAAAAAAAACTTGGTATTGGTGATGACAGCAAAAGCGTGCGTCGGCTCCAAGTCGCCCTTGATGCGCTTGAAAAAATTGGCATCCTTGAAAAAGATAAAGGACGATACCGCCGTATCCACGAAGAAGGCTTGGTGGAAGGACGTTTGCGTTGCTCAAGTAAAGGTTTTTGCTTTGCCATCCAAGATGTCGAGGGTGCTGAAGACGTGTATGTGCGCGAGAGCCGTTTGAGCAATGCTTGGAATGGCGATCGCGTATTAGTAAGGGTTACTAAAGACGGCGTGAGACGGCGATCGCCTGAAGGTGAAGTGCGCTTGATCCTTGAGCGATCAAATCCGACTTTGCTCTCAACCGTGAAATTAACTGATGGTAGCTATCGCGCCGTACCACTAGACGATCGCCTGTTATTTGAGGTTGAGCTAGTGCCAGATGAAGAAACTCCCGATCTAGATGTGGCAGTTGACAAACTAGTACATCTAGAAATGGTGAGATTTTCATTGGGTAATCATTTACCAATGGGGCGAGTTTTACAGGTTTTAGGCGATGATGCCGAATCAACTAATGATATTGATCTGGTATGTTGCAAACACAATTTGCCCAGAAGATTTAGTGCTAAGGCGTTGACGGCGGCGGCAAGTTTGCCTAGAGGTGTGCGAAAAGCCGATCTCAAGCATCGTCTCGATTTACGCAAAACGCTGACTGCGAGAATTGGCAATGCTGCCGCGATTTCGATCGCCGAGGTGGAGACTGGTTGGGAATTGGGCGTACATATTCCCGATGTCGCGACTTATGTGACTGCGGGTTCCCCTTTAGATTTAGAAGCACAAAAGCGATTGCGATCATTTTTCTTGGGTGATACGATCTTGCCGATGTTGCCTGAGATGAATGTATTTAATCAGGCTGAATATCTGACGATGTCGGTATTGATTAAGTTGGATCATGAAGGGAATATGCTTTCTTTTGAGATTCAACCTTCGGCAATTCTGGTGCGGGCTAATTTAAGTTGTCAAAGAGCGCAACAGATTTTGGATGGCAAAGTCGCCGTTGATGAGGATGCACCTAGCCAAGAGATTGATACAGAAGTGGAATCTCTCGTGCATTTGATTGCGAAGGTGGGTGTATTGCTACAAGGTCGCTCCAATGCGATCAGGTTAGTACTACCACAGATTCTTTCTCAAGAGGCAGATGAAGGTGTGCGCGGCTTAACGGTCGTTCCATTAACTTTGCAGATCGCTGGCGCTGTTATGGAAGTGATGATCTTGGCAAATAAATCGATCGCTGCTCATTTGCAGTCTCTAGCCATTCCATCAATTTATCTGCGTCAGATTCCACCAGATCAAGGCAAAATTGATGACTGGCTCAAATTACTAGAAAGTATGGGAATCACATCTGAGCTAGAAACTCCTGAACAAATTCAGATTGCAGATTTACATCAGATTTTGGAGCAAGTCAATCAGCTTGAACAATATGCAACTCGCGATATTCTCAAATATCTATTGCTATCGATGTTTAAGACCAATGAGTATGTGATGGCTCCTGCCATGCACTTTGGATTGGGACTAATTGAGCAGCCCTATGTACATGGTGTATTTCCTCAAAATCATTATGCAGATTTACTGATTCAGCGTGTTTTACATACTGTGTTTGAAGAAGGGCGCGATCGCCGCAGTATTAGAATTAAAGATGGTGTGAATCTCCGCAGTTCTAGCGCTCATGGGCAGGTGAATTGGAGTGTGTTGCCACCTGAAACGGAACGTGAATTGATCGAAAGTTTAGAAGCAGTTGTGCCGAAACTCAATCAAGCCGATGCTTTGTATCACCGTTCGATTTCCGATCTTGATGGATTGCGGAAAGCAGAATTTATGCGATCGCATACGGGCGGCAATTTCCACGGCATCATCACCAGTGTTCAGTCCTATGGATTCTTTGTAGAAATCGAGTCCTTATTAGTTGAAGGGTTAGTTCATGTTAGTTCTCTTAAGGATGACTGGTACGAGTTCCCATTAATTAACGGTAAGGGTCGGGCGAGGGCTTCAACTTTGTTAGTCGGTCGTCGCAGTGGTCGTCAATATTGCTTAGGCGATCGCGTAGAAGTACAGGTCAAAGGTGTCGATTACTACCGCCAACAAATCGACTTAGTTGCCGTGGTGAATATTGTTGAGGGCGATCACGACTTATCTAACACCTCAGAATCTAATTCAGAATTGGAAGTTCCTTTAGAAGAATTTTCTGAAGAATCTGAAGAAATTGACACCACAATTTTGGAATAGCCGCCAATCATAGCCCTACAAATCACCCTTTTTTCCGCGAGTTTCCACCATGTCGCTTTCCCGCTTATTGGTGACCGTTCTCAACCGTCTTCAGCCATCTGCGGAGACGGTCATGCTTGTTTCGGCGATCGCAGTCGGCGTGATCAGTGGCACTGGGGTAACCCTATTTCGTAAGCTAATTTTATTTGCCCAAGAATTTTATTGGCACAAGCTGGCTGTGGTTCTTAGTGCCAAGGTGCCTTGGGCAATTATTTTGATTCCGATGATTGGAGCGCTAGTTGTTAGTCTTTTACGCCTCAAACTAGATCGGGCAGAAACTTCAGCTTCTAATCGAGATATTGGGCAATTATCCTATGTACAGGTTCCGCTAAAAACTGTGGCGGCCGCACTTTCTCTAGGCGCGGGGGCTTCACTCGGACCTGAAGGGCCAAGTGTTGAGCTAGGTAGCAACATTGGCTCTTTGCTCGGTCAAATGATGCAATTTTCGACCGAACGAATTCGGCTGCTGATTGGTGCAGGTGGAGCCGCAGGTTTGGCCGCAGGTTTTAATGCACCGATTTCAGGTGTATTTTTTGCCCTTGAAGTATTACTGCGCGATTCCTATCGCACTGATAAATCTAGCCCTAATTCTGATGTCAGCGTTGTCGTGATTGCTTCGGTGATTTCGGCGTTAGTTTCACAGATTAGTCTGGGTGAACGTCCCGCTTTCAGTTTGCCTGTCTATGAAGTACGCAGCTATTGGGAATTACCGCTATACCTTGGTTTAGGGGTGCTAGCCAGTGTCGTGGCGCTGCTGTTTACCCGTGCGGTCAAACAAGCGAAGAGATTTTTTGCAGGAGAATGGGCGATCGCTCCTTTTATGCAAAATCTGGCTAGACCCGTAAAGCTCTTAATTGGCAGCTTGTGCGTAGGTATAGTCGCACTAACTTTTCCTGAAGCGATCGGCATCGGCTATGAGACGGTGGAATCGATCTTGCAAGATACGCCGTTCACGATTCCTTTGCTGACTATTTTGTTGGTGGTTAAGCTTTTATTAACGGCGATTAGTTCTGCGAGTGGCTTTGTCGGCGGGATATTTGCGCCTTCGATTTTTTTAGGAGCTGTGTTAGGTAGTTTGTATGGACAGGCGGTATCTAATTTTTTACCTGACTCAATTCTGATCGCCGCTTCTCCCGCCTATGCGCTGGTCGGCATGGCGGCAGTTCTGGCGGGGACAGTTCGCGCCCCTTTGACATCAGTATTATTGTTATTTGAGATGACTCGCGACTACCGCATTGTTTTACCACTGATGGCGGCTGTAGGGCTTTGTGCATGGGTACTTGATCAAATGGATTCATCTAAAAGCGATCGCATGATCATGCAATGGTCAGATTTACCCGCCGATATTGAAGTCCTTGAAAAAATTAAAATTGCCGAGGTGATGACCCTCAATCCTGCTTCGGTAAAATATTCGATGCCTTTATTACAAGCGGCGCAATTTATTACCAGTGGCTACCACCACAGCGCTCTGGTATTAGATGATATTAACCATTTACAGGGTATTCTGACCACTCAAGATCTCAAGAGATTCCTGTCTGCACCTGCGAGCGATCGCCCTCTTGAAGAAATGACAGTCCAGAATATTTGTACCAGTGAGGTAATCTGCACTTTTGCGGATGAATCCCTTGCTGATGCTCTGAAACGCATGGCAACTAGGGATTTACGACAGATGCCCGTAGTTGATCGCCATCAGCCCAAGCGCGTAATTGGCATGGTTGATCGACTGGCAATTACGACAGCCTATAATACAGCCCTAACAAAACGGGCGATCGCTGCTAGAATTACAGCGACCAAGCCGACATTACCTGTCGTCGCTATTCACGCTACTGCTGCTATAACCAATGGATCTAGCAATAATGCTAGTGACAAAAGCAATGGTGGGGGCAATAATTTAAGCAATCCAAATGATTTCAACAATAATCTAAGTAATACTTTAGATAGCACTTCAAACAATAACTAAAACACTGAATCAGATATTCACAGTTCTGAGGCGATTTCCTCTTAAAATTTACATAGGAATTGTCTTATCTTAATATCTGACAAATAGCCCAAACCAAGGATGTCATGGATAGTCAAGAAATATTAGTTGAATTTGTAGCAGATAGCGATCGCGCCAATAGCGGGGCGATCAAATCGATTAGCAGCACGAAGATTAAAGAGAGCATTCAAAGACTTGCTAGCTTAGTTCAGCAACTAGCGACAGATAGTCCTCCCAACGGGCTAACCCTAGATGAGGTCGAAATCTCGATCAAGCTCACGGATGCAGGTGAAGCAATTTTATTAGGTGATGGGTCGAGCCATGGAGCAATGACTTTACGGTTTCGCCGCCCTAATCAAGCAATGGCGATCGCGAGTACTACGGCTTCAGCGCCATCACTCACATCTAGTACAGGCATTGACTATAACAAGCTGCAAGCTTTGCTATCTAGTAGTAAATGGCAGGAAGCAAATCAAGAAACGTGGAATGTAATGTGTCAGGCAGCGCATAAAAAGGTTGGCTCTGTCTTAACTGCCGAGGAGGTTAAGCAAATTTCCTGTGATGATTTACAAATCATCGATGACCTTTGGCGATCGCATAGTCAAGGTCGTTATGGATTTAGCGCCCAAAATCAAATCTATATGTCATCAATTTTGGGATAGGCATTTCTGAGATCGATATTTATGGTCAGGTATTGCGGCGGATGGCGACGCTTTGCCTGACAGCTTCTAATTTTAAAATCAATTTATTAAGTAAGGGGTCAGTATTATGATGGATCAAGACAAGCAAAAGCAGATTACAGGCTACTTTATTGAGGAAGCCAAGGAACATCTGCAAACAATTGAGTCAGGGCTGCTTAATTTAGAAGCATTGATGAGTGATGACGAAGCTGTAAATGAGATATTTCGAGCCGCGCACTCGATTAAGGGTGGGGCGGCTATGTTGGGATTTAGTAGCATTCAGCATGTCGCCCATAACTTTGAAGATTATTTTAAGGTGATGCGTGAGAATAAAAATTTTCAGATCGATCAGGATCTTCAGACACTTTTTTTACAAGCTTTTGATAAGTTGCAAGAATTAGTCGAACATTTGCAAAGCCCTTATGGATTGACTAAGGACGCTGTGGATGGCGTGATGACAGGTTCTGATCAAATTTTTGCAAAGCTAAAAGCTCACTTGCAAGATTTGATTTTAAGCAAAATGTCTGAAGCCAAGTCTGCGGGTATGCCAAAATCAAGTGCCAAGATTGACACAAGAGTAATGTTGGGTGCTTTTCAGTCTGAGGTTCCGCTCAAGTTACGAAGTATGCTGGAGTTGTTCAAGCAGCCCGATAGCCCTCGCAGTCGCCAAAATTTAGAATCTATCTGCACTCAGTTACAGGAAATGGGCGATCGCTTTGGTTTAGCGCCTTGGTCTGTGTTGATGGATTCAGTAAGTGCTGCGGTCTCCAATCCTAACAACCAATTTCGTATCCTTGCCCCAACTTTGATTAAAGAAATCAAACAAGCTCAGGAACAGGTTTTAGCGCAAAAAATCGATCAAGTTAAAGCCTCATCGCAGTTGTTGCAATTGATCCCTGCTACTTTCCCTTCTAGGGTAGATACAACCGTCCCAACCCAAATTATTAGTAAGGATGAAAACACTTCAGCCGACGAAGTGAGCAAGATTTTTGGGGCGGTGATTGAAGAAGACAAGGCGATGAAGGGCTGGCAAACCTTTAGCGATCGCGTTGGTTGGCGACAAAATGGAACTTGGATTGCTTCTAATGCTGTCCCTTCGCAGCAGACTGTACCTGATGGACATTTTCCTACACCGATGTGGCTAGCAGGGTGGCATCAGTCTAAGGATTCTAAGGCGAAGGAGTTTCAGGCGCAGTATGCATCGCTTTTAGTAAAAATTGCTAGCTGCAATATCAATTAATCGCAAATAAAAAACTCGCAACGCGAGTTTTTTATTTGGGTTATAGAGAAATATTTGAAAGTGCCGCTTTGCGGCATTTTCAAATATTTCTTTGGATTTTATGACAGCGCAAAGCGCTGTATCCTAGATGTAACTTATGTTGGTGAGGTGTTTGAGTGAAGAATTTGTTTGCTACTATTTTGGCAATTGGGGCAAGTATATCGGCTGTCCCTGCGATCGCAAATTCTACAGGTGAGAGCCCTGTATCTAGTCGCCGCACCAATCTGAGTGCGATCGCGGCTCAGCAAAAAGAAGATCTCCAAAATTCTGGAGCTAATCAATTCGCCCAACGTTCGCTAAGTATTGTCAAACAGATTCCTGCTGATACGATCGGCTTACTCATGCTCGATGTCGATGCGCGATCTTGGCAAGTATTAGAAGCATCTCAAACTCCAGATCCAATTTCAGCACTTGACAAATTATTTACATTTTTAGGTCAGTTTCCTCAAGTCTCAATTGCCAAGGATGTGCAACCTTGGTTAGGGAAAGAAGTGGCGATCGCTTTTTGGGGTAGTGCTGAAAATAAGGGCGAATTAACATTTGCAGCTTTGTCTCCAGTTGCTGATGTGCCAAAATTTGAGATTTTTCTTGAGAAACTAAAAAGTCTCAATTTACCAAAACCCACGGAAACGCTGTATCAAAATGTCAAAATTCTAGAATGGCAACTAGAAGAAGAGACCATTGGCGACGAGAAACCAGCCATTTCTCAAAAGTTGGATGCAAAAAATTCTCGACAGTCTTTGCTTCGCACAAAACAAAACACCCCTGCGAACGGGGATGATCAAGAAGAGAATTCTAGCCATGAAGAGAGCGATGAATCCAGATTTCCTGATTTTAGTATCAAGCGATTTGCGATCGCCTATTTGCCGAGTGGAACTGCGGTAATTGCCACCGATCGCCAAGCGATCCAAAAAATGATCGATCTATCTGTTCCTAGCTCTGAAGATGTGAAGTTACTATCTTTGGCTAAGAACCCTCTATTTTTGCGATCGCTAAATAATCCATTGTGGAATCAATCGCTGCTGGCAGGTTATGGAGATTTTAAAGGCTTGGGACAAATATCCGAGTTTTTGGCGGCAGACTTGCCTGAGACTTCAGAAATTCCTGGATTTAGCCGTGCGGAATATCTACAAAGCTTGCAATATACTTTGGCGCAATACAGCAGTCTTGATTTGTTTACATGGGTAACGCCCAAAGGTATAAGGAGTCAAAGTAATAGCTATTTCTCAGAGGTGCGATCGCCTTTGCCCAAGGATAAACAACCACGCGATCGCTTGCTGTCATATTTGCCATCGAATATCTATGGAGCGATCGCCAGTCGCAATCTTAGCCGCCAGTGGCAATGGCTTGCGGAAGAGTCAAAAGTACAGCCTGCATACAAAATCTTCGTCGATGGATTGCGAGTGGTTACGCCTTTGATTTTAGGTTCTGGCGTAGATCTTGATATCGAGAAAGATATTATTTCTTTGATGGATGGAGAATATGCGGCTGTGGCACTTCCCAGCGAAAAGTCTCCATTTAAGGAAATTGGAATCGATCTGACTATGGGCATGTTAATTCGCACATCAAAACCTGAATTGGCTAATGCGACATTGGCTAAATTCACCAAATTCTTGATCAAGTTTAGTGAAGACACTCTACAAGTGAAAAAACGTCAAGTCGGGGCGACTTTGCTAACCAGTTTTGAGTTTGCGGATGGGAAAGAGCTTGGCAAAACTCAGAGCATTTTTGCCTATGGTTGGCGCGATCCACAGACTTTGTTACTAACTCTTGGTTCGGATACCGCCGCCGCTTTTATGCCTACTCCCAAACCTGCACTTGCTGAATCAGCGATGTTTCTTGATGCGATCGCCGATATGCCGCAACCAAACTTTGGCTATTTTTATCTCAATGCCAATGCGATCGCCAAACAAGTGGCTAACCTGTTCTTGTTTGGCGGGTTAATCCCTACTTTTGATAGTCCACCAAATTCTGATGATGCAGACAAAACAGCGCAACCAGTTTTGCCCACACCAATCCAAAAAGCGATCAATAGAATAGGTGGTGCAGTTTTTGTCTATTCTGAAACTAGCGATCGCTTTCAATCAGATTTCTTTCTTGGGCTAAATCGATAACAAATTAACACTCTCTGTTGCTGAATTGGGAAGTGTACACACAAGGTAGGGAGTGCCAAAAAAATTATCAGATCTATTGTACGCTGTAATATAGCTATATTACAGCGTACAAGGTGTGTAGGAAGATTACTGTGAAAGAATTACAAAACAGAAAATATAAACTGGTTGACTTGCAGTACAAGCAGGGCTTTGGTTGTACTTGGAATGCGATCGCAAATGATCATGGCATCAAAACCCCGATCTCGATCTATACCGTTAATCACGATTTAGAAAATGATGATAACTATCAAACTTTTGTCGAAACGCTGGAACGGGAAGCAAAAATAATCGCTAAATCACAAAACTCTAACTTTCCAGATATGACCTTCTTTAATGAAGATGGAATTCCTTATCTGGTCATAGAAGTTATTGTCGGCACAAGCCTAAAAGAGAAGCTTAAGTCAAATCAGCCAATGCCAGAACAAGAGGTGATCGCCTATTTTCGTGCCATTGCTGAGGGCTTAGAAGAACTTCATCAACAAAAGGTTTCTCATCGCAATATTCAGCCCAAAAATATCATTTTGACCAATGAAAATCGCGCCATCTTGACGGGGGTTTCGCTCGCTCAACAGATCGCACCGCAGTCTAGCTCTACAGAACAGACTCACTCTATTTATTTACCACCTGTTGATGCAACCTCCGATTTGCGGCGTGGAGCTGAGGATGTTTATGCTCTAGCTGCAACGATGTACTATGCAGTTACAGCAAAACTGCCTGAATCTTTTTTAACCCGTCTGCTTTCAGGTACTGATACCCTGACACCACCGATAACTCACAATTCTCGTTTATCTCTAAAGCTCAATCAGGCAATTTTGCAAGCAATGTCTCTAAAGTCAAATTCACGTTCTGTTCTCAGAAATTGGTTGGATGTACTACCCAAAGAACTAAATTCCCAAACACCAACAGAACAAGCGCCGATCAATCCTGAGCGTGATGCGATCGCCAAACGACAAGTCCCAATTGGTTGGCTCTTATGGAATGGCACTGCTCATATTTTGTTAGGGATTTTGCTATCGGTGGCGCTGACAACTAAGCTAATCGGGATCACATGGCTGGCGGCAATCGCGATCGCAATCATCAGCGTTTTTATGGTCGCCAAAGATCACAGTGCTAGTAGTTGGGCAATTTGGGTGTCAGTGAGTTTACTTGTCAGCATCTTCGCTGTTGTCTGGAGTTCGATATCATCGATCATGATTTGGCTAATCATCAGCTTAATTGCGATCGCAGCCTATCTTATTTGGCGTGGTGAATGGTATCGCGTCCAAGATATTCAACGCGCATGGAAAAAAGAACGCGATCGCACCAAAGCTCAAATAGCAGGTTTTGCATGGTGGCAGCGCTATGGGATGTTGATTGCCACAAATTTGATTTGCTTACTTGCTGGGCGAATTGTTTGGGCCTTAGCACATTCTCAAGGAATGCAAGGCTAGATAGAGTTAAAATGACCATTAGTAATAGTCAAAAATAGGCGAATATGGTTTGGCAAGTTGGGGATTTATTACAAAATGGTAAATACACCATTGAGAGCCTATTGGGAAAGGGCGGCTTTGGGCAGACCTATTGCGCTCGTACTCGTGACGGCTTAGTTACGCTCAAGCATCTCAACAAGCCAGACGATATTAGTGCTGATGATTTTGCAGATCGTCAAGCGCAGTTTTTAAATGAAGCAATGCGACTGGCAAAATGTGATCATCCTCATATTGTCAAAGTTCATCCTGAAACTTTTTGCCAGAATGGTTTAAATCATATTGTGATGGACTATGTGGAAGGTGACGATCTCGATAACTTGGTCAAGAGCCGCAATCAACTATTACCGTTAAATGAAGCAATTAGCTATATCAAGCAAATTGGTAGCGCCCTCGAATATATTCATAAACTCAAACCAATTTTGTTGCATCGGGATGTGACTCCTCGCAATATTGTTGTCCGAGCCAAGGGTAAACAAGCCATATTGGTGGATTTTGGCAATGCCAAAGAGATCCGCCCTGATGGAACGCGCTCTGAAAAATCAAGGTTTACTGAGGGATATTCAGCGATTGAACTATATAGCGATGCTGGCAAAGGTGCTTATAGTGATGTGTACTCCCTTGCTGCGACCTTATATTATTTGCTGACAGCGATCGCACCGATCTCTGCCCAAAAAAGAGTGGTTGAGGATCTCAAACCACCTCAAGCAATCAATCCTGCTATCCCCGATCGCATTAATCAAGCAATTTTGGCAGGTATGGAACTCAAGCCTGCTTATCGAGTTCAGACTGTTACCGAATTACTCAGCCGACTAGGGAGCGATCCCAAGCCAAATTTATTCCAAAGTTTGTTTGCTAATAAATCATCTCAGCCATCATTAGATATTGCGGCTGATAAACAAGCTGAACAGGAGCGCCGCGAACAAGCTGAACGTGAAGCTAAAACAGCAGCAGACAAGCTAAAACAAGCCGAGGCTAAACGACAACAAATCCAGCAAGAGTTGCAACGTGCTGAAGATCGACGCATACAACAAGAGCGACAAGAATCGCAACGCTTAGCCCAAATCAAAGCGCAAAAAGTTGAACAAGAGCGTCAAGAGCAAGTAAAAAACCGTGAGCTAACGATAAACCTTGGTAATGGTATCACCCTAGAGCTAGTGCGCGTCTCTGCGGGGAGATTCCAAATGGGGGGCAATGAGCAATCAGATGAGCAACCAATTCATGAAGCAAGCTCTCCTTATGCCCGATTCCGTGGTTTGCTTGGGGGCAATGAGCAATCAGATGAGCAACCAATTCATGAAGTCCAGCTAAAAGAATTTCTAATTGGTAAATATGCAGTGACTAACTCTCAATGGCAAGCGGTGATGAAAGCTAAAGGCTCAGCCAATTGCGACAAGAAGTTTCAAGGTGATTTGCAGCCAGTTGTCGGTGTGTCTTGGACTGAGTCCAGAGAGTTTTGTCAGAAGCTAGCCCAACAGTCAGGACGAGCTGTGAGGCTGCCCACTGAATCCGAATGGGAATATGCCTGTCGAGCAGGAACAACTACGCCCTTTGCCTTTGGCAAAAACATCACCACCGATCAAGTTAATTACAATGGCAACTATCCTTATGGTGATGCGCCTAAAGGTAAATACCGTGAAGTTACAGTCAATGTAGACAGTTTCAAACCCAACGTATGGGGAATTTATCAAATGCATGGCAATGTGTGGGAATGGTGCGCGGATGACTGGCACGATAATTATAACGGAGCGCCAGCAGACTCACGAATCTGGATAAAAGATATTAAGAATTATGAAGCTCCTGAAACATTAAAGCTGCTGCGCGGCGGTTCGTGGAACCTCCATGCCATCTTCTGTCGCTCGTCTTTTCGCACCTGGTACAGCGCGCGTAGTCAGTACTACGGCATTGGTTTTCGTGTCGTCTTCGCTCTTTCCTCGTGAGGACTTCATTTACCTTTTGTTCTTTTTCCCTCTTGCCCTTTGTATTCTGTCTTTTCGCCTTTGGCGATCAAATTTTTTTAGAAAGCTAGAAAAAGCCCAGATCCCCGACTTTTTCTTTGATAGCAAAGATAGTCTTTGCTATCAAAGAAAAAGTCGGAGATCTCAATCTCTTTAGGGATATGTCTCACGCCATGGAATGATTACAAACGACTATGCTTGTTTGCAAATCTTGGTATTTGTGGCCCGTAGCAAGCCAGATAATTGAGATAAACGGCGCGGTGCGCCGTTTATCTCAATTATCTGGCTTTTAATACAGCGCGGAGCGCTACAAAAAACAATGACCGAACTTTCCATCATCCAAAAAAACTAGATAAAATAGAATCAAATTCTAAAGCAAATTCTAAAGTCATGTCAGAGTCAGTCACGATCGCCGATATTTACAAATTGTTTGAGCAAACTAACCAACAGTTACAGCGCTCTAGAGAAGAATTTGATCGCCGTCTCGCCGAAGCCGATCGCATTGCCACTGAAGCAAAAGCTGAAGCAAAAGCCGAAAGCGATCGCCAAAAAGCCGAATACGATCGCCAATTTGCTGAATCAAAAGTGGAAAGAGAGCGCAGCATCGCCAGACTAGAACGTACTGTTGATCGCACTAGCAAAGCCGTGGATAGCCTCACTACGCGCTGGGGACGCTTTGTCGAAGAATTAGTTGAGCCAGCCATATTACAACTTTTCCAAGCTAAAGGAATTGATGTTAAAGAAGTTTATCCTCGCGCTAAGACTAAGCGTCAGGGCTTCGCTATGGAAATTGATATTCTCGTAGTCGATGATACGGAATTAGTGTTAGTGGAATGCAAATCAAGGCTCTCGAAAGATGATGTCGATGACTTTTTAGACAAGTTAACCCGTTTTAAAGATTCATTTATCCATTACAAAAACTATCAAGTTTATGGAGCCGTAGCAGGGATTGAGATTAACGAAGGTATCGATCTTTATGCTTATCGCAAAGGGTTATTTGTGATTAAGCCATCGGGAAATGCGGTAAAAATTGTCAATGATGATAAATTTAAGCCGCATAGATGGTAATTTTTAGATTCCCAATAATAATGATGGTTTAACAAAAAATGTCTGATACGTTAACTCAACTGCAAAGATTAGTAATTGCCAGTGGTAATGCTGGCAAGGTAGAAGAGTTCCGCGCTTATTTGGCAGACTTAGGCGTGACGTTGATTCCCAAACCTGACAACATAGATGTCGAAGAAACGGGTGTAACCTTTATCGAGAATGCTCATCTCAAAGCTTCTCAAGTCGCGATCGCTACTAATGAATGGGCGATCGCTGATGACTCTGGACTAGAAGTAAGCGCTCTTAATGGCGCTCCAGGCGTACTATCGGCAAGATATGCCGATACAGATAGCGATCGCATTAATCGAGTTTTATCGGAACTCAGCAATCAGCCTAATCGGGAAGCTCAGTTTGTCTGCGCGATCGCGATCGCCTCACCCGATGGTGCGATCGTTGCTGATGCTATTGGCATTTGTAAAGGGGCGATCGCTGACGCTCCACGCGGTAAGGGGGGATTTGGATATGATCCGATTTTCTTAATACCAGAGATTCAGCAAACCTTTGGGGAAATTTTGCCAGAGGTCAAAGCTAAAATTAGCCACCGTGCCAACGCGCTCAGAGTATTGCGCTCTAAATTACAACATTTTTTAAATCATTAACTTGTAAATGGCGAACAAACGAACCACAATATTTTTGTAAAAGCCCCGCGAAGCGGGGCTTTTACAAAAAATCTGGGTTTGGTTTCATCGCCATTTGCCGTAAAAATTATTGGAGGAACATTGCTGGCTGCACCACATTATTTCGCGTAATAATCTTAATCAATTCCTGTTTAATCTCTTCAGCGCGATCGTTATCAATCTGACAAGTACCCGCATTTGCATGTCCACCGCCTTCATATCTCAACATCAATTCACCGATATTAATAGAACAATCACGATTAAGAACTGACTTGCCAAGGGCAAAAACAGAATTCTGTTTTTGCCTTCCCCACATAATATGCATGGAGATATTAGACTCAGGATAGAGTGCATACACCATAAAACGATTGCCAGCGTAGATTGTTTCTTCATTCTGTAAGTTAACCACAACTAACTTATCGTGGACTTCTACACAGTTTTGAAGCTGTCTCTTAAAGATTTCCTGCTGCATAAAATAGAGTTCTACACGCTCCTTTACATTCGGAAGCTCCATGATTTCTTCAATAGTCATGCTCCGACAAGCTTCTACTAATTCCATCATCAATGCATAGTTAGAGATTGTGAACTCACGAAATCTCCCTAATCCTGTCCGAGAATCCATCAAAAAGCTCAATAACACCCAGCCTTGAGGATGGAGAATGTCCTCAATATCAAATTGAGCAGAATCACATTTGTCTACCGCTTGCATCATCGCTTGCGAAATTTGCGGAAACTTTAACTTGCCACCATAGTAGTTATATACGACTCTCGCCGCCGATGGTGCTTCCCCTTCGATAATATGATTTTCAGGAGTATCATAAATTCGCATCGTCTCGCTCGTATGGTGATCGAAGATTAAATACGCACCTTCTATATACGGCAAGTTGGTCAAAATATCGCGATCGCATACTTCTACCTTAGCGTCCTGCACATCTTTAGGATGCACAAATAAGATCTCATCGATCATATCAAGTTCCTTAAGCAATACGGCACTAACAACACCGTCAAAGTCACTACGGGTAATTAATCGATATTTTTTGGTTGTGGCTGACATAAGCAGAGGCTCTTGATAATCTTGACAAATATTACGATTCTATTTATAACTATACCGCTTTGCGCTCTAGCTATTAGAATCCGCGCACGTCTTGCGGTAAAAAAGCGCGATCGCTTGGCAACATCGCCACAGGCTCAGTTAGTAAAAAGTCTCCTTTGACAATCCAGCTTTTGAGAGTTTTAGCCGCTTCTTCGGACAAATGCAAACTTGCTAGAGGCGCAGTCCGCACTGTTTCTCCTGCGATCGTGATTTTGCCAGACTTGAGTTGAGCATAGGAAACAGAACCAAAAATCGGGCGCACTCGCCGCGGAATCGAAAAATCAATTACGGGTGCAACTAGTTCTTCATCTAGCACTGCGGCTCTAGCCACCACTTCTTCATTAATTACAGGAAGCGGCACAGCCACACCCATCATCAAAGAAGCTCCATAATTACGAAAATAACAGCCACGCACCCATTCAGGAGTCATTTGCTTGGCATCACCAATTAGCGCCAGAGTTGCCGCAGGTCCAATAGGCGTGCGATTTTCTAAGCGTTTTTGCAATGGAAAATGTTGTGTTCCTTCCCAAGCCACATAACCAATCCCGCCACCCATAAAGATGCGTGTGCCAATACCAATCAATTGCAAATCAGGATCATTCCATAATGGCGAAATCGCTCCCGGATTGGAATAGACAGCATTGCCTAGTCGGGGCTGAAGGGGACCTAGATAAGTATAGAGAGTATCTTCGCCACCATTGACACCGACAATAAAATTTTGGTAAAGATTGCGAGGATTAAATAGATAGAACTGATTAATAGAATCTTTAGTAATCGTTGTTTCAAAATTGGCGCGAGGGTAGCAATCATTGGGATGCCCGATCGCTTTAAAACTTACGGTCTTACCCGCGATCAAATCGGCGATCGCATGACCACCGCCCCGAAATTGTGGAGCTTCATCGCTAGGATCAGCCTCTTGGGTTGCGCCCAAATAAATATCGACTGCCCCAAACCCTGCATAGGCAGGTACACCATCGATCCAACAAGTCCGAATCTTGATCGGTGGATCGGTATGTCCTAAATTAATAATTGCCCCCGACGACTCCATCGGCTCAAATGTGCCTGTGACAATCACATCCACTTTTTTAGCGGCTTGGGTGACACCGATATCCGCGACAAGGGCTTTCAGTTCGGTGGCAGTAAGGACTTTAGCCTTACCAGCTTTGATTTTGGCATTAATATCGGCGATCGTTTGGGGCATAGAACTTTGCTAAATGGCAGTCATCTAGCAATATAGCGCTTTACGAGGGCTTTCTATTAGCTTTTTTGTCTACGAATTAAATCGCAAATTTTCTAGCACAGAGAAATAGATTAAGAAAATGCGATCGCCCCTTATCCTTACTCTGACAACCAATCAAACAAATTCTTTACGGTTAGATTTATCTCTTTGGCAAATGCTGGCATGGGTAGAACTTGGTCAGGTTCATCAAACACTTCAGTTTCTTGTTTCGGACGATAGAAAATCTTGAGTGAATCTTGTAAATAAATTACTTTGTAGTTACAATGTAAGTATGAGTGAGTTATGTTTTGACTGGGACGATCAAAAAGCAAAAACAAACGAGCGCAAACATGGAGTTTCATTTGAAGAATCGCGAACGGTTTTTTATGATGAAAATGCGCGGTTACGCTATGATCCAGACCATTCTCTAGATGAAGAACGATATATTCTTTTGGGAATTAGTCGTTTGTTTCGCATTTTGGTAGTGTGTCATGTTTATCGAGAAGGCGATGTCATAATTCGGATTATTTCAGCCCGTAGAGCTACAAAACAAGAAATTCAACAGTACCGTAAATTTGACCTATGAAAGATGAATATGATTTCTCTGATTCAGTTCAGAATCCATACTTTAAAAAATTAAAAAAGCAGGTGACAATTCGCCTAGAAGAAGAAGTGGTAGATTATTTCAAAGGTATTTCTGAGGAGGTCGGTATTCCTTATCAGAGTCTAATAAATTTATATCTTCAGGATTGTATGCGATCGCAAAAAAAATTGTCACTTGAGTGGAGACAACGAGTATAGTTGACATTCCCCGCGAGTAAAGCGACGGGGATTCCTGATTCAGCGAGACAACTTACCAGATAGACTTGCATCTACTTGGCAGAGGTCGAACTCTCCACAGGCGTACTGAGTTTGGGTATGCCCTACCCTACTTAAACCAAGAGCCAAGATGTTCAGAGCAGCATTGCGATCTCTATCCAATACCGTTCCACAATGACTGCATTGATGCGTTCTGGTACTCAGAGTTTTCTTAACCAATGTTCCACAATTTGAACAATTTTGGCTCGTATAGTGAGGCGGCACTGCAACAGTGACCTTACCAAATACCTTACCAAAATACTCAACCCATTGCCGAAACATTGACCAGCTTGCATCACTGATTGACTTGGCTAATTTATGATTCTTAACCATATTCCGCACTTGCAAGTCTTCGTAGGCAATCAGGTCGTTTGACCGAACTACGCATCTCGCAGTTTTTACTGCAAAATCTTTACGCTGCCGACTGACTTGCAGATGCTTTCTTGCTAATCGTTTAACTGCTTTCCTGCGATTAGCTGAACCTTTTTTACGCTTAGAAACCTTGCGCTGTAACTTTTTGAGTTTGCGTTCAGACTTTCTAAGGTATCTAGGATTCTCAACTGTTTGACCATCAGAATCAGTATAGAAATGGTTTAATCCCACATCTAAACCAAGTGTTTTCCGACTAGGCTCTAACGACTCTCTACGCTCAATATCTACACAAAATTGAGCGTAGTAACCATCAGCACGGCGAACTAGCCTGACTCGTTTAATCTGCTCAATTTGGTAAGAATTAAGATCACGAGAACCAACTAACTTCAATCTACCAATTTTAAAGCCATCGGTCAAAGTTAGATATTTCCGATTTTCAGAGAGCTTCCATCCAGCTTGTTTATATTCAACTGAATTGCCACGCTTCTTAAATTTGGGGAATCCTTTCTTACCTGATACTTTCTTTTTGTAGTTGTCATAGAACCTAGAGATGGATGACCACGCTCTCTCAGAGCCTGATTGCCTTGCTTGAGAGCCTAACTTCTTAGCGAAGTCAAACTCTTTTGCGAGTACAGCCATCTGCTTATTGAGGTCATAGCCGTTCACTTTATCGTTATCCATCCAGTACCGCAAA
>JBDNJN010000030.1:0-4351 GCA_041687725.1 Pseudanabaena sp.
ACTGTTGGCTTTCACCCGAAGAATTTGTTGTTCTCGTTCTGCTATGCTCATGCGACACTGCCTTTAAATCTTGTTCCTCCTTAACTTTAGGCTTATATTTTTCTCTCCTGCTAGTGGCGAAAAATTAAAGACACTAACATCAACGCACTCTTATGAATTTTTTTAAGAGTGGCTAATCTAGAGAAAATTTTCGATGACCACGCTAAACCGATCTACTCTTCGTCGCCTCAAAAAACTCAAGCAGTCATCTGCGGTTTGGGAAGGCGATCGCCGTGCTTTACCTGCCAAAACCCGCCAACCGCAAGACTCTTCTAATATTATTCCGCTTCATGCTCCTGATGAAGAGTCTAAGCCGCATTGTATTTTGTGGGTAGATGGCTCGCAGGGGATGGTGCGCTCGATGGACGTAGTTGATGCAGTCGTGGGGCAAGAAGCATTTGTCCGCGCCTTGTTACAAGCGATCGAACATCCTCAAAGTCCTTCGCAACCATCTTTGCCGCAAAAAATCTTAGTATGCGATCGCGAACTTCAGTTTTATTTGCGCGGTGTATTGCAGGATTTAGGGATTTCTGTCGAATATGTTGAGCGATTGCCCCTAATTGACGAAATCTTTTCGCATATTTTAGAGAGCTTTACCGAAAATCCACCCGTCGTGCCAGAACGGTTTGCCGCAAATTTATACAAGCAGTCCGAGCAAATATGGCGAAATGCACCTTGGAATACGCTTTGGGATCATCAGGTGATTGCACTCAAGATCGATCGCTGGGATATCGACACTCTTTATGCGGTCGTCATGGGCAAAATGGGCTTAGAACAAGGGATAATTTTTTATCGCTCCGAAGAGTCTCTAGTCAAATTCCGACAGCGGATTGTTGAAAGTAGTTCTGATGATGAAATCGAAGAGACATTTCTGCACCAAGATTGTTTGTTTAATCTTTTTGAAACACCTGATTTAGAAATGGAAGATGATCTGCCGCCATTTCCATTTCGTGGCAAGAAGCGATCGCTGCCTGCGGAAGTTGTCCCGATGCAACCAATTTACGGCGCTTTGCATCCCCTTGAAGGCGGTAGACCCTATCTCTATGATGAAGAGGCGATCGCCTTGACCGTAGCGCTAGAGGCTCTAAATAAATTTTGGCAACAGCACCATAAACGCTTAAACACCAGTTTTAGTAATCTCTCAGGCACTTATACGGTTTACGCGCCGAGCCTCGATGGTGATGCCGAAGAAGCGATTAAGATTTTGGTCAAAACCATGCCCGAACTGGCTGATGAGTTGCATCAATTAGTCGAAGAAGATGACGACGATGATGACGACTCACCCGAAATCTATGAGGATCTCTGGCCAGATAATGCGCTGATCAATATGATGACGATCCCTTGGCAGCAGGTGGAGTTCTTACGCAACGCCTCCATTCATCGTCAACTATCTGACTCAGTTTCGGCGATCGCCGCAGCACAAAAAGGTGAAGGCTTACCTGGTTTGATGATTCAGACTTCACGCCCCAAAGCCTTGGAATTGATCGAAGAAATCAATGATTTTGATGGCATCGCGTCTTTGTGCTTCAATCCTGCCGAAGATATCCTTGGCAATACCTGTCAGCTTGGCTTAATGGTGATGGGCAATGATGATCTACATCTATTCGGTGAATTTGACAAACCCACTCTCAATGGCGAACATCATAAACGCTGGAGACAACGCGCCAAGACTAATAAAGGCAATGTCTGCGTGATTATTTCGATGGGCATCACTGGTGCTTCTCGCGGTAACCCTGCACCGCATCACATTTTGGGCTATTACGAAATCAAACTGATTGATGACAAAGAATTAGGGCTAGGCAAATTACGCGCTGAACCTGATTTTGACTTTGAATTTTAGTAGCCTTAATATATTTAGAGTGGCGTGCGAAGCACGCCACTCTAAATATGGTTTTTTATTATGTCTCAACAAATTATTTATCGCATCCTCGATGCCAATCTTGATCGCGCCCGTGAGGCTCTCCGCACGATCGAAGAATGGTGTCGCTTTGGGCTAGAAGATGTGGATCTATGCGATCGCTGCAAGCACATGCGCCAAGCACTCGCCCAATGGCACAAAGAAGAATTTCGCCGCGCCCGTAATACTCCCGACGATCCTGCTACAGGGCTGAGCCATGCCAATGAAGTAAGTCGAGCTAATGTGCAATCTGTCCTCCGCGCTAATATGGGACGCTTGCAAGAAGCCCTCAGAGTTTTAGAAGAATATGGCAAAGTAGTTGACCCAAACATGGGTGCAGCGATGAAACAAATGCGCTATCAGGTTTATACCCTTGAAAGTCAATTACTAGCCCATGAAGTTACCCATATTGGCCAAATTCGCCGTCAAAAGTTGCAAACGGCTAATTTGTATCTGGTGACCATGCCCGTTGATAATATCGTGTCCGTCGTGGAGTCAGCTTTACAAGGCGGCGTACAGATCGTGCAGTATCGCCAAAAAGATGGTGAAGACGGAACTCGCTATGCGATCGCCCAACAGCTTTGCGAAATTTGCCATAAATACGATGCTTTGTTTTTAGTCAACGATCGCGTTGATATTGCGATCGCGGTTGGAGCCGATGGCATCCATGTGGGGCAAACTGATTTACCAGTTTCCGCAGTGCGCCAAATCCTCAACAAAAATGGCGATGCCTCGCAATATATCATCGGGCAATCGACGACTAACCCCCAAGAATTAGAAATTGCCCTGAATAATCAAGTTGATTATGTCGGTGTGGGGCCAGTCCATGCCACGCCCACCAAACCTAATAAAGCAGCATCAGGTCACGAATATGTAACCTATGCTGCCCAAAATATAAATATTCCTTGGTTTGCGATCGGTGGTTTAGATGAGCGCAATTTAGAAGAGGCGATCGCCGCAGGTGCAAAACGAGTCGCCGTCGTTCGGGCGATCATGCAAGCTGAACATCCCGATCTGATTGCCAAAAAAATGCGATCGCAACTTGCTTAAATATGCATTTGTGTAACCGCAATTTTGCCAGAAAAGCAAACATCGACATCAGTATTGGGAGTGCGATCGCGTAGATGATAACGACCTGCATAGGTAACGCGATCGCCATCAGTTTTAAACTCTAGGGGCAATGGCTGACTCGATTTTTCGCAAAACACGATCTCAGGGATTTTGCCATCAAGATCATCAACATGGGGCAAATTCACATTCCAATAAGACTGAGGCGCAAGTTCGATTTGCATGAGTTGTTTAATAATCGCGGCAGTTGTCTGGGCTGCCCAATTCCAATCAAAGGCTTTACGGCGATCTTGGTAATGGGAAATAGCGATCGCAGGAATATTATGAAAAGCTGCCTCGCGCACTGCCGCCACTGTGCCTGACATATAGACATCCACGCCCATATTCCCACCATGATTAATTCCTGACAGTACCAATTTCACATCGCTATACAAATGCGCGATCGCCACGCGCACACAGTCCGCAGGTGAACCAGCGATCGCGTAGATATGCTCACCCAGATCATCGCGTTTATGAATAGCGATCGGCATATCAGTAGTTACTTGATGTCCACAGCCTGAGTATTGACGCGAAGGTGCAGCGATCGCGCCTTTTGCGCCGAAAACTAATTCAGTAGCTTGCTGCAAAGACCAAATACCCTCAGCATCAATGCCATCGTCATTCGTCAAAATAATTGTCATGAATTTTTAGATATAGCCTATTGAGGCTTTAGGGAGAAACTATTGATAGTGCCGCTTCGCGGCCCTATCAATAGTTTCTCTGGATTTTATGACAGCGCGAAGCGCTGTATAAAGATAAACACATAAAAAAGCGCACCCATCGGGTGCGCTTTTCACAAATTAAGCCGCTTGTTCTTCTAATTGATCTTTGTGAAGCCAAATTACAGGAGTTGGCACTTTACCAAACTTGATTTGGACATAATCACCACGAAACTCCAACACTTCGCCCCATGTCTCAAAAAGATACGATGACCAGCGTGTATCATTTGCCATTGCTTCAGAGCTATTTTCTAGTTTTTCGCGAATTGCGCGGACAAGTGTGCCTTTTTTCAGTGCCATAGTATTTATTGCAGCAAATTATTAAGAATTTAAAATAGCTATTAGCCATTGTATAGCAGAAGTTCTTGACGCAAGAGGATCGCAAATCAAATAAATTACATACTTCAAAAACCAGATATGATTCGGCGGGCTTTGCCCGCCGAATCATATGTGACGACTCCCGACGCTGACGCTTAGGCGTACAGCGCGGGCTTCTCAGCAACACCACCAATCGGTTCGGTTACACGCTGAGCTTTAATCACTGTCCGCCCGACAGCAATGTTTTTAATATTGATAGCAGCATTGATAT